>JBFHNV010000009.1:0-50499 GCA_041593595.1 Gammaproteobacteria bacterium
CTACGGCCTCGACTAGGAGTCTGTACCGCATTGGACGACCTACTGCGGAAGCGGGAGGACCGGTCGCCAATGCGGCACAGACTCCTGGTACGTCGCTGACGGCGTTGGCTCCCGTGCCCCCTGGCCCTCCCACCGCGTCCGCCCGCGGGCGAACCGCCCCTGGAGTTCATCGATGGCAGCCATCAGGCGCGCGCTGATCAGCGTTTCGGACAAGACCGGCGTGGCGGATTTCGCGCGCGCCCTGGCGTCCATGGGCGTGGAGATCCTGTCCACCGGCGGCACCGCGAAGCTGATCGCCGGCACCGGCGTCGAGGTGAAGGAGGTATCCGAGCACACCGGCTTCCCGGAGATCATGGACGGACGGGTCAAGACCCTGCATCCGGTAATTGCCGGCGGCCTGCTGGGCCGGCGCGACGTGGATGCCGCGGTCATGGCCGAACACGGCATCGCGCCCATCGATCTCGTGGTGGTGAACCTCTATCCATTCGAGGCGGCGGTGTCGCGCGAGGACTGCGATCTCGCCACCGCCGTCGAGAACATAGACATCGGCGGCCCGACCATGCTGCGCGCGGCGGCGAAGAATCACCGCGACGTCACCGTGCTGGTGGATGCCGGCGACTACGGCTCGGTGCTCGCGGAGATGAAGGCGAACGGCGGCGCCACCCTGCCCGCCACCCGCTTCCGGCTCGCGCGCAAGGTCTTCGAGCACACGGCGCGCTACGACGGCGCCATCGCGAACTACCTCGGAAGCCTGGACTCCGACGGCGCGCGGCGCGTGTTCGCCGAGACCTTCAACGTGCAGTTTCAGAAGGCGCAGGACATGCGCTACGGCGAGAATCCGCACCAGCGCGCGGCGTTCTACGTGGAGCGCAAGCCCGCCGAGGCGTGCGTCGCCACCGCGCGCCAGATCCAGGGCAAGGCCCTGTCCTACAACAATGTGGCCGACACCGATGCGGCACTCGAATGCGTGAAGTCCTTCGACGAGCCCGCCTGCGTCATCGTCAAGCACGCCAACCCCTGCGGCGTGGCGGTGGCAGACACGCTCCGCGACGCCTACGAGCGCGCCTTCAGCACCGATCCCACCTCCGCCTTCGGCGGCATCATCGCCTTCAACCGAAGCCTCGACGCCGACGCCGCAAAGGCCATCGTGAAACGCCAGTTCGTGGAGGTGATCATCGCGCCGGAGGTGGACGACGATGCGGCCGAGGCCGTGGCCTCCAAGGAGAACGTGCGCCTGCTGGTGTGCGGACGCTGGGGCACGCGTCGCCCGGACGAGCTGGACTACAAGCGCGTCTCCGGCGGTCTGCTGGTGCAGGATCGCGACAACGGCAGCGTGACCCGCGCGGATCTGAAGGTGGTCACGAAGCGCGCGCCCACCGACGCGGAGCTCTCCGACCTCCTGTTCGCATGGAAGGTGGCCAAGTTCGTGAAGTCCAACGCCATCGTGTACGCCAAGGACGGCATGACGGTGGGCGTCGGCGCCGGCCAGATGAGCCGCGTCTACTCGGCGCGGATCGCCGCCATCAAGGCCGCCGACGAGAACCTCGAGGTGACCGGATCCGTGCTGGCCTCGGACGCCTTCTTCCCCTTTCGCGACGGCATCGACGCCGCCGCCGCCGCCGGCATCCGCGCCGTCATCGAGCCCGGCGGCTCCGTGCGCGACGACGAGGTCATCGCCGCGGCGGACGAGCACGGCATCGCGATGGTGTTCACCGGCATGCGCCACTTCCGCCACTGAGCGCTGTCGCGGGTACCGGGCTCGGGTAATGAACCACAGAGGCACAGAGGGCACGGAGAAGAGTAATACGATCATGGGCGTCGATGCGTCGATCATCACGCGCTGGAGCGAGCTCCTGCCGGCTGCCCGGTCAGAGTGTCGCGAAGACCGAGCCCCGAATACCTCCCTGTCCTCTGTGCCTCTGTGGTTCAACGTTCAGGCGCCGGGACGTTGATCGTCCTCGTCGTCGGCGGCGGTGGTCGGGAGCATGCGCTGGCGTGGAAGTGCGCCCGGTCGCCGCGCGTGACGAAGGTGCTGGTGGCGCCCGGCAACGCCGGGACGGCGGCCGAGCCGAAGTGCGAGAACGTGGCGGTTGCCGCCGACGACGTCGACGGGCTGCTGGCACTCGCCCGCGGGCGCGGCGCCGGGCTCACCATCGTCGGGCCGGAGGCGCCGCTGGTGGCGGGGATCGCGGACCGGTTCCGGGAGGCCGACCTCCGCATCTTCGGCCCGGACGCGGCCGGTGCGCGGCTCGAGGGCTCGAAGGACTTCACCAAGGCCTTTCTCACCCGCCATGGCATCCCCACCGCGGACTACCGCAGCTTCACCGACGCGGACCACGCGCTGGCCTACATCCGCGCACGCGGTGCGCCGCTGGTGGTGAAGGCCGATGGGCTCGCCGCCGGCAAGGGTGTGACGGTGGCGCGGGACGTCGGCGAGGCCACCGCCGCGGCGCGCGCGTGTCTCGCGCAAGGCGCCTTCGGCGAGGCCGGGCGCAAGGTGGTGGTGGAGGACTTCCTGGAAGGGGAGGAGGCGAGCTTCATCTGCATGGTGGGCGCCGGACGGATCCTCGCGCTTGCCTCGTCCCAGGATCACAAGGCCCGTGACGACGGTGACCGTGGGCCCAACACCGGCGGCATGGGGGCCTACTCGCCGGCGCCGGTGGTGGACGAGACGCTGCACGCGCGCATCGTGACCGAGGTCGTGGAGCCGACGGTGCGCGGCCTCGCCGCCGAGGGCGTGGAGTACACGGGATTCCTGTACGCGGGCCTGATGGTGGGCGGCGACGGCGTGCCGCGGGTGCTCGAGTACAACTGCCGTTTCGGCGATCCGGAGACGCAGCCCGTGCTCATGCGCCTGAGGAGCGACCTGGTGGACCTGTGCGAGGCGGCGCTGGACGGCACGCTCGGCGAGGTCGCCGCCGAGTGGGACCCGCGCACCGCGCTGGGCGTGGTCATGGCCGCCGGGGGCTACCCGCTCGACTACCGCAAGGGCGACGTCATCGCCGGCCTGGACGGCGACACCGCCGACACCAAGGTGTTCCATGCCGGCACCCGACGCGAGGGAGATCGCGTGCTCACCGATGGCGGGCGCGTGCTGTGCGTGTGCGCGCTGGGCGCGAGCGTGGCAGAGGCGCAGGCGCGTGCCTACGCCCGGGTGGAGCGCATCAGCTGGCCGGGGGCATACTGGCGCAGGGACATCGGCCATCGCGCGCTCGAACGTGAGAGATGATCGCCACCGTCCTCAGGCTCCTCGGCATCGGCGAGCGCCGCCGCTACCGGCGCCGCCGCGGCGGCGAGGTGCGCATCCGCATCGGCGGCGAGCCGGTGGCGGTCGCGGACTGGTCGCCCGCCGGGTTCCGCGCCGGTGGCCTGGTGTCCGGGCCCGACCCCGGTGCCGCGGTCACCGGCACGGTGCGCATCGGTCGCGCCAGCGGACCGTTCACCGCCCACGTGGCAGCGGTTTTCGACGACGGCAGCTTCGGCGCCCGCTTCGACGAGATGGACGCGACGGTGCTCCGCGCCCTTCGCAAGCGCCACCGGTGAGCCGCGGCCGCTGCGCCGCGGGCGGGCAGTACGCCGCCAGACCTTCCCGCCGCCTCGCCGCGTGGCCCCGCTCAGGTCTGCCCGTCCCACCCGACGAAGTTCGCGAGCAGCGCGAGGCCCGCCCGCTGGCTCTTCTCCGGGTGGAACTGCACCGCGAACAGCTGGCCCAGGGCGATGGCGGAGACGAAGTCCAGGCCATACGGAGTGGTGGCGATGATCACTGCCGGGTCGTCCGGCACCGCGTGATAGCTGTTGGCGAAGTAGAAGCGCTCGCCGTCCGCGATGCCGTGCCACAGGGGATGGTCCCGGCGCTGGTGCACCTGGTTCCAGCCCATCTGCGGGATGGTCAGCCGCACGCCCTGCGCGTCCGTGGCCTCGGGCAGTCGCCGCACCCGCCCTGGCACCACGCCCAGGCAGGACGTGTCCGGACTCTCGTCGCTGCCGTCCAGGAGCACCTGCAGACCCATGCAGATGCCGAGGAATGGCCGCGTGGCGATCACCTCGCGAATGCACGCCTCCAGGCCCAGGCGTCGGATCTCCCCCATGCAGTCACGGGCGGCGCCCTGGCCCGGAAAAACCACCCGGTCCGCCCCGCCGATGGTCGCCGGGTCATGGCTCAACGTGACCCGCGCGGCCGCCCCCGCCACGTGCTCCACCGCCTTTGACACCGAGCGCAGGTTGCCCATGTGGTAGTCGACGATGGCGATGTGCTGGGCGGTCATTGCTGCGGCAGTGTGCGACGCGCCGTCGCGCCTGGCGGGTGGTCGTCCTCTCGAGCGGCGGAGGCAGCTGCGCGATTCGACGTCCTCTCCCCCGGGAGGGGGAGAGGATGCGATCCGCGCCATCCTGCCTGCGTCAGAGCTTCTCCTTGGTGGACGGCAACCGGCCCTGCATGCGCGGGTCCGGTGCCACCGCCATGCGCAGGGCGCGCCCGAAGGCCTTGAACACCGTCTCGGCGATGTGGTGGGAGTTGGCGCCCTGGAGGGTGTCCACGTGCAGTGTCACGGCGGCGGCGTTGGCGAAGCCCTGGAAGAACTCGCGCACCAGGTCCACGTCGAAGCCGCCCACCCGGGCACGGGTGTAGGTCACCCGGTACGCGAGCCCGGGGCGCCCGGAGAAGTCGATGACCACCCGCGACAGCGCCTCGTCCAGGGGCACGTAGGCGTGGCCGTAGCGGGTGATGCCGGTCTTGTCCCCCAAGGCCTCCGCCACCGCCTGTCCGAGCACGATCCCCGTGTCCTCCACCGTGTGGTGGTCGTCGATGTGCAGGTCGCCCTCGGCCGCGATGTCCAGGTCCAGTGCACCGTGGCGGGCCACCTGGTCCAGCATGTGCTCGAAGAAGGGGATTCCGGTCTTCAGGCGCGCCGCGCCGGTGCCGTCCAGGTCGACGCAGACGGTGATGCGCGTTTCCTTGGTGTTGCGCTCCACGGTGGCCTTGCGGCTGCTCATCGGTCAGGCCTCCAGGCCGCGGTGTAGGAAGCCGGCGATCATACGCGCTGCGGCGGCGCGGCGCGGCCCAGCGCCGCGGCACGCGTGGATGGTGCCCGGGTCGAGCGGGCATCGCGTCGAGCCGACGCCCTGGAATCGGGACATGCGCGCCTCGGGCGCTCGCGACGAGCCACCCTCTCCCCCTGCCAGGGGAGAGAGTCGGGTGAGGGGGGCACATCGCCTACCATTCACCACCTGGCGCTCGGTACACTGCCATGATGGCCGAGAGCTCCATACAGTCGCCCGCCGAGCGCCCCGTGCATCCCCGCGTCGGCCTGTTCGTCACCTGCCTGGTGGATCTGTTCCGTCCCAATGTGGGCTTCGCGGCGGTGAAGCTGCTGGAGGACGCCGGCTGCCGGGTGGAGGTGCCGGAGCTGCAGGTGTGCTGCGGCCAGCCCGCCTACAACTCCGGCGACGCCCCGGACACCCGTGCCCTGGCGCGGCGGGTCATCGAGGCCTTCGAGCCCTTCGACTACCTGGTGGCGCCGTCGGGCTCCTGCGCGGGCATGATCAAGGACCACTACCCACGTCTGTTCGCCGCCAGCACGCCTTGGGCGGCGCGCGCGGAACAGCTCGCCGAGCGGACCCATGAGCTGATGAGCTTCCTCACCGACGTCATGGGTGTGACGGCCGTGGCGGCACGCTACGACGGCACGGTCACCTACCACGACTCCTGCTCGGGCCTGCGCGAGCTCGGGGTCCGGGAGCAGCCGCGGGCGCTGCTCGCGAGCGTGGAGGGCCTCGCGGTGGAGGAGATGCGCGACGCCAACGTGTGCTGCGGCTTTGGCGGCACCTTCTGCGTGAAATTTCCACGCATCTCCGGGCGCATGGTCTCGGAGAAGGTGCGCAACGTCACCGACACCGGCGCCACCACCCTGCTGGGTGGGGATCTGGGCTGCCTGCTCAACATGGCGGGCCGTCTGAAGCGCTCCGGTTCGCCGGTGAAGGTGTACCACACTGCCGAGGTGCTGGCGGGCATGGCCCGCGTGCCCGGCATCGGCGATGGCGACGACGACTCGGGGGCCTGAGCCCCACGACACGCGGGGAGCGCGATCCGATGCAGTCACAAGCACACGACTTCAAGCGCCGCGCCGAGACGGCGCTGGAGGACATGGAGCTGCAGAAGGCGCTGGCGCTGCTCAAGGGCGGCTTCACCACCAAGCGCGCCCAGGCGGTCGCCGCGCTGCCCGAGTTCGAGGCGCTGCGCACCGCCGGGCGCGAGATCAAGGAGCACACCCTCGGGCACCTCGACTTCTACCTGGAGCGCTACGAGGAGCAGGTGCGCGCCAGCGGTGGCCACGTGCACTGGGCCTCCACCGTCGAGGAGGCGCGCACCATCGTGGTGGACATCTGTGCGCGCGCCGGCGCGCAGCGGGTGACCAAGGGCAAGTCCATGGTGGGCGAGGAGATCGGCGTCAACGAGGCGCTGGAGGCCGCCGGCGTGGACGTGCTGGAGACCGATCTGGGCGAGTACATCATCCAGCTCGCCGGCGAGCCCCCCAGTCACATCATCGCGCCGGCCATCCACAAGACCAAGGCGCAGATCACCGAGCTGTTCCACAAGCACCATGCGCGGCACGGCAAGACGGAGCGGGTCACCGAGGTTGCCACCATCGTCAACGAGGCCCGCGAGGTGCTGCGCGAGGGCTTCCTGGCCTCCGACGTGGGCATCACCGGGGCCAACTTCCTGGTGGCGGAGAACGGCGCCTCGGTGATCGTCACCAACGAGGGCAACGGCGACCTCACCAATACCCTGCCCCGGGTCCACATCGTCACCGCCGGCATCGAGAAGGTGGTGCCGACCCTGGAGGACGTGAGCACCATCCTGCGCCTGCTGGCGCGCAGCGCCACCGGCCAGGAGATGTCGGTATACACCACGTTCTCCACCGGGCCGAAGCGCCAGGGTGACCTGGACGGTCCCGAGGAGTACCACGTCGTCCTGCTGGACAACGGCCGCAGCCAGATGCTCGGCAACGAGTTTCACGAGATGCTGCGCTGCATCCGCTGCTCCGCGTGCATGAACCACTGCCCCGTCTACGGGGCGGTGGGTGGGCACGCCTACGGCTGGGTGTACCCGGGGCCCATGGGCTCGGTGCTCACCCCGGTGATGCTCGGTATCGAGAAGACCTCCACGCTGCCCAACGCGTGCACGCTGAACGGGCGCTGCCAGGAGGTGTGCCCCATGCAGATCCCGCTGCCAGAGATGCTGCGCAAGCTGCGGGAGCGGGAGTTCGCCGACGGGCTCACGCCGCGGGTGGCGCGCATGGGCCTGAAGGCGTGGAGCTTCCTGGCCCGCCGGCCGCGGCTCTACGGGATGGTCACCCGCGTGGGCGTGAAGGCGCTGGCGCTGGTTGCACGTGGCAAAGGCCGGCTGCGCTGGCTGCCCCTGGCCGGCGCCTGGACCGCGGCGCGGGACCTCCCCGCCCCCGCCGGGGAGACCTTCCAGCAGGCATGGAAGCGCCGGCGGCGGGGAGCGAGCCCGTGAGCGGCGCCCGCGAGCGGGTGCTCACCGGAATCCGGCGCTCGCTGAAACGCACCGCTCCGCTCGCGGACAGCGTGCGCGAGGCGCTGGAGGATCGCCTGGCCGCACACCGGGTGAACGTGCAGCCGCAGTACTCGGAAGACCCCGTGGACCGCTTCGTGGCGAAAATCCGCTCCGTGTCGGGGATGGTCACCCGGGTGTCGGACGCGGGCGAGATCTCCGGCGTGGTGGAGGCGCACGTGGGGAAGTACGCGCTGCCGCTCGAGCTGGTGGTGGCACCGGACCCGGCGCTGGATGCGATTCCCTGGTCCAACGTGTTCAAGGTGGAGCGCCGCGCCGCGGTGAGCGCTGACCAGACCAGCGTCACCGGCAGCTTCTGCGGCGTGGGTGAGACCGGCTCCCTGGTGCTGCTGTCCAGCCCGCGCAGCCCCACCACGCTCAACTTCCTGCCCGAGGATCACCTCATCGTGCTCGCGCGCTCGCGGATCGTGCGCCACGTGGAGGACGTGTGGACGCTGCTGCGCGACGAGGTGGGCACCATGCCCCGAACGGTGAACTTCATCACCGGGCCGTCCAAGACCGGCGACGTGGAGCAGATCATCCAGGAGGGCGCGCACGGGCCGCGCCGGCTGCACGTGATCCTGCGCGAGGACGCGTGACGGCGGGCCTGCGCCGCCGCTGATATCCCCGGCCGCATGATGCCCACCGTGCGTCTGCCCGTCGTGCGCGTGCGCCCCCTGCCCCCATCGGGCGAGCCTCTGCTGTGGCGCGAGGGCCCCGACTGGCCGGCCGCCGTCGCGGTCCTGACGGTGGCGGGGTTGGGCCTCGTGCTGGCCGTCGCCACGGTGATGAGCGCGCTGCCGGCTGCCCGCGACGGGGTCGTCCCGATCGCCGGCGCGGTGGCGCTCGGGGCGGTGTGCGCCGCCGCCCTGGTGGCCGCCGCCGGAGAGTGCCTGCACCGCGAGCGCATCCTGGTGCGCGGCAAGGAGGTTCGCGTCGAGCGCCGGGGGTTTCCCCGCGGCGGGGCCTTTCGCGAGCCCCTGACCGGCTACGCCGGACTGCAGTGCCAGGATCGGCGGCGCCGCTTCTTCGTGCGCAACCAGGATAATCCGCCCTCGGGACGCCGCGGACCCGTCACCGAGTTCGTGGTGGTGCTGCGTCATGCCACCGACCGCACCCGGGACCTGGAGCTGTTCCGGGCGCAGCCGTCCCTGGAGACCCTGAGCGCGATGCACGCCATGAGCGGCACCGCCGTCGCCGGCAGCCGTCGTGCCCTGGCTGCCGATGCCTGCCTGCAGCGCGCCGGCAGCTACCGCGACGCGCTGCAGACCCTGGCACGGCAGCTGCGCAAGCCCGCCCTGGTGCCCGCCCCCGACGGCGGCCTGGACGCGGTGGACCCCCGCCGCCTGGACTCGTGGCTGGACCCCGGCGCCGCCGCCCGCGACCCCCGCCAGCTCCCCGCATAATCAAGAGGGACGCAGTCGCTTGATTTCGCGATTGTCGCGCCGGGTCGTCCGGCACTCGAAGATCAAGCGACTGAAAACAAGCGACTGCGTCCCCGTTGAATCTGATTGACTCGGATATCCGTCTCGCCGGGTTACCTGCTAACGTCGCCGGTCGGGACACATACTCGCGAGGAGTCCGCGCACCCATGAGCACCTCGAGCGCCGGCGCCAACGCCATCGGCGGCAGCCACGCCTTCCTGTCGCTGCTGCGCGACGAGGGGGTCGACCACCTGTTCGGAAATCCCGGCACCACCGAGCTGCCCATCATGGACGCGGTGCCGGACTTCCCGGAGCTGCGCTACGTGCTGGGGCTGCAGGAGGCGCTGGTGGTGGCCATGGCCGACGGCTACGCCCGGGCGTCCGGGCGCCTCGCGGCGTGCAACGTGCACGTGGCGCCGGGCCTCGGCAACGCCATGGGCTCCCTCTACAACGCCAAGTGGTACGGCTCGCCCATGATCATCACCGCCGGGCAGCAGGAGCAGGGTCATGGCCTCACCGAGCCGCTGCTCTACGACCCGCTCCTGCCCATGGCGAGCCCCCTGGTGAAGTGGGCCGTGGAGGTGACGCGCCTCGAGGACCTGCCGCGCATCGTGCGCCGCGCGGGCAAGGTGGCCACCAGCCCACCCACGGGACCGGTGTTCATCTCGCTTCCCGGCGACATCCTCAACGACCGCGCCGCGCTGGATCTGATGACCCGCACCCGGGTGGACGCCACGGTGCGGCCCGCGGACGACACCCTCGCGAAGCTGGCTGCGCGCCTGCTGGCCGCGGAGCGCCCGGTGATCATCGCCGGCCACGAGGCGGCGGTGGACGGCGCCTTCCAGGCCGCCGCCGAGTTCGCCGAGGTCCTGGGCGCGCCCGTGTACCAGCAGACGGTGCCCTACGCCGCGCACTTCCCCTCCGAGCACGCGGCCTTCATGGGCGCGCTCACCCGCGACCAGGCCAAGGTGCGCGAGACCCTGGCGCCACACGACCTGCTGGTGTGCCTGGGCGCCGACGTGCTGCGCATGTCCGTGTGGAGCGCGACCGACCCGCTGCCGCAGGGCATGCCGGTGATCCAGATCGGCCAGCGCGACTGGGAGATGGGCAAGAACTACCCGGCGGAGATGGCGCTGCGCGCGGATCTGGCCGAGACCTTGCGCGCGCTGGTGCCGGAGCTGCGGCGCCAGGGCGGCGACGGACTCGCGCGGCGCGCGGGCGAGGCGCTGGCCGCGCTCGCGGGCAGGAACTGGAGCGCACGCCGGGATCGCACCCGTGAGTCGGCGCTGGCCAAGGCCGACGCTCGGCCCATGGATCCGGACGCGCTGATGCTGCGCACCGTGGAGGCACTGCCCGGCGATGCGGTGGTGGTGGAGGAGGCCCTGCTCAGCGGCCGCGCCCTGCTGCCGCTGCTCCCGTTCCGCGATCCGCGCTGCTACTTCGGGCTGGCCAGCGGCGGCATCGGCTTCGCGCTGCCGGGCGCCATCGGGATCCAGCTTGCCCAGCCCGGGCGCCCGGTGCTGGCCATGGTGGGCGACGGCAGCGCCATGTACTCCATCCAGGCCCTGTGGACCGCGGCGCATCTCGAGCTGCCCGTCACCTACCTCATCACCAACAACCGCAGCTACCGCATCATCAAGGAACGGCTGCTGTCCTTCCACGGCAATGACCGCTTCATCGGCATGGACTTCCGTGACCCGCCGCTGGATTTCGTGGGCCTGGCGCGTGCCATGGGCATGGATGCGGTGCGCGTTGACACGCCGGACGAGGCCCACGACGCGGTGCGCGCGGCCATGGCCAGCGGGCGCCCTTCCCTCATCGACGCCATCGTCGCCGACGGCTTCGGAGCCTGAGCCATTGCCCGAGTCGGGCACGATGGGTTCTGAACGGAGGGAGCCGGGGCGACCCGCTCTCCCACCAGCTGAATAGCTGTTCAGAATCCCGGACTGCCGTCCTCCGCGTTGCGCAATGTTCTTGGCAGCATTCGGAACGGCGATTCAGGCGCTGGCGATGGCGGCCGTGGTCGCCCCGGTGGCGGCCACCAGGTCCGGAGGCGCCAGGGCTATCTCGAGACCGCGGCGCCCGCCGCTCACGTGCACCGTGGCCAGCGACAGCGCGCTCGCATCCACCACCGTGCGCAGGCGTTTGCGCTGGCCGAAGGGGCTGATGCCGCCCACCACGTAGCCGGTGCTCCGCTCCGCGTCCGCGGGCGGCGCCATCTCCGCGCGCTTCGCTCCGGCGGCCTTCGCCAGCGCCTTCAGGTTCAGCATGGACTCCACCGGCACGATGGCCACCACCAGCTCGCGCCCGTCCAGGCGGGCGAGCAGGGTCTTGTACACGCATCCGGGGTCGATGCCGAGCGCCTGTGCCGCCTCCAGGCCGTAGGACGCGGCCCGCGGGTCGTGCGCGTACTCGTGCAGCTCGAAGGGGATGCCGGCGCGCTCGAGGGCCTGGACGGCGGGCGTCATCTGCGCCCTACAGCCGGTTCAACCCGTTCAGCGCTGCCACGCGGTACGCCTCCGCCATGGTCGGGTAGTTGAACGTGGTCTCCACGAAGTACATGAGCGTGTTGGCCTCCCCCTCCTGGGACATGATGGCCTGGCCGATGTGCACGATCTCGGCCGCCTGCTGGCCGAAGCAGTGGATGCCGAGGATCTCCAGGGTCTCGGTGTGGAACAGGATCTTCACCATGCCCACCGTGTGGCCGGTGATCTGCGCCCGCGCGATGCTCTTGAACATGGCGCGCCCCACCTCGTAAGGCACCTTGCGCTCGGTGAGCTCGCGCTCGGTGGGGCCGAGGGAGCTGATCTCGGGGCTGGTGTAGATCCCCGTGGGGATGTGCTGCACCAGCTGCGCGTCGCAGCGTCCCTCCACGATGTGGATGCCCGCGAAGCGCCCCTGATCGTAGCTCGCGCTGGCGAGGCTGGGCTGGCCCACCACGTCACCTACCGCGTACACGTGGGGCAACACGGTCTGGTAGTCCTCGTTCACCTCGATCTGGCCGCGGTGGTTGGCCTCGATGCCAAGCGCGTCCAGGCCCAGCTCGCCGGTGTTGCCGCTGCGCCCGTTGGCCCACAGCAGCAGGTCCGAGCGGATGCGCTTGCCGGATTTCAGGTGCACCACCACATCGTCCTCGCCGGCCTCCACCGTGTCGTACTCCTCCTGGTGGCGCAGCACCACGCCCTGATCGCGCAGGTGGTAGCCCAGCGCGTCGGTGATCTCGTCGTCCAGGAAGGCCAGCAGGCGGTCGCGGGTGTCGATCAGGTTCACCTTGAGCCCGAGGTTCGCGAAGATCGATGCGTACTCGCAGCCGATGACCCCGGCGCCATAGATGGTGATGGAGCGTGGCGGGATCCCGGGCAGCAGGATGCTGTCGCTGTCGTGGATGCGAGGATGGGAGAAGTCCACGTCTTCCGGGTGGTACGGGCGCGATCCCACCGCGATCACGAAGTGGTCGGCGCTGACGGTCACCGGCCGGCCACCGTCGCCGGTCACCTCCACCGTGTGAGGGTCGGTGAAGCGCGCACGGCCCGCGAGCAGATCCACGTCGTTGCGGTGATAGAAGCGCTCGCGCATCTCCACCTGCTGGCGGATCACCGACTTCGCGCCGGCCAGCAGCTCGTGGTAGGCCACCTCGGCGCCGCCCAGCAGGCGGCGGAACACCGGGTCGGTGCGGTAGTCGGCGAGCTGCTGCACCGCGTGGCGCAGGGTCTTGCTGGGGATGGTGCCCCAGTGGGTGCAGCCGCCACCCACCTCCGCGTGACGCTCCGCCACCGCGACCCGCTTGCCGGCCTTGGCCAGCGACATGGCCGCACCCTCGCCGGCGGGGCCGGTTCCGATGACGATGGCGTCGTAGCGGCGGGTCATGGCTGGGGACGGTATACCCATTTCCGCCGACCGGCATGCCATGCACGGGCTACCGCTCCCGGCATCCGCATCACGTCGCCCGCAGCATGAAGGTCACCGGCCCGTCGTTCACCAGCGCCACCTGCATGTGGGCGCCGAATCGCCCCGTGGCCACGTGCGGGTGCCGCTCGCGAGCGATCGCCACCACCCGGTCGAACAGCGGCTCCCCCTCCTGCGGCGGCGCCGCCGGCGTGAAGCTCGGGCGCGTCCCCTTCCCGGTGTCCGCGGGCAGCGTGAACTGGGGTACCAGCAGCAGCCCGCCGCCGGTCTGTGCGAGGCTCAGGTTCATCCTGCCCGCCGCGTCCTCGAACACCCGGTAGCCCAGCAGCCGCTGCACCATCCGTGCCGCCTGCGCCTCGCCGTCGCCGCGCTCCACGCCCACCAGGACCATGAGCCCGGGACCGATGCGTCCGATGACCTCACCATCGACTCGCACGGAGGCCTCGCCGACCCGCTGCAGGAGCGCGAGCACCGGCTGCCCTCAACCGCCGTGGCGCCCCGGCCGTCCCCGGTGCATCGTGTCACCGCCTGCCTGGGGGCCGTCATGGGCGGGGCGCGGAAAGCGACAGGGGGCGAGGCGATCTCGTGCGCGTCGCTGCGCGAAGCGCCGGACGGTCATGCTCTCCCTCTCCCCGCCCGCGGGGAGCCGGTCGGTCCTACGCTCCATCTCCCCGCCCGCGGGGAGATGGCCGGGGTGAGGGGCATCAACGACGACCCTCACGCCACCGCCGCCCGCGACGCCCGCTTGCGCTCGTGCTCCTTGAGGTGGCGCTTGCGGATGCGCACCGCCTTCGGCGTCACCTCCACCAGCTCGTCGTCCTCGATGAACTCCAGCGCCTGCTCCAGGCTCAGGCGCAGCGGCGGCGTGAGCAGGATGTTCTCGTCGCTGCCCGCGGCGCGGATGTTGGTGAGCTGCTTGGCCTTGGTGGGATTGACCACCAGGTCGTTGTCGCGGGAGTGGATGCCCACCACCATGCCTTCGTACACGTCCTCGCCCGGTCCGATGAGCAGCCGCCCGCGCTCCTGCAGGTTGAACAGCGCGTAGCCCAGGCTCTTGCCCTGCACGTTCGAGACCAGCACGCCGTTGATCCGCGGCGCGATGGCGCCCCGGGCAGCGGGCGCGTAGCGCGCGAAGCTGTGATACATCAGCCCCGTGCCGCAGGTGGCGGTGAGGAAGCCCGTGCGCAGGCCGATGAGGCCGCGCGCCGGGATGGCGTAGTCGAGCCGCACTCGCCCGCGCCCGTCGGGCATCATGTTCTCGAGCTCGCCACGCCGCTCGCCGAGCATCTCCATCACCGTGCCCTGGAAGGTGTCCTCCACGTCCACCGTGAGCTGCTCCCAGGGCTCGCAGCGTTCGCCGTCGACGTCCTTGATCACCACCTGTGGCTTGGAGATGGCGAGCTCGTAGCCCTCCCGGCGCATGTTCTCGATGAGGATTCCGAGATGCAGCTCGCCGCGGCCCGAGACCAGGAACTTGTCCGGGTCGTCGGTGGGCTCCACCGACAGGGCCACGTTGTGGATGAGCTCGCGCTGCAGCCGCGCGTCGATCTGGCGGCTGGTGAGGTACTTGCCATCGCGCCCCGCGAAGGGTGAGGTGTTCACCTGGAAGGTCATGGACACCGTGGGCTCGTCCACGCTCAGCGCCGGCAGCGCCTCGGGCCGCTTCGGGTCGCATACGGTGTCTGAGATGCGCGGGTTCTCGATCCCGGTGACCGCGACGATGTCGCCAGCCCCGGCGCGCTCCACCTCCTCGCGCTCCAGGCCGCGGGCGCGCAGCACCTGCAGGATGCGCCCGTTGCGGCGCTCGCCGTCGCGGTCGATGACCGTCACCGGCATGTTGCGCACCGCGGCACCGCGCTCGATGCGCCCGATGCCGATGGCGCCCACGTAGCTCGAGTAGTCCAGGGTCGAGATCTGCATCTGAAACGGTCCGTCCGCCTGCACCCGCGGCGCCGGCACCCGATCGAGGATGGTGTCCATGAGCGGCGTCATGTCACCCCCGCGCACGTCCGCCGTGAGTCCCGCGTAGCCGCCCAGGGCCGAGGCGTACACCACCGGGAAGTCCAGCTGCTCGTCGGTGGCGCCCAGACGATCGAACAGGTCGAAGGTCTGGTCCAGCACCCAGTGGGGGCGTGCGCCGTCCCGGTCCACCTTGTTGATGATCACGATGGGATTGAGGCCACGGGCGAAGGCCTTGGCGGTGACGAAGCGGGTCTGCGGCATGGGGCCGTCCACCGCGTCCACCAGCAGCAGCACTGAGTCCACCATGGACAGCACCCGCTCCACCTCGCCGCCGAAGTCCGCGTGCCCCGGCGTGTCGACGATGTTCACGCGCACGCCGCGCCAGTCCACGGCGGTGGTCTTGGACAGGATGGTGATGCCGCGCTCGCGCTCGAGATCGTTGGAGTCCATGGCCCGCTCGATGGGCTTTTCCCGCGCGCCCAGGGTGCCGGACTGCTGCAGCAGGCGGTCGACCAGGGTGGTCTTGCCGTGGTCCACGTGGGCGATGATGGCGATGTTGCGCAGTTGCATGGGAGCTCTTCGGGGCGCGCGGCGTCCCGGGCGGGCGTTAAAGGGCGCGTATTCTAAGGGAGTTCCACCGGATACAAGAGCACGCTGGTCCCGCAACCCCGCGGGGCCGGGGGCCGTGACCGGCAAACCGGCCCTCGCGGCGCCGCCCATGCCCGTGCCGTTCACCCGCCGGCGGGGCCTACTGGCCGAACCGGTCGCCGCCCTCCTCCAGGTACGCCCGCTCCTCGGGAGTCGAGGATCGGCCCAGCGCGTCATTGCGGTGGGGGAAGCGCCCGAAACGGGCAATGACATCCCGGTGCATCTCCCCGTAGCGCGTGCACTCGGCGAGGAACGCCGCGAGGGCCGGATCGCCGTTGTCCGCCTCGAGTGCCCGGTAGAAGTCCACGCAGCGCGCCTGCGCGGCCGGGTCCTCGGCGTGCTCCAGGGGCAGCACGAAGAACACCTGCTCCACGGCGGCCAGGTGCCGGTGCAGGCCCGCGTCCAGCCCCGCCTCACAGATCGCACGTGCCCTGCCGTCGAGGGCGAAGGCACGGGCGCTGCCGCGGTGAAGGTGGCGCGGGAACTGGTCCAGGGTCAGCACCAGGGCCAGGGCGCCCCGCGGGGACGCGCGCCAGCGATCCCGATCCCCCCGTCCGGCCGCCGCCACCAGGCCTGCGAAGCGCTCCCGCACCGCGGCGTCCAGCTCGCGCCCGCGCTTGAACCAGCGCTGGTAGTTGCGCTGCACGCACTCGCCCCAGGTGGTCACCTCCCCGAACCAGAAACGGTGGACGTCGTCCGCGTCCGGCAGCGTCGGGGACGCGGGTCCCGCGCCCGTCACGACACGGCCTCGGCGGGCTCCACGATGAGGACCGTGCCGTCCACGCCGGTCACGCGCACCCGCGCGCCGGCCGGGCAGTCCGGTCCGTGCACCTTCCAGATGGAGTCGTCCACCTTGATCTTGCCGTGGCCGTTGACGATGGCCTCGTGCAGGCTGAAGTGGCGGCCCACGTACTGGGCGCCGCGCTGGTTGAGCAGCGGGCGATCGCTGACGATGGGGCTGGCGCGCAGCCAGCGCCGCGCCACCGGGACCGAGATCACCGACAGCACCGCGAAGGCGAACAGCTGCCAGCGCCAGTCCATGGACGGGTACACGAACAGCACGCCGCCCACGACGACCGCCGACACCCCCATCCCGAGGAAGAACGCGCCGGGCACGAAGGCCTCGACGGTGATGAACACAACGCCCAGCACGACCCAGTGCCAGAAGACCGGTTCGAATCCGAGCTCAGCCACGGCCCGCGCCGCCCGCCTCGCGCCGGAAGCTCGCCTTGGCCAGCTCCGCGATGCCGCCCAGGCTGCCGATGAGACTCGAGGCCTCCAGGGGCATGAAGATCACCTTCTGGTTCTCGGCGCCGGCGATCTCCTTGATCGCCTCCACGTACTTCTGCGCCACGAAGTAGTTGACCGCCTGCACGTCGCCGGTGGCGATGGCCTGGGACACCATCTGCGTGGCCCGGGCCTCTGCCTGCGCCAGGCGCTCGCGCGCCTCGGCATCCCGGAAGGCGGCCTCGCGGCGGCCCTCCGCCTGCAGGATGGCAGCCTGCTTCTCGCCCTCCGCGCGAAGGATCTCGGACTGCCGCTCGCCCTCTGCCTCGAGGATGCTGGCCCGCTTCTCGCGCTCGGCCTTCATCTGCCGCGCCATGGCGTCCACCAGGTCTCGCGGCGGGGCGATGTCCTTGATCTCGATGCGCGTGACCTTCACGCCCCACGGCGTGGTGGCGTCGTCGACGATGTGCAGCAGCTTCGCATTGATGTCGTCGCGCTTCGACAGCAGCTCGTCCAGGTCCATGGAGCCCATCACGGTGCGGATGTTGGTCATGGTGAGGTTGATGGTGGCGTGTTCCAGGTTGCTCACCTCGTACGCCGCCTTGGCTGCGTCCAGGACCTGGAAGAAGACCACGCCGTCCACCGACACCATGGCATTGTCCCGGGTGATCACCTCCTGGGTGGGCACGTCCAGGACCTGCTCCATCATGTTGAGCTTCGCACCGATGCGGTCCACGATGGGGAAGATCACGGCGAGGCCCGGCGCGAGCGTCGTGGTGTACTTGCCGAAGCGCTCCACCGTGTAGTTCCTGCCCTGGGGCACGGACACCACCGCCATGAAACCGATGATGACGACGGCGACCACGAACACGACGACGAATACGGCGGCTTCCATGAGCGTGACCTCGCGGGCAACGGAAGGCGCGGCCGTGCCCCGGGGTCGGGCGGCAGCGGCGGCCATTATAGTGATTTCCGACCCCCTACCCGGACGGGGCGGGGTGGGCCGAGGCCGTGGACGATAGCGTCATCCGGGCCATGGCGCGCTGGCCGGACGTGCCGGCGGTGTCCGGCTGGCTCGAGCTGGACCGGCGCGGACGCTGGCTGATCCGCGGCGAGCCTCTCGCCCATCCGCTCGCCAACGCGTTCATCTCCCGCAATTACACCTGCGACGACCGCGGCCGGTGGTACTTCCAGAACGGTCCCCAGCGGGTGTTCGTGCACCTGCACTACACGCCCTGGGTGCTGCGCCTGGGGCCGGACCTGGATCCCGTCACCCACACAGACCGCCCCGCGGGCCCGGTAACGGCGGTGCACATGGACGAGCAGGGCGCGGTGCTGCTCGAGACCCGGGCGGGCCTGGGGCTCCTGGACGATCGGGACCTGGAGGCCTTCTCGCACGACCTGCGCGGCGCGCACGGCGAGCGGCTGGACTCCGATCGTCTGGCGCGGCGGCTGGAGCGGCTCGCCCAGGGTCGCGACGCGGCGGTGGCCGTGGCCACGAGCACCGGGCTGCTGCCGGTGCAGCCTGTGGCCAGCGGCGAGGTGCCCCGGCGTTTCGGATTCGACCCGGATCCACGGCCGGATGCGCGCGAGCGCGCTCAGAACGCGTAGGACAGGCTGATGGAGCCGAAGCGGTGGTCGCGGACCTGGCCGCGAAACTCCCGGGTACGCAGCACGTTGGCCAGCGACAGCTTGAGGCCACCGTGGCCCACGGTGATGCCGGCGACCAGGTCGGCGACGAAGGGCTTGTGGTCGACGCCGTGGCTGTCCCGAAAGGTGTTGCCGTCGAGGAAGATGTCATGTCCCACCATGCGTCCCTCGGCGCCCGCGAAGAGGTAGGCGGTGAAGCCGCGGTTACGCAGGGCGCCGTAGGGGTCCGGCTCGCCGTCGCTGCCGGCGCGCTGAGGCAGGGTGGCGATCTGGGTCACGCCGCCGGGACGGATCACCGAGTAGCCGAAGTCCAGGGGCAGGTTCCAGCCGGCGCGGACCTGGAGGCCGGCGCTGCCGTAGACGGCCACGTTGCCCAGCGTCAGCCCCCCGCGGGTCAGCAGGTCGGCGCCCAGGCGGCGGTTGCGCTCCGTCAGGTGGGTGCGCAGCACGCGCTCGTAGGCCAGCACCAGTCCGGGCTCGGATCGGAGCTGGTTGTCCCAGCCGCGGGGTACCGACAGGCCGCGTGCCCGGTGCACTATCTCCTGGGCCTCCTCGGCGAAGGCGTACGGGCCGATGACCCCCACCTGCGCATCGAAGGTGTCCTGCCGGTTCTCGGTGCGGGTCTGGAAGGTCGCGGCCAGGTACAGCCATCCGGCGTAGGGGCGATCGTCCCGGACCAGGGTGCGCCGTGCGGTATCCTGGGGTGTGTAAATGTTCTGGCCCAGGGAGAACGCGAAGGTGCGCGCCACCCCGTCGCGCTTGTCGAAGGGCACCAGTCGGAGCGGGAGCACGTCGCGCAGCCACGCGGGCAGATTCTCGCGCTCGCGGAACTCCGAGGTCAGGTCCGGCGACACGGCCGTGAGCTTGATTCCGCTGGTGTACTGCTGGTCGGTGTCGGCGAACAGGTCGTTCTCGAAGTGCACGCTCAGCGCCCAGCCGTCGCCGAGGGCGAAGGCAGGCTGCATGCCCAGGAACAGCGCCGCGGCCAGGGCGAGCATGCGCAGGCTCAGGGCCGCGGGCGCGATGGTGTTCATGGCGCGGCAGTATATCCAAGGTGCCGGATGCGGACTCTGAGATGGTCCCTCGTGGCCGTCCTCTATTACTGCGTGGCGGTCGCACTGGCGGCGACCGTCCTCAAGAGCGCGTCGGTGATGAGCGACGTGGAGCGCACGTTGTCGCGCATGGAGACGCCGGAGGAGAAGACCGACACCCTCGTGAAGGGGTGGATGGAACTGCTGTCGCTGGGCCTGTACAGCGGCGCCAGCGAGAAGGCGCGCCAGCGCGCTCGCATCGAGAAGGAAGCCGGCTACCACCGCGGGCGCGTCAACGGCGCGAGCGCCGGGATCGCGGCCGCCTCGGCGCTGTTCCTGGGAGCGCTGGCGTGGCCGGTGCGCCGTGGTCCGCCCGACGCGCGGCGGCGCCTGGCGCTGCACCTGCACGGCGTGGCCGCGGTGTGCCTGGTGGTCGGGCTGGCGGCGCCCATGCTCACCGTGGTGGCGCAGCGCGAGGTGGCGGTGCTCGGCAACGTGGTGCTCCAGTTCCAGGCCAAGAGCATCCTCGGCACCGTGCGCGATCTGTACTCGGGCGGCAGCGTGTTCGTGGCCGTGCTGCTCGCGCTATTCAGCGTGGTGGTGCCGGGGGCCAAGCTCACGGTGTCGCTGCTGGCGCTGCTGGCGCCGGGTCCGCGGGCGCGAGATGCCTGCGTACGCTTCGTCACCGCCATCGGCAAGTGGTCCATGACCGACGTCTTCGTGGTGGCGGTGCTGCTCGCGTTCCTCGCCGGCGGCGGCGAGCTCACCGACGCGCGCCTCGGTCCGGGGCTGTATTTCTTTGCCGTCTACGGCCTGCTGTCGATGGTCGGCGGCATGCTCCTGGCGGCGCCCGCCGGGTCGCACGGCGCACCGTCCCCGCGGGGGCTCCCGCCTGCCGGCGAATAGACGCAACCTGACGCGGCCGCCAGAATGCGGCGCATTGGCGCCCGCGCGGGCGCGCCGTCGAGGTCTCAATGTTCCACGCCGCGCGGGCCGTCTTCTCCCTGCTACTGAGCTACGGGCTGCTACTCATGGCCAACGGCCTGTTCGGCACGTTGCTGGGCGTGCGCGCGACGCTCGAGGGGTTCCCCACTGCCATCACCGGCGTGATCATGTCGGGCCACTTCATCGGCCTGTTCATCGGCAGCGTGCTCGCCATCAACGTGGTGGCGAGCGTCGGCCACATCCGCGCCTTCGCCGCCTTCGCATCGGTGATGTCCGTGGCGGCGCTGGGACACATCCTGGTGGTCGACCCCATCGCGTGGTTCGCCCTGCGCATCGCCACGGGGTTCTGCATGGCGGGCATGATCCTGGTCACCGAGAGCTGGCTCAACGAACGCAGCGAGAGCGCGATCCGCGGGCAGGTGCTGGCCCTGTACATGATTACCAACTACCTGGGATCGGGGCTCGGCCAGTTCCTGCTGCCTCTTGCGGACCCGGCCGAGTTCCAGCTCTTCTGCATCGCCTCCATCATCTACTCGGTGGCGCTGGTGCCGGTGCTGCTCACCACGGCGGCGGCGCCCCAGCCCGCGAAGGCGCAGCGTGCGAGCTTCGGCGAGCTGTGGCGCACCTCGCCGCTGGGGCTCATCGGCGCGTGCTGCGCCGGGCTCAACAACGCCGCGTTCTTCAGCCTGGGTGCGGTGTACGCGCAGCGCATCGGGCTCGACCTCAAGAGCACCTCGGTGTTCATGGGCTCGGTGATCTTCGGCGGGCTGGCGCTGCAGTGGCCCGTCGGGCGGCTCTCGGACCGCATCGACCGGCGCTGGGTGCTGGTGGGCGTGGCCATCGTCGCGAGCGCGGCGAGCGTCGGACTGGTGCTGGCCGGCGGCGGGCCGCTGGTCTACGTGGCCGCTGCTCTGTATGGCGGGGTGTCCTTCACCGTGTACTCGGTGTGCGTCGCGCACACCAATGACTTCGCCGATCCCGCCAAGCGCGTGCAGACCGCCAGCGGCCTGCTCATCGCCTACTCCGTCGGCGCCATCACCGGCCCGATCCTGGTGGGCCTGCTCATGGGCCGGTTCGTGCCCCAGGCCATGTTCATCTACACGGCCTGCGTGATGGCGTTCCTGGGCCTGTTCGCCCTCTACCGCATGACGCGCCGCCGCAGCCCGAGCGCCGGCGAGCGCCCGGGCGTCATCCCGCTGCCCGGCGGCGCTCACACCGCCGGCGCGCTGTACGCCGCCGTTCGCGACAGCATGGACCGCGATCTGGCGCGCATGAGCGACCCCGATCCCGCCGCCCCGCGACGCCCGCCCGACCCTCACTCCTGAATCCCCTCGCCGCGGGCCGGCAATGGGCACCCGGGGCGCCGGTCGTCGCGCGGCGTGATGTCCCGGGCCGGTGGCGCGCCTCGGGCAGGGTGGGAGGAGGCGGCAGGCGGGGCGCAACGCCCGGCAGGGAGCTGGCACGGGATCCGAAGCGGGTCGGCGGGGGCGGCCCGCGTGGGCGGCGGGTACCCCGGGCGTGACGGCGCTCGCGATGGCGCGGGACTGTAGACGCGGGGTGTCCGGCGATACACTCGGTGCTGCGCCGACCACCACCGGGAGACCGTCATGAAGACCAAGGCAGCCGTCCTCTACAAGCCCAACACGCCCATGGTGGTGGAGGAGATCGACCTGGAGGACCCGCGCGAGGGCGAGGTCCTGGTGAAGGTGAGCGCGGCGGGGGTATGCCACTCCGACTACCACATCATGATAGGTGAGTGGTCCTCGCCGATGCCGGTGGTGCTGGGGCACGAGGGCGCGGGCGTGGTCGAGCGGGTGGGCCGGGGCGTGAAGCACGTGAAGGCCGGGGACCACGTGGTCCTCAACTTCCGTCCCAACTGCGGCTGGTGCCCGCACTGCGTGCGCGGGCAGCCGGTGCTGTGCAACGGGTCGGAGACGCCGCGCTCGGAGATGTTCAGCGGCGGCACGCGTCTGCGCAAGAACGGCGAGACCGTCTACCACTTCGCCCGCACGTCGTGCTTCTCCGAGTACGCGGTGGTGCAGGAGTCAGGGGCGGTGCCCATCCGCCACGACATGCCGCTGGACAAGGCCGCCCTCATCGGCTGCTCGGTGATGACCGGGGTCGGTGCGGTGATCAACACCGCGCGCGTGGAGGCGGGCTCGAAGGTGGTGGTGCTGGGGTGCGGCGGCGTGGGGCTGAACTGCATCCAGGGCGCGGTGCTGGCCGGCGCCGATCAGATCGTCGCGGTGGACATCCGCCAGAACAAGCTGGACTACGCCCGCGAGTTCGGCGCGACGGACGTCATCAACGCGTCGAATCAGGATCCCGTGGCCATGGTGCACGAGCTCACCGGCGGCGGCGCGGACTACGCCTTCGAGGCGCTCGGACGCGCCGAGACCATCCGCCAGGCCTACGAGTCCACCCGCCCCGGCGGCATGGCCGTGGTGGTGGGCATGGCACCGGAGAACGACGACGTGTCCATCAACGCCCTGTCGCTGCCGCGCACCGAGCGGATCCTGATGGGCTCGTACTATGGCTCGGCCCGGCCATGGATCGACCTGCCACGCCTGGTGGACCTGTACCTGGCGGGGCGCCTGCGGGTGGACGAGCTGGTGAGCCGCAGCTACCCGCTGGAGGAGATCAACGAGGCCTACGAGGCGCTCGCCCAGGGCGAGGTGGCGCGCAGCATCATCGCCTTCGGCTGACGGCCCGCTCGGCGGCCAACCCCTCGGGCACGCCCCGCGCGGGCCGGATCACGGCCCCACGTGGGTGGTGCCGATGACCTGCAGCCGGTTGCTCACCGCCGACACGCCGGGCACCTGCATCACGACCGCCTCCGCCGTGTGGCTGAAGGCGTGGTCGAACACGATGCCCGAGAGCGTCACCCGGCCGGTGCCGGGCTCCACGCTCACCTCGAACGACGGGCTCGGCTGGCTGGTGGTGGCGTTTTTCCTGAGCGCGGTGCGGATACTCGCCTCGATGCGGAGATCCGTCAGGCGCGAGCGGGATTCGTCCGTCTCGCGGAACTCGTCGCGCTCCGCCAGGGAGCGGATCGTGGCCACCCAGGTGTCCACGGTGAGGCGGTCGGTGTTGAGCACCAGATCGTAGTGCAGTGAATCCTCGTAGCTCACGTGGAACAGGTGCATCATGGCCCGCGCGTGGGCAGCGTCGTTGCGTCGGACCTCGCGCATGGCCACGTCGAGGTCTTCGATCTGCATCCGCCGCATCACCTCCCGGGCGCGGCTGGTGAGCGAGGCGCACACCCGCACGCACAGCACGTGGGGCACCTTGCGCAGGACATGGGTCGCGCCCCACCCGCGCAGCAGCACGTTGCCGCGCTCGGCGGTCTCGAGAATCTCCTCGGAGGTGAAGAGGGACATGTCGCCCTCGTTGATGCCCCAGCGCTCGAACAGACCGGCCTTCCCCTCCAGGAAGCGGTTCACGGAGCTTTCCCGCAGGTGCATCTTCTCCGCCACATGGGCTACCAGCTCGTGCTGGATCGGCTCGATTTGGAGCGTCTCGCACAGCTTGAGCGCGACGTCGCGCCCCAACGAGCCCATCTCCCGCGTCATGGCGATCACCGGCATGGGCATCCTCCGCCTGGCAGGGTTCCCTCAGCCGGAAGCATAGTCCAAAACCGCCCCGGCGCGCTCGACCGCCCGGCGGCCGGCTCAGCGGCCGCCGGCCGAGAGCGCCTCCAGCAGTCCCAGGTTGGCCGGGTCGGGCCCGAGAGCGCCGCGCTCGATGCGGGTGACCACCTCCACCGCGGCGTCGCAGCAGGGCGTGGGCACCCCGATGCGCCGTCCGTGGGCCGCCACCTCGCCGTTGATGTGGCGCACCTCCGTGGGGCGGCCCTTCAGGACGTCCTGCCCCATGGACGGCCGCCCCGCCCGGGCGGGGCGCTCACCCACGAAGCGCGCCTCCAGCTCCGGGTGGCCGGATTGCGCCGCCACCTCCAGATCCTCCAGCGTGAAGCCGCTCACCGGCGGGTCCACCCGGTAGCCGAGGCAGCGGCCCACCCGCACGGCCTCCACGGCCAGGCGAAAGCAGAAGCGCCGCGCCCCGGGATCGGACTTCAGGTCGAAGCCGGGCAGGCCGGTGGCGGCGGCCATGGGGTTGAGCATCGCGTTCACCGCGAGCTTGCTCCAGCGCTCGTCCCACAGCGCGGTGGTGGTGACCGTGTGGCCTGCCGGCTCGAGCAGCGCCGCGAGGCGCTCCAGTCGCGGCGTGACGCGCCCGTCCAGCTCGCCGACGATGAAGCACACCGGCCGATCGCCCTTCGTCACCTCGAGCCCCGTGCGCACGGTGCGCGTCACCTCGCCGGGCGCCGTGAGCTCGGCCGCCATGGTGGTGACGCAGCCCAGCGTGCGCCGCGCCCCCACCAGCGGCGCGATCTGCAGCTCGTTCAAGCCGTTCTGAGGGGTCACCACCCAGGTGTCCTCGTGCAGGTGCGCTCGCATCCGCTCCAGGGCCGCCACCGTGTCGTAGGACTTCACGCCCACGATCAGCACGTCGAAGATGCCGTGCGCCGGGTCGAGCTCGTCCGGGTGGATGGCGGTCACCGTCACCCGCCGCTCGCCGGTGATGCCGCCGAGCTTGAGGCCCGCGCGCTGCATGGCGGCCACGTGATCGGTCCACGGGTCGATGAGCAGCACGTCCTCCCCGGCATGGGCCAGGTAGCCGCCGAGGGTGCCGCCGATGGCGCCGGCGCCGTAGACCGCGATGCGCATGGGACCGTTGCGCTCCTGCCCGGTGGGCCGGTGCGGACAGCCGTGCCCGCCTCGACGCACAATGATAGTCGGGTCACGGTGCCGGGGGCTTCACCGCAGCGGCGCGACGTTGCAAGCTAGATCGGGTCGGCGCCGCGCGCGCCGTCATGGACCCATCCGCCATGGCCCGCAATCTCCCGCAACTCGACGTCCGCCCGCTGGCCGGCGCCCTCGGCGCCGAGATCCACGGCTTGGATCTGGGCCGGGACCTGGACGACGCGACGGTGGCCGCCATCCACGCCGCGTGGCTCGAGCACCTGGTCATCTTCTTCCAGGATCAGGCCCTGGAGCCCGCGGACCAGCTCGCCTTCGCGCAGCGCATGGGCGAGCCCATCGAGTACCCCTTCGTGAAGGGTCTCCCGGGCCACCCGGTCATCACACCGGTGGTGAAGCTCGAGCACGAGACGCGCAACTTCGGCGGCATCTGGCACTCCGACACCACCTACCTGGAACACCCACCCAAGGGCACCATGCTGCTCGCGCGTGTGCTGCCGCCCCGGGGCGGCGACACCCTGTTCGCCAACATGTACCTGGCCTACGAGACCCTGTCGCCGGGCCTGCGGCGCATGCTGGCCCCGCTCACGGGCGTGAGCAGCTCGCGCAAGGCCGACGCCAGCGCGACCCGCGAGGACCGGCGCAGCAGCGACGGGCGCGCCGACGCGCCCGAGGTGCTGGAGGCGGAGCACCCGGTGGTGCGCACCCATCCCGAGACGGGCCGCAAGGCGCTGTACGTGAACGTGGGGCACACGGTGCGCTTCAAGGGCATGACCGCCGCCGAGAGCGCGCCCATCCTCGAGTACCTGTTCCGTCACATCGAGCGCCCGGAGTTCCACTGCCGGTTCCGCTGGAGCGAGGGTGCCATGGCCCTGTGGGACAACCGCTGCACCCAGCACTACCCGGTGAACGACTACCACGGGTTCCGGCGGGTGATGCACCGGATCACGTTGCGGGGCGATCGGCCGGCATAGGCCCGGGCCGGCTCGCGAACCGTGCTGGCGCTCGGCAGTCGTGCTCGCGGCCAGGTCCGCTCCTATTGCCGCGGCAGGTACGCGTCGGACCACTCCAGCATGACGTTGAAGCTCACGCTCACCCGCAGCTCCCGCGACAGGTTCGGGTGCACGAAGTGGTTCACGAAGGCCGGCCACATGAGGATCAACCCCGGCTCGGGCGTGACGGTGTACTCCGGCTCCACGTAGGGATCGCCCTTGATGGCGGTCATGTTCACCATCGCGCGGGGGTCGTAGAGCGAGATGCACCCCGGGCGCACGTCGCCGCGCCCGCGGCGCGGCTCCGTGCGGGTGGGCAGCTGCACGTAGTAGGTGCCGCTCAGGTAGGCGCGGGGGTGGTTGTGGTAGTCGTGGTAGTCGCCGAAGCGATTCACGTTCGGCCAGGCGTGCAGTGACCAGCGGATGTCGTAGTCCATCCCCAGGTGGGCGAAGTAGTCGCGCACGCTGACGTTGATGCACCGGGCCAGCCAGGCCACCGCCGGGTCCGGCTCCGCGAGGAAGTCGCGTCCGCGGTAGTCCGTGGTGAGATCCGGGTGCGCGCGCTCCAGGCGCCGGATCAGCTCCACGAGCGCGCGGTTCGCCGCCGCGTGCCCGGGCACCACGCGGCGGAGGATCACCGTGGGCCAGAGGCGTTCGAATCCGGCGTCGGCGTCATGTGCGGGCATCGCGGCGGTCCTCCGGCGCACGGCGGGCGGCGAGTGTGTGGTCATTCAGCGCGCGCAGATCGTGCGGCGCCCGGCGCCATGGTAGTGCAGGTGCGGCGCCGGGCAGGGGCGGACGCGGCGCGCCCGGGCGTGACGGTGAGCGACGCACGCCGCCGCGGCAGCCGGCGATATACTCGCCCCATGCGGTCCATCACGCACATGCTGGCCGCCGCGGCGCTGCTCGCGGCCTGCGCCAGCGCCGAGTTCACCCCCAGCGGCGGTGGCGAGCCGCTGCCGCCCTACACGGGCGAGGTGGCGGTGCTCGAGCGGCTGCCGCCGCCGGGTGCGTACCGGTTGCTGGGGATCGTCAGGGCCGAGGGCGTGCAGCTCACCAGCGACGAGCGCCTGTTCGAGTCGGTCAAGGCCATGGCCGCGGCCCGTGGCGCCGACGCGGTCGTGCCCCAGGCGCCGGTGCGGGTGCGGTCCACGGGCAGCGGTGGCGAGGAGCGTACCCTGGCCGCCTACGCCATCCGCCGCCGCTGACGAGGGCCTGGCCCGGTGAGATGATCGGGCCAGTCGCTCGCGGTCAGCCCCCGAACGCGAGCTTCGCCGGCGAGATCAGCACGCCGAACTTCTCGCACCACACCACCACGGAGCCGAAACGCTTCAGGTCCACCCCGTCCGGGACCGGGTAGTTCTGGCTGCCGGTGAAGGCCTTCAGGCGGCCCAGGTCCACGTACATGGTCCGGTCCACGGCGGTGTCAGGCGTGACGTCGGCGTCCGGCACCAGATAGACGTGGAACTTCGGCCCCGGGCCCACCTCGAAGTCCGCCTCCAGGTGCAGCAGGTCCTCGTACAGCGTCAGCCCGCCCTTGCCGTAGTGCACCGGGTCCGCGGGGTTGGCGTGGACGAAGGTGCCGGTGGCCACCTGCACGCGGGTCGCCGCGTCACTCACCGCCTCGTTCACCGGCGGCGGCGGGAACAGGTAAGGGAACAGGAAGATCCCCGCGGCGAAGCCACCGCCGGCGCCCAGCAGCAGGCCGGCCAGCAGCCCGATGATCGCGTTCTTCATGAGTCCCTCCGTCTATGCCCCGTGGGATGGACCCCTGCCGGCCGCGGGGGTTCCTCCCGCTGCCGGCCCGTCGGCACTTCCGGTCGTCCGATCGTCGTGCGCGGAGGAGGGCGGCATGGGTCGCTGCGCCCCGCGACAGTTCCGTTGCACGATTCGCGACAGCCGTTCAGCGCGCCGCACAGGCCTTGCCGATGGCGTCGTGGGCGGCACTGAAGCCGTACAGGGAGTAGCGGTCCAGCGTGTCGGTGCCGCGGCTGGACCTGCCCTTCACCACCATCTCTCGGCCGGCGCGCATGGCCTGCACCAGCCGCCGGGCATCGCCCTCGTCGTCCAGCCAGGCGGTGCTGCCGCGGGTTCGGAGCTCCAGCGTCAGATCGCCCACGGTCACCCGGGCGCGGCTGCCGGCCTGGAACGGGTAGCCGGTCTCGACGCTCACCCGTCCGCGCTCGCCGTCCGCCGGGCGGTTGGTGACGAACACGAAGGCCTCGCCCCGCTTCGCGTAGTCCCCCTCGCTCTTGACCGGCTGGCTGAACGCCATGCACGCGAGGCCGGCTCCGGAGCCGTAGCGCATGGCGCTCCAGTCGCGGTAGCTGCCCAGGGGCTTGTCGGCCGCGCCCGCGGCGGCCATGGCGGCGACCGCGAGCAGGGCTGGTATGCAGGTGATGGCCCGCACGTGCGATAGTGGCTGGAATGACTGGGGGGCGCATTATGCCGCAACGGCGCCGGCGCGCATGGCGCCCACGGGCACGGCCGTGAGCCGGGCACGCGCAGTCGTGGCGCCGCTGAATCCGGAGGTCTTCGCAGGCGCGGTGCTCGCGGGTCTGGCCGCCGGCGAATCGGGCGCGGGGCCGGGGGTCGCGGCGGAGCGCGTCGGCGCCGACGGCAGCCTCACGGTGCTGGAGGTCCCCGACAGCCCGCACGGGCGCGCCGCCTTCGCGCTCAAGCGCCACTTCGCCGGCGACGAGGCCGCCTTCCGCAGCGCCCATGCGCGCTTCCGGGCGCTGATGCACCTGTTCGCCGGCGGCGCGCTGGGTCCCTGGACGCGCGCCCGCGACGGCGGGCGCACGGCGCTGCATCCGGCGGTGATCGACGTGGCGAGCCGCATGCGTCTCTCGGACAACGGGCGCTTCGCCCCGCGCAAGTTCCTGGACGCGGTGGCCCGCGCCGCGCGCGAGAGCTATCCGGATCTGGCCGGCTGGGACGGGGACTGAGGCAACCGTCCGCGCGGCCCGCGACGCCTCAGTGGCGGGTCGGCGACGGCGTCTGTGCGCTCGGCGCCTCGCTCAGCAGCTGCGCCACGTCCACCGCGTCGAAGCGGTAGGCGGCGCCGCAGTACTCGCAGTCCACGGCCACCGCGCCCTCCTCGCGCAGGATGTCCTCGAGCTCGCCGCGGCCGAGGCTGCGCAGCATGTTCGCCACGCGCTCGCGCGAGCAGCGGCACTCGAAGCGCCACCCCTGCGGATCGAACACCCGTACCCGCTCCTCGTGGAACAGCCGGCGCAGCAGCTCTCGCGGCGCGAGGCCCAGCAGCTCGTCGCGGGTCACGGTGTCGGCCAGCGTGGTGATGCGCTCCCAGCGGTCGGCGTCCTCCACCGGGCTCGATGCCGGCATCTCCTGCACCAGCATCCCGGCCGCGCGCTGGCCGTCCACCCCGAGCCACAGCCGCGTCGGCAGCTGCTCCGAGCGGTCGAAGTACTCCTGCAGGCACTCGGCGAGGCTGTGGCCCTCGATGGCCACGATGCCCTGGTAGCGGTCCGACTCCTCGCCGGGATCGATGGTCATTACCAGCCTCCCGGGACCGACCAGGGTCGCGAAGTCGAGCCCTTCCACGTCGCCGGTCCAGCGCGCCAGGCCGCGCAATGTCCGCTTTCCCGAGCACTCCACCACCAGCAGGTCCAGGGGGCCCGCGCCCTGGGTCTGCAGGGTCAGGGAGCCGTCGAACTTGATGGTGGCCGCGAGCAGCGCCGTGGCCGCCGCTGCCTCGCCCAGGATCTGGCGCACCGCGGGCGGGTACGCGTGGCGCGCCAGCATCGCCTGCCAGGTGTGGTCCAGGTGCACGAGCTCGCCGCGCACGTTGCTGCCGTCGAACAGGAAACGGTGGAGCTGGTCGGAGCTGTCGGTCATCGGTCCGTGGCGCGGCGTTCCTGCGTCCGATCCGGCGTCGCCTGTCACGCCCAGGCCGGTGTCGATGGGGGATAATCACCTCCGCCCGGGAGGCGAGTCGCCACATGGATGAGCAGGTACTGACAGTCTACCTCCGCCGCCACTGCCACCTCTGCGAGCGGATGCTGCGGGCGCTGGAGCCCTGGCGCGAGGCGCACGAGCTGGCGCTGGACCTGGTGGACGTGGACGAGGATCCGGTGCTGGCGGCGCGCTTCGGGGACCGCGTGCCGGTGCTGGCCGCCGGCGAGCAGGTGCTGGCGGAGTTCTTCCTGGACGAGGCAGTCCTGGCCCGCCACCTGGGGACTGGCGAGGCCGGCGGTGGGCTGCGCGACGCCGGGCGCTACGAGCGCATCCACGCCATCGTGCGCCAGATCCCGGCGGGCCGGGTGGCGAGCTACGGACAGGTGGCGGCCATGGAGGGGCACTGCACGGCGCGCATGGTGGGCTACGCCATGGCGGCGCTGCCCGAGGGCAGCAACGTGCCCTGGCAGCGGGTGATCAACGCCCGTGGCCAGGTGAGCGAGCGCGCGGGGGGCGGCGGCACGTCGCCTCAGCGCCGGCGCCTGGAGGCGGAAGGGGTGTTCTTCGATTCCCGCGGTCGGGTGGATTTCGCCCGCGCCGGTTGGGACGGCCCGGATCCCCGGTGGCTCGCCCACCATGGCTTCCGCTGCGCGCCACGCCCCCGCGGCGAGACACCCCGGCGCGCCGGTGCCGCGGCATCGGGGTGCGCCGATGGCGCGACACCCGGGCCCGCCGATGGCGCGACGCCGCGGCCCGCGGGGACCCGGAGGGTGCCGTGAGCCACGTACTCATCCTGCGTGCCGCGGACTTCGCCGCCCGCCGCCACCGGGGGCAGCGGCGCAAGGACGAGGACAGCTCCCCGTACATCAACCACCCCCTGCGGGTGGCGCGGCTGCTGGCCGAGGTGGGCGGCGTTGACGACCCGGAGATCATCGCGGCCGCGCTGCTGCACGACACGGTGGAGGACACCGCCACGGTGCCCGAGGACATTGCCCGCGCCTTCGGCGAGCGGGTGCGGGATCTGGTGCTGGAGGTCAGCGACGACACGTCGCTGAGCGCCCGCGACCGCAAGCGTGCCCAGATCGAGCACGCGCCGTGCCTGTCTCCGGGCGCCGCCCTCATCAAGCTCGGGGACAAGATCTCCAACATCCGCGACATCATCGACTCGCCACCCCGTGGCTGGAGCCGCGAGCGCCGCGGCGATTACCTGGACTGGGCAGAGGCGGTGATCGCCGGCTGCCCCTCGGTCAACCAGGCCCTGGAGGCCCTCTTCCGCGACACCCTCGCCGAGGGCCGCCGTGCCCTCGCCGCCACGACCGACGACGCCTGACGTCCTGGAGCGTTGGGTGTCCACCCGCGAATGAGCGTGCCACGTCTCGTGACCTTCACGGCCGCGGACCTGCCCGCGGCACACGCCCTCAACGAGCTCGCGGTGCCCGCCGTGAACAGCGTGAGCGAGACATTTCTCGCCAGACTCATCAACGAAAGTGAGTGCTCCCTCACCGCGCACCTGGGCGGTGCCCTTGCGGGCTTCCTGGTGCTGTTCGGCCCGGGCGCTGCCTACGCCAGCCCGAACTATTGCTGGTTCCGGGGCCGCTACCGGGACTTCGTCTACGTGGACCGGGTGGTGGTGGCGCCCGGCGCCCGGCGCCGGGGCGTGGCGCGGGCCTTCTACCGGGCGGCCTGGCGGCGCGCCAGCGCGCGGGGCGCGCCGCTGGCCTGCGAGGTGAATCTCGTTCCGCCCAATCCGGCGTCGATGGACTTCCACCGGGCGCTGGGCTTCCGGGAGGTGGGTCGCCAGGCCACCGAGGGGAACGCCAAGACCGTGTGCCTGATGCTCAGGGACGCCCCGTGAACCTGACGCTGCGCTGGCTGGACGGGCGCTACGGCGTCTACCGCCTGGCCGGCGATGCGCCAGTCCCTGCCTGGGCCTGCGAGGGCGCCTTCACCACGGTGTCACGCAGCGCCGGCGAGCTCTCGATCCTGTGCGCCTGGCGCGAGCCCGCCCCGGACCTGCCGGCCATCGGGCCGCTGGTGTGCTGCGTGCTGGAGGGCCCGCTGGATTTCACCCTCACCGGCATCATCGCCCGACTGGCCGGTCCGCTGGCGGCCGCGGGGGTGAGCGTGTTCTCCGTGGCCACCCACGACACCGATTACGTGCTCGTCAACGAGCGCGACCGCGCTCGCGCGCAGGACGCCCTCGAGGCCGCAGGCCTGCGCTTCGCCGGAGCCCCGGCCGCGGGCGGGTAGAGTACCGGCGCACGGCACCGTCGTTTCCCGCAGCATGACCATCGCGTGCGTCACCTTCGACCTGGACGACACCCTGTGGGCGGTGGGGCCGGTAATCCACCGCGCGGAGGAGCGGTTCTACGACTGGCTGGCCGAGCGCTGCCCGCGCATTGCCGCGGCGCACGATGCCGAGTCCCTGCGGGTTCACCGCCGTGGCTTCATGGCCGGTTTCCCGGACCGTGCCCATGATCTGACCGGCCTGCGCAAGCTCTGGCTGGCCCACGTGTTCGAGGAGTTCGGCTACGACGACGTGCCCGTGGAGGTGGCCTTCCGCGTGTTCTGGGAGCAGCGCAACGCCGTCACGTTGTTCGATGACGCTGCCGCCGCCCTCGAGCGGCTGCGCGAGCGCTACGCGCTGGGTGTCATCACCAACGGCAACGCCTGCGTCCACCACATCGGCATCGGTCACTGGTTCGACTTCGTGGTGTCGTCGGAGGACGCCGGCCACTCGAAGCCCGCGGCGCCCATCTTCCAGGCGGCCCTGGCCCAGGCGGGGGTCGCGGCCCACCGCGTCGCCCACGTGGGAGACGATCCGAAGAACGACGTGCTGGGGGCGGCGGCGGTGGGCATGCGCACCGTCTGGTACAACCCTGCCCAGGCGCCCTGGCCCGGTGGCCAGACCCCGGACGCGGTGATCCGCTCGCTCTCGGAGCTCGACGGCGCCCTGGCCCGTCTCGCGCGCTGAGGGCGCCTACGTCCCCGGCGGCCCCGGCCTACAGGCGCGCCGCCGCGCGCCCTCGGCGGCGACTTCCCGCGGCGCGCCCCACGCCTGCACCATGCCTCCACGCGTCACGGTGGCGCGTTCGAACGGACTGACTACGCCTGGCAAGGAGGCACGTCATGCGGACTCTTCGCACTCTGGCGCTCATCGGCGCCCTCTCCCTCGGCGGCGGCGCGCTGGCCGCCCCGCCCGTGGACATCAACACTGCCGGCGCCGAGGCGCTGGCCGAGGCCATCAAGGGTGTCGGCCTCAAGCGCGCCGAGGCCATCGTCGCCTACCGCGACAAGCACGGCCCCTTCGCGACCGTGGACGACCTGGCCAAGGTGCAGGGGATCGGCGAGCGCATCCTCGAGGGCAGCCGCGGGAACCTGACGGCGGGCAAGCCCGAGTAGTCCCGCCCGCCACCCGCGCCCGCGTCACGCGGGCGCGGGTGGCACGTCCCCGCCCGCGTGTCGGTGACATGACCGGGCTATCATCACCCGACCCCGCCCGAGCGCCCGCCGCCGCCTCGTGACCCCTGAAGAGCGTCCTCCCCCGTCGCGCCTGCGGCGTGCCGCCCGCCGCCGACTGGTCGTCCTCGCGGCCGCACTGATCGCGCTCCACCTGGCCTGGCCGCTGGCCGGGCTGCACTGGATGGCGGAGCTCACGGTGCACTTCGTGCCGCACCTGGCGGTTGCCGCCGCGCTGCTGGCGGCGGCCCTGATGGCCACCGGCCGGCCCCGCTGGGCCGGGGCCTGTGCCGCGGTGCTGGCGGTGGACGCGTGGCGCCTCGGCGCCGCGGTGCCGGGCCCCGGTGAGGTCGCCGGCGCGGAGGCAGACACGGTGCGGCTGCTGCAGTGGAACGTGAGCGCGGTCAACCCGGACCCGGAGCGGGCGCTCGCCTGGATCCTCGAGCGCGAGCTGGACCTGGACGTGATCGCGCTGATGGAGACCAGCCCACCCTGGCGCCCGGTGCTGGACGCGCTGGCGCGGTTCTACCCGCACTCCCACGTGGTGGTGCGCAGCGACCACTTCGGCATGGCGGTGTTCAGCCGCCTGCCCGGCTCGGCGCCGCGTAGCCTGACCCATGCCCGCTCCGGTCTGGAGAGCATCGTGATGTCGGCCCATACCGCCTCGGGCACAATGCTGGCCCTGTGGTTCATGCATCCCCCGCCGCCGGTGAGCGGCGACCTGGCCAACGAGCGCAACGCGCAGCTCGTGTCCGTGGCGCGCACCGCCCGCGTGGCGCCCATGCCCCTGGTGGTGGCCGGCGATCTCAACGTGACGCCCTGGTCACCCTGGTTCCGGGGCATGCTGGAGGCGGGCGGGCTGCGCGACATGGCGGGCGGCCTGCACGCCCCTACCTGGGCACCGGGGCCGGTGCCGTGGTTCCTGGGCATCCCGCTGGACCACCTGCTGGCGACGCCGGGGATCACCCTCCGCGATCGCGCCCTGGGTCCGCACCTGGGCTCGGACCACCGGCCCATCGTCTCCCGGCTCGCGGTGTCGGCGCCGGGGCGTTGACGGGCCGGCCGCCGCTGCGTGGGCCGGCAGGATCAGCGGTCCGACAGGGTCAGCCGCCCAGTGTCGCGCGCAGCGCCTCCAGGCGGTGCGGGGTGCCCACGTCGCTCCAGACCCCCGCATGATGCTCGCCGGTGACCCGGCCGGCGCCCATGGCGGTGCGCAGCAGCGGCGCCAGTGGGAACCGGCGCGGGTGCGGTCCCGCGAACAGCTCCGGGCGGTAGAGGCCGATACCGCTGAAGGTGAGCCGGCGGGAGGCGGCAGCGTCCGTTGCCGCGGCGCCGGCGCCGCCTCCCGCCGGCGCCTCCTCGCCCTTCCACGCCGGGGCGTCCCCCCGGCTGCGTGCCTGGAGGCCGTCCCGGTCACCTGGCGAGCCGCCCCCGGCGCCCCTCGCCGTCGAGCCTCCACCATCCCGCACCCGCCCAGCCTCCAGCACGAAGTCGCCCCGCGGATGCCAGGGGGGGTTGTCCACCAGCACCAGGTGGGCGAGGTCCGCGGGAGCCTGGCGCAGCCGCGCGAAGTCGAAGTCGCTCCACACGTCCGCATTGCAGGCCACGAAGGGCGCGTCGCCCAGCAGCGGCAGGGCCTGGCGGATGCCGCCGCCGGTCTCCAGCGCGCCGTCGGGCTCCGGCGACCAGGCGATGCGCACCCCCAGCGCGGAGCCGTCGCCCAGCGCCGCCACGAGCCGTTCGCCGAGCCACGCGTGGTTGATCACCAGCTCGCGGAATCCCGCCGCGCGCAGCCGCTCGATGACATGCACCACCAGCGCCTTGCCCCGCACCTCGAGCAGCGCCTTCGGAACGCGATCGCTCAGAGGCCGCATCCGCTCGCCGCGCCCGGCGGCCAGCAGCATGGCCTTCACGGCGGTGCCGGCGCGGGTGCCAGCGCCGCGGTGGCGGCGGCGTTGCGCGCCACCACGTCGAGCCCGTCCAGCAGCGCCACCAGGTCCGCGAGTTCGCGATAGCGCCGCGCCACCTGCAGCAGGTAGCGCAGGGTCAGGGGGATGTCCGGCAGGTAGCGGTCCTTGCCGTCCCGGTACCACAGCCGCGCGAAGATCCCCGCCACCTTGAGGTGCCGCTGCACGCCGGCCAGGTCGAACCAGCGGGTGAGGGTGGGCACATCCGCCCCCTGCAGCAGTCCCGCGTCGCAGGCCCGCCGGTGATAGTCCGCGATCCACCCCGCGACCCGCGCCTCGGGCCAGCGCACGTAGACGTCCCGCAGCAGGCTCACCAGGTCATAGGCCACGGGGCCGAGCACCGCGTCCTGGTAGTCCAGCACCCCCGGGTTGTTCCCGGGCACGTGCATGAGGTTGCGGGAGTGGTAGTCCCGGTGCACCAGCACCCGTGGCTGGGCGAGGCACTCGCGCACCAGGAACTCGCAGGCGTCCGCCAGCACATCGATCGCGCGCTCATCCGGCACCACGCCCAGGTGGCGCGTCAGGAACCAGTCCGGGAACAGGTGCATCTCGTCCATCAGGCGCCTGCGGTCGTAGGCGGGGAGCGCGGACGGGTCGCCGCGGGCCTGCAGGCGCACCAGGGCCGCCAGGGCGTCGCCGTACAGGGCGTGCGAGGTGCGGGTGTCCAGGACGTCCAGGTACAGGCGGTCACCCAGGTCGCTGAGCAGCAGGAAGCCCCGCTCCAGGTCGGCGGCAAGGATCGCCGGGACGTTGACTCCGGCGTCGGCCAGCAGCCCGGTGACCTGCACGAAGGGACGGCAGTCCTCCCGCGGCGGCGGCGCGTCCATCAGGATCCGGCTGGTGGTGCCCACGTGCACCCGGAAGTAGCGCCGGAAGCTGGCGTCCCCGGAGGCCGCTACCACCCGGGCGGGCGGCCCGCCCAGGACCTCGCGAAGCCAGGCGTCGCGCTGCCGGTCCCGTGCCTCCATGGGCGCGGCAGCCTAGCACGCCCAATCAAGAGGGACGCAGTCGCTTGATTCTCGCCGGAGCCTGGCGGGGGCGCTTCGAATCGAGCGGAATCAAGTGACTGCGTCCCTCTTGATTCTCGCGGGCCGGGTGGGGGGACGAGTTGCTTTACACTGCCCAGGCCCGGGGTGCGCCCGGGACCGCCATGAGCCAGCACATCGCAACCACGAGTTCCCGGGCATGAGCCGTTCGCGCACTCCTGCCGCGCGCCGCGGTCCGCCACCCATCGACGCCGCGCGCCTGCGCGCCAGCGGGGTGCAGGTCATCCGCACCGAGGCGGGCGCGATAGCGGCCCTGGAGAACCGCATCGACGACACCTTCACCGAGGCCTGCGGGCTGATGCTCGCCTGCGCGGGCCGGGTGGTGGTCACCGGCATGGGCAAGTCCGGCCACATCGGGCGCAAGATCGCCGCGACGCTGGCCAGCGCCGGCACGCCGGCTTTCTTCGTGCACCCGGGGGAGGCGAGCCACGGGGATCTGGGCATGATCACCGGCAGCGACGTGGTGCTGGCGCTCTCGAACTCCGGCGAGACCGACGAGATCCTCACCATCCTCACCCTCATCAAGCGCCTGGGCGTACCCTTCATCGCGCTCACCGGCAACGAGAACTCGCGCATCGCCCGCGAGGCGGACGTGAACATCGACGTGAGCGTGGAGCAGGAAGCCTGCCCGCTGGGCCTCGCGCCCACGGCGAGCACCTCGGCGGCGCTCGCCATGGGTGACGCCCTGTGCATGGCGCTGCTGGAGGCGCGCGGCTTCGGCCCCGAGGACTTCGCCCGCTCCCACCCGGGCGGGCGGCTCGGGCGCCGGCTGCTGCTGCGCATCCGCGACATCATGCACACCGGTGACGGCGTGCCGTGCGTTGCGGCCTCCGCCACCCTGTCCGAGGCGCTGGTGGAGATGACCCGCAAGTCGCTGGGCATGACCGGCGTGGTGGATGCCGACGGGCGCGTGCTCGGCATCTTCACCGACGGCGATCTGCGCCGCACCCTGGACGGCGAGGTGGATGCGAAGCGCACCCCCATCGCCGAGGTGATGACCCGCGAGTGCATCACGGTGGACGGCGAGATGCTGGCCGCCGAGGCGCTCAAGATCATGGAGCAGCGCGCCATCAACGCGCTGCTGGTGGTGGATGGCGACGGGCGGCTCCAGGGCGCGATGAACATGCACGACTTGTTGCGCGCAGGCGTGCTGTGAAGGTGCCGCGGCACGCGCATCCGGTGCCGGAAGCCGTCTCCCCCGCGGTCCTCGAGCGCGCGGCGCGCATCGAGCTGCTGGCCCTGGACGTGGACGGCGTGCTCACGGACGGGCGGCTGTACCTCGGCGACAACGGCGTCGAGTACAAGGCCTTCCATACCCGCGACGGTCACGGCATCAAGCTGTTGATGGCGGCCGGCGTGGAGGTGGCGGTGATCACCGGGCGGCGCTCGCAGGTGGTGGCGGATCGGATGGCGGCGCTGGGCGTGACCCGGGTGCACCAGGGTCAGGACCGAAAGAAGCCCGTGTTCGACGCGCTGCTCGGCGATCTCGGCATCGACGCGGGGCGCGCCGCCTACATGGGAGACGACCTGGTGGACCTGCCCGTGCTGCGTGCGTGCGGGCTGGCGGTGGCCGTCGCCGACGCGGATCCGCGGGTCGTCGAGCGTGCCCACTTCCGCACCGCGAGCGCCGGCGGGCGCGGCGCGGTGCGCGAGGTGTGCGAGCTGATCCTGCGCGCCCGGGGGGCCCTGGACGCGGTGCTTGCCCCGTGGCTGGAGGGATCGTGAGCGCACTGCTGCGTCGCTACGGTCCGGTGGCGGTGATGGTCGCGGTGGCGGCCGCGAGCTTCTGGACGCTGCGCAAGCTCGACGTGGACCTGTTCGGGCCGGGGCCGGGCGCGGGCCACATCCCCGACCTCTACATGGAGAACTTCGTCACCACCGCCATGGGTCCCGGGGGACTGCCCAAGCGGCGCGTGGAGGCCGAGTACATGGCGCACTTCCCCGACACCGACACCCACGAGTTCCAGCGCCCCTACATGATCATGTACCGCGAGCAGGGCGAGCCGTGGCACGTGCGCTCCGAACGCGGCTGGCTCTCGGCCAGCGGGGACGTGATGCTGTTGCTTGGGAAAGTCCATATCTGGCGTAATGATGCCAGTGGACGCAAAGAGTTGGACATCAAGACGGAGGACCTGCGCGTGCTCCCGGAGCGGGACTACGGCGAGACCGACAAGGCGGTGCTGATCACCACGCCCACCAGCCGCACCCGCGGTGTGGGAATGAAGGCGCACCTGGCCGAGAGCCGCCTCGAGCTCCTGAGCGACGTGCATACCCACTATGAAGCGTCCCGCAACTGACCGGCCCGCGCGGCTGGCGGCCACGCTGGTGGCGGCGCTGCTTGCGCCGGCTGCGGCGCTGGCCCTGTCCTCGGATCGGGAGCAGCCCATCCAGATCGAGGCCGACAGCGCCGAGGCGGACGACGCCAAGCGCATCACGATCTACAAGGGCGACGTGATCATCACCCAGGGCACGCTGCGCATCACCGGCGACCACGTGACCATCTACTACGATGCGAACGGCGACTTCACCGAGATGATCACGCTCGGCAACCCGGCGCGCTTCCACCAGCTCCCGGACGGCAAGCCCGACGCGGATGCCAACTACCAGCGCGCGCGCGCGAGCCGCATGGAGTACTACAAGCAGTCCGACACCATCGTGCTGCTGGGCAACGCGGTGTACGGGCAGGGCGGCGACCAGGTGGCGGCAGATCGCATCGACTACGATTCGAAGAACAGCCGCATGAAGGCGCGCACCATGACGGCGGAGAAGGCCAAGGGCGGCGCGGAGAAGCCGGCCTCCAGCAGCGGCCGTGTGCGCATCACCATCCAGCCGAAGAAGAAGACCAACTGAGGCCCCCGCGGCACCGGCGGCCCGCCGTCGGGCGCCGTGGCGCCACGCCCGCCCGCCGTCGATGAGCCTGCTCGCCGCCCGCAACCTGGCCAAGAAATACGGCGCCCGACCGGTGGTGCGCGACGTGTCGGTGACCGTCAACAGCGGCGAGGTGATCGGGCTGCTCGGCCCCAACGGCGCCGGCAAGACCACCAGCTTCTACATGATCATCGGGCTGGTGGCCTGCGACGCCGGCAGCGTGCACCTCAACCGGCGGGACCTGACGCGCATGCCGATCCACGAGCGCGCCCGCATCGGTCTCGGCTACCTCCCCCAGGAGCCGTCGGTGTTCCGCAAGCTGTCCGTGGCGGACAACATCCTCGCCATCCTGGAGACCCGCCCGGGGCTCAGTCCCGCCCACCGGCAGCGGCGCCTGGAGAGCCTGCTCGCGGACCTGCACATCGCCCACATCCGCGAGAGCCGCGGCGACAGCCTGTCCGGCGGCGAGCGCCGCCGGGTGGAGATCGCCCGCGCGCTGGCCGCCGAGCCGCGCTTCATGCTCCTGGATGAGCCCTTCGCCGGAGTCGATCCCCTGTCCGTCACCGACATCCAGCGCATCATCCGCTTCCTGAGCGAGCGCGGCATCGGGGTGCTGATCACGGATCACAACGTGCGCGAGACCCTGGGTATCTGCGACCGCGCCTACATCGTGAACGAGGGCCGGATCATCGCCGAGGGCAGCCCGGACGCGATCCTCAAGAACGAACGGGTTCGAGAGGTCTATCTGGGCCACGCGTTTACCCTGTGACGGACGTCTCAGGAACCCCGCGCGGGCCTGTCATGGTGATCGTCATCGGCTACAATGCGCTCAGGAATGCAAAAAACAGGCCCACTCGGTCGGCCCACGGGGGACGGCCGCTGGCCGGCACCGGCTGACGCGGGCAGTACCGCGGCTCCGGGGCGGTAACGGGTCGAAACGAAACGGCCTTTCGTTCCTCACGCGAGGAGCGTGGCCGGCCCGCTCGGGGACGCCACGAGGCCTCACGGCCAGATGAAACAGTCGCTCCAGCTCAAGCTCGGCCAGCATCTGGCGATGACGCCCCAGTTGCAGCAGGCCATCCGGCTGCTGCAGCTCTCCACCATGGAGCTCCAGACCGAGGTCCAGGAAGCGCTGGAATCCAACCTCATGCTGGAGTCGGAGGACGAGGCCGAGCGCGAGGTCCCGCGTGCCAACGGCACCGACACCGCGGCCGCGGAGCGCGCCACGGGGGACTACGAAGGCGGCGAGGCGGAGGTGTCGCCGGTGGACATCCCTGGCGACCTGCCGGTGGACACCCAGTGGGACGACATCTACGACACCGCCCAGGCCGGACCGTCGTTCACCGCCAACGGCGGCGACGGCGCCGACCCCGAGGTCGTGCGAGCCGTCAGCCAGTCGCTCCAGGATCACCTGATGGAGCAGCTCAACCTGGTGCGCCTGAGCGAGGTCGACATGGCCATCGCCACCACCATCACCGACGCGCTGGACGACGACGGCTACCTGTCGGTGGCGCTGGAGGAGCTGCACGAGAACGTGCTGGCCCAGGGCCTGGAGGTGGAGCTCGACGAGCTGCAGGCAGTGCTACGCCAGGTTCAGCAGCTCGATCCGCCCGGCGTCGGCGGGCGCGACCTGTCCGAGTGCCTCTGCATCCAGCTCCGGCAGCTGCCCGAGGACACTCCCTGGCGTGCCGAGGCGCTGGAGATGGTGGGCAGCTACATCGAGCTGCTGGGGGCGCGGGACTACAATCAGCTCATGCGCCTGTTGCGCGTGGAGACCGAGGATCTGCAGGAGATCATGGCTCTGGTGCAGACCCTGCACCCGCGCCCCGGGCAGCTCGTGTCGGCCCCGGAGCCCGAGTACGTCATCCCCGACGTGTTCGTCCGCCGGAACAGCGGCACGTGGCAGGTGGAGCTCAATCCGGACGCCTTCCCGCGGGTGCGGGTGAACAGCCACTACGCGAGCCTGATCCGGCGCGCCGACAACAGCGCCGACAACAACACGCTCAAGACGCACCTGCAGGAGGCGCGCTGGTTCATCAAGAGCCTGAAGAGCCGCAGCGAGACGCTGCTCAAGGTGGCCACCTGCATCGTGCAGCGCCAGCAGGGCTTCCTCGAGCACGGTGAGGAGGCCATGAAACCCATGGTGCTGCACGACGTGGCCGAGGTCGTGGGCATGCACGAGTCCACCATCTCGCGGGTCACCACCAACAAGTACATGCACACGCCGCGCGGAATCTACGAGCTCAAGTACTTCTTCTCGAGCCACGTCTTCATGAAGAGCGGCGCCGAGTGCTCGTCCACCGCCATCCGCGCACTGCTGAAAAAGCTCATCAGCGCCGAGAATCCGAGAAAGCCGCTGAGCGACAGCAAGCTCGCATCGATCCTCTCCGACCAGGGCATCAACGTCGCGCGGCGCACGGTCGCCAAGTACCGGGAATCCATGGCAATCCCGTCATCGACGGAGCGCAGGGCTCTCGGATGAAGGTGCCGCGCCCGCTGTCTCCGTGGGCAACTCGAAACAGGAGGCCTGCATGCAACTCAACCTGACCGGTCACCACGTGGACATCACGCAGGCGCTGCGGGACTACGTGAACGAGAAGCTCGAGAAGCTCGAGCGGCACTTCGATCACGTCACCAACGTCAACGTCGTGTTGACGGTGGAACGCCAGGAGCAGCGCGCCGAGGCGTCCGTGAACGTGTCCAAGGGCCAGCTGTTCGCCGACGCGACGAGCGCGGACATGTACGCCGCCATCGACGCGCTCGTCGACAAGCTCGACCGGCAGATCCTCAAGCACAAGGAAAAGCTCACCGACCACCACCGCAGCGACGGCGGCCTGAAGGGACAGGGCGGCTGAGCCCTGCCCTGCGGAACGGGGTTCCGGTCGCGGCTACCGCGCGCGGGGCGGATTTGCGATAAGATTCGAATCTTGCGGGGCCCGCCAGGCGGCGGCCACCCCGGCGAGAACGACACGGCGGGGGCGCAGGAGCCGCTTCCATCCGCGACGACACCGGACGGTCCCGTTGCAACAACCGGTACTCAAGCAGGCGTCTGGGCCCATCAGCCTCGCCGACATCCTCACCGAGCCGCGGGTGTGCTGCGACGCGGACGCCAGCAGCAAGAAGAAGGCGCTGGAGCTTCTGAGCGAGCTGATGGCGGGCGCCGCAGGCACCCCGGACGCGCGGGTCGTGGCCGACCGGCTGCTCGCCCGGGAGAAGCTTGGCTCCACCGCCCTGGGTCACGGGGTCGCCATTCCCCACGGGCGCTGTTCCGACGTCACCAGCGCGGTGGCAGCCTTTCTCAAGCTCAAGAGCGGCGTGGACTTCGACGCGCCGGACGGCGAGCCGGTGGACCTGGTGGTCGGGCTGCTGGTCCCCGAGGAGTGCACGGACGGGCACCTGCAGCTCCTGGCCCAGCTTGCCGAGGTGTTCAGCCAGCCCGACGTGCGCGAGAAGCTGCGTCGCTCCCTCCCCCCCTCCGACATCGTCGACATCCTCTCCCGCTCCACTCACCACGTCTGATCGGGTGAGCGGCGCGCTCACGCTCGGGCGGCTGGTGGAGCTGTACGGCGGGCGGCTCGGGCTCACCACGCAGGGCGGCGGAGGATGGCGCGCGGCGCGCCTGGATCCGGAGGCGCCGGGTGCCGACGTGACCTCGCTGGTGGGGCACATGAACCTTATCCGGCCGAACCGGCTGCAGGTGCTGGGCGCCGCCGAGCTCGCCTACCTGAACGCGCTGGACGCGGACACCGCGGCCACAATCTACGGCCTGCTGGTGGGTACCCGGCCGGTGGGCCTGATCGTCGCTGACGGCCTCGCGCCGCCGCCGCACCTGATGGCCACGTGCGCCGCCGACGGCATCCCGGTGCTCACCGCCAGCGCGCCCAGCCACAGGGTGGTGCGCGAGCTGCTGCACGTGCTGTCGCGCACCGCCGCCCAGCGCGCCACCGAGCACGGTGTGTTCATCGAGGTGACGGGTGTGGGCGTGCTGCTGTCCGGCCAGCCGGGAGTAGGCAAGAGCGAGCTGGCGCTGGAGCTCATCAGCCGCGGCCACCGGCTGATCTGCGACGACGCCCCGGAGTTCGCCCTGGTCGCCCCGGGCACGGTGGAGGGAAGCTGCCCGCCGGCCCTGCGCGACTTCATGGAGGTGCGCGGCCTCGGCATCGTGAACGTGCGCCACCTGTTCGGCGACAGCGCGGTGAAGCCGCGGCGCTCGCTGCGCCTGGTCATCAACCTGCAGGTGCTGGACGAGAAGGGATACACGCCCGACGAGCGACTGCAGGGCATCCGCGGCGTGCGCGACGTGCTGGGTGTGCACGTCCCGCAGGTGACGCTGCCGGTGGCGCCGGGCCACAACATGGCGGTGATGGTCGAGTGCACCGTGCGCAACTACATCCTGAGCATGAAGGGCTACGACGCGGCGGAGGACTTTGCCGAGCGGCAGAACCGCATCATGCGCGGTGAGGAGATCGAGGAGGGGTGACGCGCGCCAGCCCCCCGTACGGAACCATGCGTTTCATCGTCATCAGCGGTCAGTCCGGGGCCGGCAAGAGCGTGGCGCTGCACGCGCTGGAGGACCTCGGCTATTACGGCATCGACAACGTGCCGGTGCGCCTGCTGCCGGCGCTGGTGGAGGAGCTGGGCGGGGACCGGGACCATCCGATCTGCCGTGTCGCGGCGGTGGTGGACGTGCGCAGCCCCCATCACGACCTGCACGACTTCGAGCGCATCCTGGAGCGCATCGCCGCCATGGGTGCGAACGCGGAGGTGCTGTTTCTGGAGGCGGACCGGGAGATCCTTCTCAAACGTTTTTCCGAGACCCGGCGCCGCCACCCGCTGACCGAGGGGAACGTCCCCCTGTCCGAGGCACTCGCGCGCGAGGCGGCCATGCTCGACCCGCTGCGCCAGCGTGCCGTGATCCGCATCGACACCTCGCGCACCCACCTGCACCAGCTGCGCACCCTGGTGCAGGACCGGGTGGGCCGCGAGGACGCGTCGGGCCTCTCGCTGCTGCTCCAGTCCTTCGGCTACAAGCACGGCACGCCGCGCGACGCCGACATGGTGTTCGACGTGCGCTGTCTGCCGAACCCGTACTGGGAGCCGGAGCTCCGCGGCCTGTCGGGGCGGGACCCGGCAGTGGCGCGGTTTCTCGAGCACAGCCCGCTGGTGCGACAGATGCTCGAGGACCTCACGCGTTTCCTGGGCGCGTGGATTCCCTGCTTCGATCGCGAGAACCGCGCCTACCTGAGCGTCGCCATCGGCTGCACCGGCGGACGCCACCGCTCGGTGTACCTGGTGGAGTGCCTCGCAGCGCGCTTCGCGCCCGACTACCCGGGCCTCATCGTGCGCCACCGCGAGCTGGAGGAGTGATCGGGCACGCCGTCGCACGCGTGCATCGACCCGCCCGGCAACCGCAGCAGTACCGACGGGATCGCACCGGCCCCTCAGCCCGGCCCGATCCCCGCAGGCGGGAGACGGAGAACCGATTCTGCTGCTCGCGCGCGGGAGCGTGCGCTGCGATCCTCCTCCTACCCGGGCAAAGGGCAGGCACGGGGGAGGAGCTCCGCTACTCCGCCTCGGCTCCGGCCCCGTCCGCCTCCCCCTCCGCCTCCGCCTCGAAGGTCGGCCACGCCTTCAGCACCGCCTGCACCAGCGTCGCCAGCGGGATGGCGAAGAATACGCCCCAGAAGCCCCACAGCCCGCCGAAGACCAGGATCGCCACGATGATGGCGATGGGGTGCAGGTCCACCACCTCGGAGAACAGCAGCGGCACCAGCACGTTGCCGTCCAGCGCCTGGATCACCAGGTAGGCGGCCATCAGCCAGGCGAAGTCGGCGGTGGGTCCGAACTGGAAGTAGGCCACCGCGGCGATGGGGAAGGTGACCACGGTGGCGCCGATGTAGGGGATCAGCACCGACAGCCCGTTGAGAACGCCGAGCAGCAGCGCGAACTGGAGATCCATGGCGAGGAACGTGACGTAGGTCACCACCCCCACGATCATGATCTCGATGACCTTGCCACGCACGTAGTTGCCGATCTGCAGGTCCACCTCGTGCCAGACCTCGCCCACGAGCTGGCGCTCCTGGGGCAGGAAGCCCTGGAACCAGGCCGTGATGCGGTGCTTGTCCTTGAGGAAGAAGAACACCATGAGCGGCATCAGGATCAGGTACAGCAGCACCGTGATCAGCCCGACCAGCGACGTGAGCGAGAGGGTCAGCGCCTGCTGTCCGAGACTGAGCATCTCGAGGCGGATCGCGGAGATGATCTCGCGCACCTGATCGGCGGTGATGAGCTCGGGATAACGTTGCGGCAGGGTGAGCAGCAGCTCCTGGCCGCGGCCCAGCATTTCCGGCAGCCGGTTCACGAGCTGGGTGGCCTGGCGCGAGAGCAGCGGCAGCAGGCCGAAGATGAAGAACATCAGCGCCGCCATGAACAGGGTGAACACCACCAGCACCGACGGCATGCGTGGCAGCCGCCTGCTCTCCATGGCGGTCACCGGGGCGTCCAGCAGGTACGCAATGATGATGCTGGCAAGCACGGGAGCCAGCATGCTCCCGGCCCAGTAGATGAGCAGGAAGCCGCCGACGAGCACGATGGCCAGGCCGACCGCCTGGGGGTCGGAGAAGTGGCGTGCGATCAGGTTGCGGAAGAACTTCAGCATGCGGCGACGGCGCTGCGCGCGGCACAACCTCGGTCCGGGCCCAGCGGCACTGTGCCCCCCGCGATCGGACTATTGCAAGCGCTTGAGGCGCTTGTCGGCGAGGCTCGCGGCGGTGGACTGGGGGTAGGTCTTGATCAGCTCGTCGAGCACCTGCCGCGCCTGCTCCTTACGGCCGGCCTCGTCGTGAATGAAGCCGATCTTGAGCATCGCGTGGCTGCGCTTGGGGCTGTCGGGATAGTCCGCCAGGAGCTGCTCGAAGGCCTTGAGGGCCGGTGCGAATTCCCGGCTCACGTAGTAGGACTCGCCGAGCCAGTACTGGGCGTTGTCGGCGAAACGCCCGTTGGGGTACTCGGCCAGGAACTTCGACAGCGCCGCGGAGGCCTCGCTGAAGTTGCCGCCCTTGAGCAGCTCGAAGGCCTTGCGGTAGGCCTGTTGCTCGGCCGCCGGATCCATGGCGGCGGGCGCGGCCGCGGTGGTGGTGGCGCTCGCTGGCGCAGCGGGAGCGGTGGCCGGGTCCGCGGCAGGCGATCCTGGACCGGGCGCGGCCGCGACGGGCGGTGCCGCGGCGGTCGCCGGCGCGGCGGCGACGGCGGGATCCGGAACGGACGGTGTGCCGGTGTCCGGCGGCACTCCGGCGGGGGTTCCGGACACCGCGGGAGGCGCGGCCGCGGACGCCGCCTCCAGCGCCCGCACGCGCCGATCCATGTCCACGTACAGGTCGCGCTGGCGGCGCTTGATCTGCTCCAGCTCGTGGGTCTGCACCTCGATCTCGCCGCGCAGCTCGCGCACCTCGCGCCGCAGATCCTGCAACGCCTGGTGCATGTTCAGCAGCGAGCTGCTCGAGAGGGTGCGCTCGAGGCGCTCCACCCGGGCCTCGAGCTGGCGGGGATCGCTGACCGGGGCCTGGCCGCTCACCGGCAGCGCCGCGACGAGCAGCGCGCCGGTGAAGGCCAGGGATGCGGTGAGTCGAGGGGCCATCATCCCGGTCAGCGACTGCGGTAGATGATCTCGACGCGTCTATTCTGGCTCCACGCCGACTCGTCGTGACCCTCCACGGCGGGCCGCTCCTCGCCGTAGGAGACCACGCGGATCTGCGCGGCGCTCGCGCCCAGCAGGGTCATGAGCTGGCGCACCGAGTTGCCGCGCCGCTCGCCCAGCGCGATGTTGTACTCGCGCGAGCCCCGCTCGTCGGCGTGGCCTTCCAGCGTGACCGAGGCGTCCGGATTGGAGGCGAGGTAGCTACCGTGCGCCTCCACGATGGCGCGCTCGTCCGGGCGTACGTCGCTCACGTCGTAGTCGAAGTACACCACCCGCGTCGACAGCAGGCTCGACGGATCGTCCAGGGGGCTGCCCTGGAAGCCGCTGGTGCTGCCGGGGGCGGCACCAGCGGTGGCGGCGCTGCTCGCCAGCTGCTCCGTCGATGGCTGACCTACGCCCTGGTCCTCCTTGACGCCGGAGGTGCTCTCGCAGGCGCTCAGCGCCGCGACTGCGGCGAGCAGCACGACACACTTGACAGTTCGCACGTGCATGTCATCGATCTCCTGACCCGACCGGAACATTGCGGGGCCGGTGGTCCCCGGTGGCAGGCGGTTGTGACGCGTGTTCCGTGCCAGGCACCGCGCGCTCGTACGCGCGCGTCCCCTCACGGGTGCCCCGTGAGCAGGCGCCTGCCGCGCCTGCCTCCCGCGGGCGGATCATCGTCTGGTCCGTCCGATCTCGCTAGCGGCTGCGGAATGGTGACCAAGCAGGTTCCCGGGCGGCACCGCGGCGCTCCACGAGCGTCTGCTGGAACGAGCCGTCGGTGGAGACCGCCGCCAGCGAAGACCCCTGGGCCGTGCTGGTGGCATACAAGATCATACTCCCATTCGGCGCGAAGCTGGGCGATTCGTCCAGGTAGGTGTCGGTGATCACCTGCAGGGCCCGACTGTCCAGGTCCAGCACCGCGATGCGGAATATGCCGGCGTTGCCGTGAACCATTGCCATGCTGCGCCCGTCCGGGGAGAAGCGCGGGCGCGCGTTGTAGGCGCCCTCGAAGGTGATCCGCTCGGGGCGCGCCGTGCCGTCGGCGGGCACCCGGTAGATCTGGGGGCTGCCGCCGCGGTCGGAGGTGAAGGCCAGCGAGGCGCCGTCCGGCGACCAGCTGGGCTCGGTATCGATGGCGCTGTCGGCGGTGAGGCGGCGCAGCAGCCCGCTGGCGAGATCCAGCACGTAGATCTCGGGATTGCCGTCCTTCGACAGCGTCAGCGCCAGCGCGCGCCCGTCCGGCGAGAATGCCGGGGCGCCGTTGATGCCGGGATAGCTCGCCACCCGGCGGCGCTTACCGCTGGACACGTCCTGCACGAAGATTTCCGCGCGTTTTGCCTCGAAGCTCACGTAGGCCACCTGCTGACCGTCCGGGGACCACGCCGGCGACATGATGGGCGCGTGGGACTGCACCACCGGCCGCTCCCCGTAGCCGTCGCTGTCTGCCACCCTGAGCTCGTAGCGGCGGCCGTCGCCGCGGCCGTGCTCGGCCACGTAGACGATGCGCGTGTCGAAGGCGCCGCGCTCGCCGGTGAGGCGCTCGTAGACCTCGTCCGCAATCTGGTGCGCGGTGCGGCGCACGTCGCCCGGCGAGGTGCTCACCGGTCCGAAGGCCACGTGCTTGCCGCCGAAGACGTCCACCAGCCAGAACTCCACCGCGTACTGCCCGCCGGGCACGGCGCGCGCCCTGCCCACGACGATGTGGGTGGTGCGCAGCAGCCGCCAGTCGGCGAAGTCGACCTGCGCGAGCTCGCTCGGACGGCTCGGCAGGTCGGCGGGCGCGATGGGCGCGAAGCGTCCGCTGCGTTCGAGATCCGCCGACACGATGGCCGCGATGTCGTGCGGGGGTGGCGCGCCGGCGCCCGTGAAGCCGAAGGGCACGATGGCGATGGGCAGCGCGCCTTCCTTGTACTTGGTGATCTGGATGGTGATGGCGGCGTGAGCCGGAGAAGCCGCCCCCAGCAGCGTCGATAGCACGCAAACAAAGGGCACGCACACCAGGCGCACCCACACGCCGAGAGTCCACGTGCGAGGCAGCCACGCGCGGCGCGGCAGCGGGCCAGAGTCCGGCCGGTGAATCATCGGAGTCCTCACGGTTTGAACCATCTCCTCGCGCCGCTGCGAATGCGGTCAGTCCCGCGGCTCGAACTCGAAGATGAGCTCGCGGGAAAATAGTGAATCGTCGCGAGGCGGCGGCAGTGGCGAGGCGTTCCACACCGCAGCCTCCACGGACTTGTCAAAGGCGACGTTGCCGCTGCTCTTGACCACCTGCACGTTGATCACCGAGCCCCCCGGCACCTGCGACACGCGCAGCGTGCACTTTAGACCCTTGGGCGTGGCCTTCGGTCGGATCCAGTTGCGCTCGACCGCCGCCCTTATCTGACCGACGTACTGGGCGAGCTGCGTCTGGAGCAGCCGCTCGCGCTCGCGCGAGAGCTCTGCCTGCTCGAGCGCCAGCGCCTCCTGCATGGCCAGCTCCGCCTCGCGCTTGCGCTGCGCGTCCTCGGCGCGCTTGCGCGCCTCCTCTGCCTTGCGCTTCGCCTCCAGCGCCTTCTTCTGCTCGGCCTCGATTCGCTTCTTCTCCGCCTCGGCGCGCTCGATGGCCTCGCGTGCCTTGCGCGCCTGCTCCTGGATGCGCTGGCGCTCGGCCTCGGCCTCGCGCTTGCGCGCCTCGGCCAGCTGCTTCTCCTCCTCGGCCTTGCGCCGCTCCTGCTCGGCGCGCTGCTTGTCCTCCTCGGCCTTGCGTCGCTCCTGCTCGGCGCGCTGCTTGTCCTCCTCGGCCTTGCGTCGCTCCTGCTCGGCGCGCTGCCTGTCCTCCTCGGCCTGGCGTCGCTCCTGGTCGGCGCGCTGCCTGTCCGCTTCGGCCCTGCGTTTCTCGTCCTCTGCACGCTGTGTCTGCGCCTCGGCCCTGCGCCGTTCCTCCTCGGCGCGCCGCTTCTCCTCCTCGGCCGCGCGCTTGCGCTCCTCCTCGAGCTTCTGCGCCTCGGCGAGCTTCGTGAGACGCTCCTGCTCTCGCTTCTGGGCCTCGGTCAGCTTCTCGAGCCGCGCCTGCTCGAGCTTCTGGGCCTGCTCGAGCTCGTCGAGCCGCCGTCTCTCCTCCTCACGCTTGAACGACAGCTCCTGCTGCTCGCGCTCGATGCGCTCCAGGCGCTCGCGCTCCGTGTCCTGCCTCGCCCGCAGCGCGTCCAGGGTCTTCGCCCGCTCCGCCTGCTCCCGCTTCAACCTCTCCTGCAGATCGGCGAGCCGCTCCTCCTCCTTGCGGCGCTCGGTCTTCGCGCGTTCCGCCTGCACCTCGAGCTCGCGCTGGCGTTGTGCCTCGAGATCCTTGCGCCGCGCCTCGGCCGCCTCCAGCTCGCGCACCTGGTTCTCGATCTGGGACTCGTCCACCACCACCGCCTGCACCGGCTCCACGTCCGGCGGCGTGGCGAGCTGCCCC
>JBFHNV010000010.1:0-50127 GCA_041593595.1 Gammaproteobacteria bacterium
CGCTTGATTTCCCGAATTGCTTGCAAGCCAGCCGACACTTGCAGGAAATCAAGCGACTGCGTCCCTCTTGATTCTCTGTCCCCCTTGATTTCTCTCGATTTGCTAGGCTGCCGGCTCACCCGGGACGCGAGGAGCCGCCATGCTCGAGCACGCGAAGCGCCGTACCGCCGCTTTCCAGGAGCGCATGGCCGCGGAGGGGATCGCGCTGGCGCTCCTCACGGACCAGAGCTCCATCGCCTACCTGGGGGGCTTCTGGGGCTACCTCTCCGTGGAGTTCGGCCGCCCCACCTTTCTGGTGCTGCGCCCCCAGGTCGAGCCCGTGGTGCTCACGCCTCTGATGGAAAGCGAGATGGTGTCCGCCATGACCTGGATGGGCGACGTGCGCACCTGGGAGGACACGGGGGAGCGGCGCTGGGAGCACGTGCTGGCAGACGTGATCGGTGTGCCGCCATCCGAGATCGCGGTGGAGAAGCAGCTGCTGCCGGCGCCGGTGCGCAACTGGCTGGACGAGCGCTATCCGGCCACGCCGCTGCGCGACGTATCGCCGCTGCTGGGCGCCATGCGCACCATCAAGGGCCCGGAGGAGATCCACGTGATGCGCCAGGCCGGGCGCATCGCCGCGGCCATGATGGGCGCCGCCCAGGACGCGCTGGCCGAGGGCGTGCCCGAGTACGAGGCGGCGCTGGCCGTGATCGCCGCCGGCACCCGGGAGGCGGCCGGCTTCCTCACCGCCCGCGGCTGGGAGGCCTTCGTCTCGCCGGTGATCCACAACCTGCAGATCATGCAGAGCGGTCGGGACACCGCCATGGTGCACCGGCGTGCCAGCGTCAAGCGACTGGAGCGCGGCGACCCGGTGTACTTCTGCTTCTGCAACCTGGCGGAGTTCAAGCACTACCGCCTGGGCTTCGACCGCATGTTCTTCGTGGGCCAGGTGAGCGACGAGGCAGCACGGGTGCAGCAGGCCGCCATCGACGCCCAGGCCGCGGCGCTGGCCGCCATCCGCGCCGGCGTCACCGCGGAGTCGGTGGCGGCGGCCGCCAACACGGTGTACCGCGAGCGCGGCTTCGCGCCCGGGTACCGCACCGGGCGCTCCATCGGCATGGCGTACCTGGAGGCGCCGGAGCTGAAGGAAGGCGACACCACGGTGCTGGCGCCGGGCATGACCTTCGCGGTGGACGGCGGCGTGACCCTGGCGGGCGGCCTGGGCGGTCGCATCGGCGACTCCATCGTGGTCACGGAGGACGGCTTCGAGTACCTGACGGAGTATCCGCGGACGATCACGGTGGTGTGAGTGTCCCCGCCCCTCTCCCCGCAAGCGGGGAGAGGGAGAATGACAGCCCCACCCCTGGCTTGGGGGAACAGGGAGCATGGGAACCCGCCCCCCGGAGGGGTAGCGGGTGCATGGAAACGCTCCCCGGTGAGGGGGCGAGGGAGAAGGAGGTCCTCTCCCCCACCGGGGAGAGAGAACAGGGCGAGGTGGAAATCATCCCGGACAGGCCTCGTGCAGGCCCGAGACGGTCGCGGCGAGCTCAGAACCCCGGGAACACCTCGTGCAGGTTCAGCTCGCCGGACTGGAAGCGCTGGAACGACTCCGCGTGCTCCTCGTGCCAGCGCGACAGGGGTGGGCGGTTGTTCACGATGTCGCCGGCGGCCCAGAGGATGCGCCGGTGGTCCATCTGCGCGGTGGTCTCGTTGTCCGGGCACAGTATGTAGAACTCGTCGCGCTCGACAGCGTCCACCATCTTGGTCACCACCTGATCCGGCAGCCAGGCGCCGGGCTTGTGCTCGCGCTTGCCAGTGGTGGTCCAGCCCGGGATCAGCAGGTAGGCAGCCACCCGACAGCCCTCCAGGCTGCGCAGCTCGTGCTGCAGCAGCTCCGTGCATGCCTTCACCGCCGCCTTGGTGACGTTGTACGCGGTATTGCCTGGCGGCATGGTGATGCCCTGCTTCGACCCGCTGTTGATCACCACGCAGGACGTGCCCTGCTCGATCATGGCGGGCACGAAAGCCTGCACGCCGTTGACCACCCCCCACACGTTCACGTCGATGGCGGTGCGCCAGTCCTCGTTGCGGCCGAGGATGCTGCCGCCGGTGCGGGTCACGGCGTTGTTCATGAGCAGGCCGCACTCGCCGAAGGCATCGTAGACCCGATCCTTCAGCGCGCACATGGCGTCGAAGTCGGCCACGTCGGTGACGCTGCTCATCACGGACTCGGCGGCAGCAGGCGCTACCTTGGTCACCTGGGTGACAGCCTCCTTCAGGTCGTCCTCGCGCACGTCCACGAGGCACACCTTCATGCCGGCGACGACGAATCTCCTGGCCGCGGCCAGGCCGATGCCGCTGGCGGCGCCGGTGACGACCGCCACGCGGCCGGGAGACAGGACGGGATGGGTCATGGCGCGCTCCTCCCGGAGGACGCGTTCACGGGCCCGCCACTTTAACTCCGCCCGGCGGGCCCCCTCAGCGCAGCCGGATCTGCGCCACCCGGGTGAGGAAGCGGTCACTCTCCCACACGTCCACGTCCCCCACGAAGACACCCGCCTGGCGCGCGCGGAGCTCCAGGGTGAGAGTCCACTCCCTGTCCGGGGCCAGCTCGACAGCGTACTCCATGGTCAGCGTGCCCAGGGAATGGTCCCGCTGGCGTGGCTCGGGCGTCACCTCGAGCAGCTCGAAACCTTCCAGGAAGCCGTCACCGATGTCCACCGAGGTGATGCGGAACGGCTTTTCCGGTCGGGCGTTGAGCACCGTGAGCCTCAGCGTCACGGCGTCGCCAGCGCGCGCCGCGCGCGGCACCTCCACCCAGGCCAGCACGCCCAGCGGGTCGTCGAGACCCGGCACCCCGGCGTCCCCGGCCGCGTCGTCCGTGACCAGCAACAGCTCGCCGGTAAGGGTCTTCTCGATGGTCGGCTGCGCGATGATCTCGCCGTCGCAGCGCACTGCCAGTGAGCGGCCCACGTGGGCCGTTGTGTGCTTCTCGAGAATCTCGGCGGCCTGATCGTCGAGCTTGATGAGCCAGCTGCGCCTGCCGGTGGCGGCGTCGGATCCGGCGTCGGTGACGGCGGCCACCTGCGCGTCGCCCACCAGGGGTTCCGGATCCACCAGGCCGGCGGCGGACACGGCGTGCAACGACAGCACGCAGTCCGGCAGGCCGGCGGCTCCCGCCAGCGGGACCGTGGCGAGGGACGCGGCGAGTAGGAGGACTCTGTCCATGAGACGGACTTCCTTCATGCCTGATCATTATTGCGCAACGCGCAAACACGCGCTTCCAGGGGCCGCCGCCGCCCTGCGGCAACCTGTCTTCAGTCGGAGTGCTGGCCGGGCCCCGCGTAGAACCGCAGGTGGAAGCGCACCGGGCCTAGGGGCTCCACCCGGTGGGGCACCTGCGGCACCACGGTACCCGGCGTGTCCGGGCCCAGGTCCATGACCGTGCCCAGGGGGTCCACGTGGTAGCGCAGGGCGCCGGCCTCCACCACGATGCGTCCCCACACCCCGGCGCGGGTGGCGTGATCGCGTAGCAGGCCCGCCGGCACCGTGTCCTGGTCGAAGGTGGGGGTGCGCCGGTAGGGCTCGAAGCCGTCGGGGAACTCGAAGCGGTCGCAGCGCACGCACTCTAGCAGCGCGCCCAGCTTCGATTCCCGGCCCGCCCGCGTGGCCGCCCAGGGACGATTGCTGAACGGCGGACGGTGGCGGACGTGCTGGCGGTGTCCGCAGTCCAGGACCGCGTACCAGTCGCCGCGATCGTCGATGCCGTAGCCGGTGATGGGGCGCTGCATGGGACGGTCGTCGTGCCGGTCAGTCGGGGCGATCCAGGCGGGTCACGGGCGCGGCGGCGCGTCTTCGCGGAGACGGTCCAGCTGCCGGGACTGCCCGGGTGCGGTGCATGGTAAACCAGGGCACGGGAGCGGCGGCCGCCAGTGGTGGCGTACCGGCGCCCGCAAGGCCCCGGTACGCCAGGTGGAACGGAGCGCTACCGGGGAGGCGCCGGGAACTGGGCGTAGGGGGGCGCCGGCTCCCGGTCCGGCGGCAGGTAGGCAGGCGCCGGCTGCCCTGCCGGGCCGAGCTCGCGGATGAGGTGGTAGAGCGCCCGCAGGTCCTCATCCGCCATCTTGTTGACGGCGAGCCAGGGCATGGGCGGGCGCGTCTTGAGCCCCTTGGCCATGCCCACCCACTGCTCCTCGCTGAGCGCCGCCACCAGCAGTCTGAGGTTCGGGGCATAGGTCGTGCGCCAGGATCCTCGCCAGCCGAGGCGGTCCCCGGGGAACCACAGCGCCTCGGGCACGAGGCGGTCGCCGCCGACGCCTGCGCCACCGGACTGGCCGGTGCCGGACGATCTCGTCGTTGTCCGTGAGCTCTTGCGACGATGCCGACGCGATTACCGAAGTTTGAACTCACGATCCCCCCGTGCCTAGACTGGCATGCGCGCGCCCGCGCGCGCCGGACGCCCGAATCGCAGCCAATGGCTGCGCGGAGAGCCCGCATGTCCACCACGCCTGCCCGCCGGCGGCCCCCTGCCCTCCGTGCACTGTCCTCCCTGTTCCTCTTGCTGCCACTGCTGGCCGGGCTCGCTCTACCAGACGCGGCGGCGCGCGAGCCGCGAGCGCGTGGCGGCGCGCTACACCTGCCCAACGGCTCGGCACGTGCCCTGCTGCAGCGCCTGGAACGACTGGCGCGCCGCGATGGCTTGCAGGTCCTGGGGCTTTCGCCCGTCGAGATCCGCCGGCTCGTGGCCCATCTGGGCGAACTCCGCACCCTGCCCGGGCCGCCGGGGCTACCGCCCGTCATCGGCGGCCCGCCGCAGCCGGCGCGCCAGGACGAGGTCTCGGTGCGCACCGAGCCGGTGCTGGGACGGCCCAGCCGCCTGGTGGACGACCCGGACGAGGGGCCCTGGCTGCGTACCGAGGCGAACCGGTACGTGCCCATCAAGAAGGTGCTGTACTTTCGCGGCAACAGCCCCACCACCAGCGGCATCCGCATGAGCGGATCCTTCGTCGCGCAGAGCGCGACGCGGGTCGCGATCCATTTCGCCGCCGAGGCCTGCGTGGGCGAGCACCCGGCCATCGGCCCGCCGCCGCGAGACTGCGCGGGCGTGCAGGACACCGACCGGCGCATGTTCGTGCGCGCGCTGGTGGACGGTGAGCCTGTCGATCCTGCCGACGTGGTGTTCGCGGTGGGCCGCCGTCAGGACGTGCGCAGCTTCGTGTTCACCACCACCGTGGGCGCCGGCATCCACACGGTGGAGATGCAGTGGCTGGTGGATGCGGGCGGTCGTGCCGGCGGCAACCGGGTCTCGGGATACCTGCGCGACGCGACGCTGCTGGTACGCCAGGGACGCGTGCCCGCCGGCATCGGCAGCACCGTGGGCAACCTCGCGGTGCGCACCGCGCCGAGCGGCGCCACCCAGAGCCGCGAGGTGGGCGGCTGGGCCACCGTGCCCCACATGGTCAGCCTCGTGCGGGTACCCGACGACGGCGTGCTCACGGCGACCTTCGCCGCCGAGTCCTTCACAACCGGCGATGCGCGCATGGCAGTGCGCGCGCTGCTGGACGGCGAGCCGATGCTGCCCACCGACATGATCTTCGCCAACGGGGCGAAGTCGCAGTCGCGCAGCATCCAGTTCGTGCGCGAGGGGGTCGCTCCCGGCGTGCACCTGGTGGCGATGCAGTGGCTGCGCGACGGCGACGGCGCGGTGCACGTGGGCGATCGCTCCATGACGCTGGCCGCGGCGAGCAGCACCTCGCAGTCCCCTTCGCACCCGGTCACGGCCGGCAACGGGGTGGTGGACGTCATCGACACCCACGTGTTGAGCCCGATGCCGGGCATGACGCTGCCGGTGCACATCCCGCCCGACGGCAACGGCGAGGTGGCGGTCCGCTTCAGCGCGGAGCTTGCCGCCGACCCGGGCGCCACGCTGTCGGTGGCTCTGGAGGTGGACGGCCTGTTCGATTCCGACAGCCTGGTGACGATGACCGCCGATGGCGCTCCGGGTCAGACATATACCTGGATCTTCGACCGCAAGAAGCTCACCGCCGGCATGCACACGGTGCGCCTGCTGTGGAGCGCGGGGCCCGCCTTCCAGGGCCTCACGGGCGTGATGGGAGACCGCAGCCTGTCGGTGGTGGGCGAGGTGGCGGCGGTGCCGGACCTGATCGAGCCGGGCTGGCTGGGGGTCGGCCGCGATCGGCGCTTCGACAACAACGGGGTGGAGATCGCGCCCGACAACGTGCGCGGCATCGAGCCGGCCATCGGCGCGCGCGACGTGCTGCTGATCCTGTTCGACGCGGACCGGCCCGGCCAGCCGGACCAGAACAGCCTGAACTACACCCGCGCCGAGATCCGCGACGGCGTGTTCCTCGGCTCGCCCAGCGCCCGCGAGTACTTCGAGGTGGCCTCCGGCGCGCGCTTCACCATCCGCGAGGCCGAGACGCTGGGCTGGTTCGACGCGCTGCTTCCCGAGAACATGAACTACTGGAACCATCCCGGCCAGGGACAGTGCTTCAACGGCTACAACAACGGCCCCGAGCAGCGCGCGTCCGAAGCGGTGATCCAGGCGGCGGGCACGGGGTTCGCCTTCGGAGACTACGACCGCAACCGGGACGGCCTGCTGGAAGGCGACGAGCTGGCCATCATGGTGATCTACCCGCAGTCGCCGGGGTTCGTCGGGCGCGCCCGCCAGACCGTCTCCACGCCCGACGCCAACTGCAACAACCCGGCGCTGGTGGTGGACGGGGTCGCCATCGAGAGCGTCGTGGACTGCTTCGGCTGCGACGCCATCAACTACATGGTGGTGGCCCACGAGCTCGGCCACCAGATGCTCGGGCTCGACGATCTGTACACCGATGCCGCGGCACCCGCCACGCAGCTGCGCTTCAAGGCGCTGATGGCGCTGCGCAACGCGGGCAACACCACGGTGCTGAACCCCGCCTGGCGGCTGTACCTGGGGTGGGCCACGCCGCGGGTGGTGGAGGCGGGCGGGCTGTACCGGCTGCTCGACACCAAGCTCAGCGACCAGGTGCTGGTGCTGCCGCGCTACAACAGCACCCGGCGCGACGAGTACTTCCTGCTGGAGAACCGCCAGCAGGACGTGCCCTCGCTCTGGGATCGCCAGCTCGGCGACGCCGGCGGCGACGACAGCGGCATCGGGGTGTGGCACGTGGTCGAGGAGGCGTCCGACCGGCTGGTGCCGCCCATCGGCGTCGGCCCCGGCGTGTGGACCACCGCGGTGGGCCCGGCCGGCGCGGTGGACGCCACCGCGGGGCGCCAGGGGATCCGGCTGCTGCGCCCCTGGACCGCCATCCTGGGCGACGACCTGAACGCCGTCTACGACCGCGCCGACGCCTTCTGGAGCCGTGCGGACTACATTCTCCAGTCCGACGAGTGTCCGCAGCTCTTCGCCCTGCCCGGGATGCTGATCCCGCTGCTCAACACGCTCACCTGGGCGGACTGCACCGCCAGCGGCTACGGCATCCGGTTCCTGTCCTTCCCGCCGGCCAACCCGAACGAGGCGAACCCGAACACCACCGGCATGCTCATGCGCATCTCGGTGCCGTGATGGCGTGAGCGGGCTGGTGCCTGCGACGTCAGGCGAGCTGCCGTCGTCTCGAGATCCTCACCGCATCGACCAGTCGTCCTCGGCCCTGGTCTCGGCATCGGACACCTCCTGAGTCGTGAGTTCAGGGTGTCCGCCAAACCGAACGAGGCTCCCCCGTGCGCTGCAATCGGCTGTTACACAGCCGGCAATCCTGTCCGTCCCCACTCGATGACATCGTCGATTGCTCTTCTCGGCGCGCGGGAAATCTCTTCGAGGGGGTAGCCAAGTCGAAGAAGAATCTGCGGGAACCCGGCACCCGCCAGGCTTTGGAGCTCAGGCCGCAATGACCCGACCTGGACGGGCTGATTGAGATAGGAGGCCTGCAGCCCCTGCGCGCAGGCGACGAGCAGGATGCGTTGCAGCGCCTGACCAGCCAGCAACCAGTCACGAGGCTGGTCGCCGTCGGTGCCGAGGACGGCCAAGAGCGGCGAGGCCTCGGCGAGCTGTCGATCCTTCGCACCGACACCCCCGCCCATGTCGAACGTACGCACAACGACGCGCGCCACCGGCACCGCCAGGCCGGGAACTGTCAATCCATCACCCTGGCGTCGAGGATGCATCCAAGCGGCGAGCTCGCGCCGCCAGCTTGGGTTCGCCCACTGTGCGGCGTCGCCTTTGGCGACGAGGCCTGCGGCGTGCTGCCTGGATTCTTCGGTCGCGAGCGGTGCCAGGCGCGCACCTTCTCGTTTCGCCGCTCGTATCAACGCGTCGAGCGCAGATGCACGCACCTCGCGGGGCGCAAAGCGTTGCCGGTACGTGCACCGGGTTTCGATGAACGCCTCGAGCCGAGCGTCCTCGGTAGACGCGTTCGATTCCCCGGAGAGAGAGACATGGGCCAGGAGATCCGGCTCCTCAGGGTCGGGAAGGAGCCGAACCTGCACAGCCAAGCCGTTGCTGGCGGCAGCGATGCGCAGGTTCATGAGCGCGCAGCCGCAGCTGATGGCAAGCTCCCGGTCTTCCGGGTCGTTTGCTGGCAACGCACGTGTGCGGTCAGCGTATAGATCGACGGCCGACTCTGACAACCGGAAAATCCATGGCTGAGTGTTGTGGCTCGATGGTGCCAGCACAGCCCGGGCGATCAGCGATCGGGCCCGCTCTTGCCACTGGCTCGCGCTCATGTCCACCCCCAGGAATCGTGGGCTATCCATCGGTCGCGCCGAGCGGCCGCGGCGCCGCTCAGCGGTGAAGCGCTCCGGCGCGGGCAGCGCGACGACTCCATCAGACGGGAGTCGCGGCGGTCATGCCGATGCACTCTGGCGCGGTACGGTTCTCGTGGGACCTGCCTGGCGATCGGTTCCACGGTCTTGGTAAGCCTGCGATCCTCCCTGTCGGAGCGGCCGTGCACGGTGGGCAGGCGATCGTCGTGGCACGGGCGAGAATGCTCACTCCGCTCGTGCCGGAGCGCGGCGGCAGCCGGGGATTCATGGCGTCGTTTGCCCTCATCCTGGTCGCATCGCTCTCTATAGACGATCGAGGAAAGGTAAGAGATGTGGGTAACCGCACGGGGGCGGTTGCGTCGAGGAAATGACGATAACTTGTTGATCCCCTTCAGCGCGACCCTCACCCTGCAGGCGGCGCCAGGGGGTGGGCAGGGGTCCGCATGGACCGGGAAGGAGGAGTCGGGACCCCTCCGCATGGGCGAAGTGGAGGGGTGTCGACACCGCTGCGGGGGGGCGGGAGCGGATGGCGATGACTTCGCCCGGGCCGGTCAGGCGGGGCCCGGGCGGCACCGATCGCGACGCGTGGCATACTCACGCCCCACCGGACGCCCGGCCCAGGAGGAGCGGCCCGGGCCCGCCGCCGAACGGGACCGATGTCCATGAACACAGGAGAACAACCATGTCCAAGACCCTGATCGCCACCGCCGCAACCGCGGCCCTGCTCGTCACCGCCCCGGCGGCCTTCGCCAACTGCGACCCCGGCGAGTTGGTCATCAAGTTCAGCCACGTCACCAACACCGACAAGCATCCGAAGGGGATCGCCGCCGCGCTCCTGGAGAAGCGCGTCAATGAGGAGATGAACGGCAAGGCGTGCATGCAGGTCTTCCCGAACTCGAGCCTCTACGACGACGACAAGGTGCTCGAGGCGCTGGTCAACAACGACGTGCAGCTCGCCGCACCCTCGCTCTCGAAGTTCGAGGAGTACACCAAGAAGTACCGGATCTTCGACCTGCCGTTCCTTTTCAAGGACATCGATGCGGTCGACCGCTTCCAGAACTCGGAAGCCGGGCAGAAGCTGAAGGACGCCATGGTGCGCCGTGGCCTCAAAGGGCTCGAGTTCTGGCACAACGGCATGAAGCAGCTCTCCGCGAACAAGCCGCTCCAGAAGCCCATGGACGCCAAGGGGCTCAAGTTCCGGGTGCAGGCCTCCGACGTACTCGTCGCCCAGTTCCAGCAGCTCGATGCCAACCCGCAGAAGATGTCCTTCAGCGAGGTCTACGGTGGGCTGCAGACGAAGGTCATCGACGGGCAGGAAAACACCTGGTCGAACATCTACGGCCAGAAGTTCTTCGAGGTGCAGGACGGCATCACCGAGACCAACCACGGGGTCATCGACTACCTGGTCGTGGTCTCCGCGGAGTGGTGGGACGGCCTGAAGCCCGACGTGCGCGACCAGTTCGCGAAGATCCTCAACGAGGTGACGGTGGAGCGCAACGCCGACTCGGAGAAGGTGAACCTGGAGGCCAAGCAGAAGATCATCGAGGCCGGCGGCACGATCCGCACGCTCACCGACGAGGAGCGAAAGGCCTGGGTCGACGCGCTGCGGCCCATGTGGAAGAAGTTCGAGGACCAGATCGGCAGCGACCTGATGAACGCGGCCGAGAAGGCCAACGAGACCTGAGCACTTCGGTGCGGGCGGCGCGTGCGAGGTGCGCGCCCGCCCGCACGCCCGCCTACGCATGACTGCACCTGCCTGAGGACCTGACCGTGAACGACCAGGGGGGAAACCGCCTCGGCCGCGTCATCGACGCGATCGAGGAGACGCTGATCGCGCTGCTGCTCGCCGCGATGACGCTCATCACCTTCGCCAACGTCGTCGCCCGCTACGTGTTCAACGCGAACATCCTGTGGGCGCTGGAGGCGACGGTGTTCCTGTTCGCCTGGCTGGTGCTGCTGGGCGTGTCCTACGGGGTGAAGAAGCACATCCACATCGGGGTGGACGTGCTGGTGGGGAACGTCCCGCCCGCGGTGCGCAAGGCGCTCACCGTCATCGCGGTGCTGTGCTGTCTCGCGTTCAGCCTGCTGCTGCTCAAGGGCAGCTGGGACTACTGGTACCCGTTCGTGAGCAAGCGCGCCTTCCTCGTCACCGAGGACATCCCGATGCCCGACGCGCTGCAGTTCCTCGCCCACGCGCTGAACGAGGGCGAGCCCTACGAGAAGCTGCCCCGGTTCATCCCCTACTTCGCCCTGCCGCTGGGCATGGTGCTGCTGACGATCCGCTACCTGCAGCTCACCTGGGAGGTCATCACCGGCCGGGTGGACCTGATCATCGCGAGCCACGAGCCCGAGGAGGTGCGCGACCTGAAGGAGCAGCTCGAGACGGAAGCGGCCCCGGGCGCCGCCAAGGAGGGCTGAGCGATGACCGTCGTACTGCTCTTCGTGATGGTGCTCGTGTTCCTGTTCATCGGAGTGCCCATCGCGGCCGCCCTCGGACTGTCCAGCATCATCTTCCTGCTGGCGCATTCGGGCGGCTCGCTCGCGTCGGTGGCACAGACCCTGTTCAACGCCTTCCAGGGCCATTACACGCTGCTCGCCATCCCCTTCTTCATCCTCGCCTCGGTGTTCATGACCACCGGGGGCGTGGCGCGGCGCATCATCCGCTTCGCCATCGCGCTGGTGGGGCATCTCCAGGGCGGGCTCGCCATCGCCTCGGTGTTCGCCTGCATGATGTTTGCGGCGCTATCCGGCTCGTCGCCCGCCACCGTCGTCGCCATCGGCAGCATCGTCATCGCGGGCATGGTGTCGGTCGGCTACAGCAAGGGCTTCGCCGCCGGGATCATCTGCAACGCGGGAACGCTCGGCATTCTCATCCCCCCGTCCATCGTCATGGTGGTGTACTCCGCCGCCACCGACGTGTCCGTGGGCCGGATGTTCCTGGGCGGGGTCATTCCGGGACTGGTCGCCGGGCTCATGCTCATGGGCGCGATCTTCGTCTACGCCAAGGTGCGCGGCCTGCCCTCGCAGCCGTGGCAGGGCTGGGGCGAGGTGCTCCAGGCCGCCCGGGACGCGTTCTGGGGGCTGATGCTGATCGTGATCATCCTCGGCGGCATCTACGGCGGCATTTTCACGCCCACCGAGGCGGCGGCGGTCGCCGCCGTCTACGCCTTCCTGATCGCCAACTTCATCTACAAGGACATCGGCCCGTTCAAGCGGCCGGGCCGAGGCGGCGTGATGCTCGTGGCGCGGTCGCTTTCCGTGCTCTGGCACCGGGACACGAAGCACGCCCTGTTCGAGGCGGGCAAGCTCACCATCATGCTGCTCTTCATCATCGCCAACGCGCTGATCCTCAAGCACGTGCTGACCGAGGAGCGCATCCCGCAGATGATCACGGAGGCGATGCTGGGTGCGGGCCTCGGACCGCTGATGTTCCTGGTGATCGTCAACGTCATCCTGCTGATCGGCGGTCAGTTCATGGAGCCCTCGGGGCTGCTCGTGATCGTCGCCCCGCTGGTATTCCCCATCGCCATCGCGCTCGGCATCGACCCCATCCACCTGGGGATCATCATGGTGGTGAACATGGAGATCGGGATGATCACGCCGCCCGTGGGGCTGAACCTGTTCGTGACCGCGGGGGTGGCACAGATGTCGGTGACGGACACGGTCAAGGCGGCGATGCCGTGGGTCGGCATCATGTTCCTGTTCCTGATCCTCGTGACCTACGTGCCGTTCGTCTCCACCTGGCTGCCGACCCTGCTCATGGGCCCGGAGATCATCATCCGCTAGCAGGATTCCGAACAGTATCCGGGACCGCGGACGGCGGTCTCAGTGCGCCGGCAGCTGCAGGTTCACCGTCACGCTCTTCTTCTGGGTGAAGCTGTCCAGCATCCCCTCCAGGGAGAACTCGCGCCCGATGCCGCTCTGCTTGACGCCGCCGTAGGACTGGCCCAGCACCTGGCCGAGGCCCTGGTTGACCTGCACCCAGCCGGCCTCCACCGCGTGGGCCGTGCGCAGCGCCCGGCCGATGTCGCGGGACCACACGAAGGCGGCGAGGCCGTAGTGGCTGTCGTTGGCCATGCGGATGGCGTCGGCCTCGTCCTCCCAGCGGATGGCCACCAGCACCGGACCGAAGATCTCCTCGCGGGCGAGCCGCCAGTCATTGGAGGCGTCGGCGAATATCGTCGGCTGCGTGAACCAGCCCTTGCTCAGTGGACCCTCCGTGGGCGGCAGGCCGCCCATGACCAGTCGCGCGTCGTTGCGCCCGAGGCCCTCCTCCACGTAGCCGCACACCTTGCGGAACTGCTTCTCGTTGATGATGGTGCCCATGTCGGTGGCCTCGTCCAGGGGATCCCCCTGCCTGAGCCCCGAGGTCTTTTGCGCGAGCTTCTCCAGGAACTCGTCGAACACGCTGGCGTGCAGGAACAGCCGCGAGCCGGCGGTGCAGGACTGGCTCTGGCGGGTGAAGCGCATGGCGTTGATGATCCCTTCCACCGCCCAGTCCTCGTTGGCGTCCGGGAACACGATGGAGGGACTCTTGCCGCCCAGCTCCAGCGACACGGGCACCAGGCGGTCCGCCGCGGCCTTCATGATCTGCTTGCCCACCTCGGTGGAGCCGGTGAAGGACAGCTTGCGGATGGTGGGGTGCTGCGACAGGGCCGCGCCGCAGTCGTGGCCGTAGCCGGTGAGCACGTTGAGCACGCCCGGGGGCAGGTGCTCCTGGCAGATTCCGGCCAGCATCAGCACGCCCAGCGGCGCGTCCTCGGCGGCCTTCAGCACCATGGTGTTGCCGGTGGTGAGCGCCGGCGCGATCTTGAGCGCGGCCAGCAGCACCGGCGCGTTCCAGGGGATTATGGCGCCCACCACGCCGATGGGCTCGCGCCGCGAGTAGCTGAGCACCTGCTCGCCCAGCGGGATGGTCTCGCCCTTGGCCTCGCCGGCGAGGCCGCCGAAGTAGCGGAAGATATCGGCTGTGAGCGCCGCCTCGGGACGCGCCTGGGTGCGCAGCGCGTTGCCGGTCTCGGTGGCGATGGTGCGGGCGAGATCCTCCACCCGCGCCTCCAGGGCGTCGGCGATCTTCAGCATCGCCCGGCCACGCTGGCGCGGTGCCACGGCGCGCCAGCTGTCGAAGGCCTTCGCCGCGGCAGCCACCGCGCGCTCGACGTCCTCGGCGCCGCCTCGCGGCACGTGGGCGAAGACCGTGCGGTTGGCGGGGTTCTCCACGGGGATGGTCTCGCCGGAGGCGCTGTCCACGCGCTCGCCGTCGACGAGCATCTTGTGGCCGGCGGGGATGACGACGTCTTGCATGGTCGGGTCCTCCTGGGGGGCGGTGAGGGTGCGGGCAGGCGCCGTTCGCCGGCAGCGGGAGCGCGGTGGCGCACGGCACTGCGCAGACTATAGAGGAACCTCCCGCGACCGTGCCGGCATGCGACACCTGGCCCCGGGCCGCGGCGGGGTTGCGGCGCAGCCACGGACTTGCCATGCAGCAGAACTCGACGGGGCCCGCGGGCGCCGCGGCAGACCGCTGCGCCGCCCGGGCGACGCACGACGGGAAATGCCATCACAATCCGGTGATTGCACAGGCCGCGCCCTGGCGGCGCGGGTGCCCGGACGGTCAGACGCCGACCCGTGCCAGGCAGGCAGCCTCGGCACGGATCACCCACGGCGCCGGTTTGCCACTCGCATGCTTCACGCGGCACTCGAGGCTCGAGGACCAGCACACCCGGGAATCGCTGGGGGCCCTTCTCTTCCGCCGCGCGATCGACGAGGACGCCGTCACCGCCGATGGCAACGCCATGCAGGAGGGCGTGGCTGCCTGCCGGGACGGCCTGGACGGGCAGCGAAAGTAGCTCGCTGCCGGGTAGCACCCGGGCCCCGACTCCATCGTCACGACGCGGCGGCGTCAGTCTTCGAGATCGATCAGTTCCGGCAGACCGATGTCGCCCACTTCGCGGTCAGCGAACGCCATCATGTCGGGCACGACGCCCTCATCGAGGTCGTGGACGTACTCCGCCCCGGCTTCGTCCAGCCCGTCGGGTGTCGGCCACCACTGTGCGCCACAGGCCAGACACTGGGCGACGTGGGCACCGGCGCCGCCGAGCAGGAGCACCTGGTCACTCTCGCAGTAGGGACAGTCTTGCAGCATCATGGAACGGCACCTCCATCGGTCAGTGCTCCCCCTCGTGCCTGGAAACCGAGTTTGCATGCCGGAGCGGGCCGCTACGGTACGAAGTCGCACACGATCGGAGATCAGCCGCTGCGCCCCCGTGCCCTGGCGCACCCGGCACGCCAGGTGGGTTGCCCGGGGGCGGGACCCTTGTGGCGGGCGCTCCTGAGTAGCTGTTCCGAACGCTGCTACAGGCATCTCGCGACGCGGAGGTCGGCATGGGTCGATGCGCCCCGCCGTGAACCCGTCCCTGGGGCTCGGAGGCGGCGTCCCTGCCGCCTACGGGCGCAGCGACCCATGCCGTCCTCCTTCTTGGCCGGCGATCTGGGATTCGGAACAGCTGGTTAGCCGCCGTCCCGGGGCCCCACCAGCCGGTTCCAGGACTCGATGGCGTTCCCGTCCGGGTAGAACTTGATCTCGATGCGCACCGAGTCCTCCAGCGCTTCATGCTGGTGGCCGACCCCGAGCGGATGGCGATAGGTGTCACCGGCCTCCACGGTAAAGGTCTGCTCGCCGATGGTCATGCGCACACGGCCGCGCTTCTGGTAGGCCACCGAGTGGTGGTCCGGGTGCATGTGGCGGCGGTCCCTGGCGCCCTTCGGGCGAAACGCCTCGAACACGATCAGGTGCTCGGTGGCCATCAGCACCTTGACCGTGTCCACGCCGTCGGCGTCACGGGAGTACTCGGGCACCAGTGGCGCCGGCTCACGGGTGGAAGACGGCACGAACAGCTTGCCGACGTCGTCCGGGTGCATGAAGGCCACGGCGGCGACGGCGGAGACGGGGTCGTTCATGGTGGTTCCTCAGATCACGCCTTCCTCGCGCAGGGCGGCCAGCTCGGAGGGGTCCACGCCCCCCAGCGTGGTGAGCACGCGCTCCGTGTCACGGCCCATCTCCACGCCCAGGTGCTCGATGGAGCCGGGGGTGTCGGAGAGCTTGGGGATGGTGCCCTGCACGGCGAGATCGCCCAGGCGCGGGTCCTTGACCCGCATCAGCGTCTCGCGGACCCAGAACTGCTCCTCCTGGAAGATGTCGGCGATGCTGCACACCTTGCCGCAGGGCACGTCGCCCTCGGAGCACAGGCGGATCACCGTGTCGCGGTCGTGGCTCCTGGTGAACTCCGAGACCATCCCGTTCACGGCGTCGCGATCCTTGACCCGGTTCTTCTTCAGCCCGTAGCTCGCAGGATCGGCGAGCTCCGGCTTGCCCATGACCCGGGCAAGACGCCCGAACATCTTGTCGTTGGTGCAGGCGATGGCCACCCAGTGCCCGTCGCCGCACTGGTAGTGGCTGTGGGGCACCGAGCTGTGGGTCTCGGTGCCCATGCGCTCGCGCACCTCGCCGGTCTTGTCGTACACCGCCGCCATCTCGTCCAGGAACCGGAAGATGCCGTCGTGCAGGCCCACGTCGATGTACTGGCCGCGCCCGGTCTTCTCCCGCGCGCGCAGCGCCAGCATGATGCCGAAGGCGCCGTAGAGGCCCGTCAGGTAATCGGCGAGCGTGGTGGACCCGGCAATCAGCGGCGGCGTGTCGGGGCGGCCCGTGATGTAGGACAGTCCCGCGTAGGCCTGGGCAATGCGCGCGAACCCGGGCAGGTGGCTCTTCGGTCCCGTCTGGCCGTAGGCGGACACCCGCAGCATCACGAGCCGCGGGTTGATGGCCAGCAGCTCGTCGAAGCCGATGCCCCACTTCTCCAGGGTGCCCGGGCGGAAGTTCTCCACCACCACGTCGGCCTTCGCCACCATACGCTTGAAGATGGTCTTGCCCTTGTCGCGCTTGAGATCCAGCGTGATGCACTGCTTGTTGCGCGCGTCGTTGAACCACCAGTATGTGTCGCCCGCTTCGCTCTCGGTGCCGAGCTTGCGCAGGAAGTCGCCCTCGCCGGGCAGCTCGAACTTGATTACGTTGGCGCCAAACTCCGCGAGGCAGGTGGCGGCGAAGGGGCCGGCGATGAAGGTGGCGATGTCGAGGACGGTGATGTCGTCCAGGGGCTTGACGGTAGCGGACATGGCGGCTGGCGGAGCTCCTCGCGGTTGTGGGTGGGGGCCGAGGGCGGGGATGGGGCTGTTATATACTGCGGCCGGCGGATATTTCCATGTGGGTGCGGTGGACTCCGTTCAGGTGACGGAATCGGGCCCCGGGCGGGTTGCGCGCGCTCGCCCCCCTCACCCCGACCCATTCCCCCCGGTGGGAGGAAAGGGGGGGAGCAGACAGCGCGCGCGGGGGTGCAGTCACCATGTTCATGAGTTCCGGGGATTACCGCGAGTCGCTGCGGGCGCTGAAGCCGCGGGTGTTCGTGGACGGGCGGGCGGTGGACAGCATCGCCGACGACGAGCGGCTCGCGCCGGGGGTGGCCGCCATCGGGGTGACCTACGACTATGCGCTGAAGCCCGAGTACGCAGCGGTGGCGCGGGCCACCCAGGGCACCAGCGGCAAGCCGGTCAACCGCTTCCTGCACATCAACGAGACCACCTCGGACCTGCTGGCCAAGCTCGAGTACACCCGCGTCGTGTGCCAGGAGACGGGCTGCGCCATGCGCTATCTGGTCATGGACGGCTTCAACGCGCTGTACCAGGCCGCCCATCGCATCGACGTGGACACCGGCAGCGACCGTCACGCGCGCTTCGTGGAGTTCATGCACCACGTGCAGGACCACGACCTCACCTACGCCATCGCCATGACCGACGCGAAGGGGGATCGCTCGCTGCGTCCCTCCGAGCAGCCGAACCCGGACAGCTACGTGCACGTGGTGGAGCGCCGCGCGGGCGGCGTGGTGATCTCGGGCACCAAGGCCATCGTCACGTCCGCGCCCTACGTGCACGGCCTGCTGGTGCTGCCGGGGCGCGCCATGACCACCGAGGACAAGGACTTCGCCATCGCCTGCGCGGTGCCCCTGGACGCCGAGGGACTCACCATCGTCGCCCGCCCCGCGGGTCGCCCCGGCGAGAGCAAGGCCGTTTTCAGCGGGCGCTACGGCCAGAGCACCGGTGTGTGCATCTTCGATCGCGTCTTCGTGCCCTACGAGCGGGTGTTCATCGACGGCGAGTGGCAGCACTCGGAGTTCCTGACGAAGTCCTATGCGACGCACCACCGCCACACCTGTATCGGGGCACGCGCCGGCTTCGGCGATCTGCTGATCGGCGCCGGTGCATTGATGGTGGAGGCCAACGGCCTGTGCCTCAAGCGTCACGGCCACCTGCGCAACACCATGGTGGATCTCATCAAGACCGTGGAGGGCTTCTACGCCTGCGGCGTGGCGGCGAGCGTGTACGGGGTGCGCGATCCGGCGGGCAACATGGAGCCGGAGCCGGTGTACTCCAACATCGGCAAGCTGCTGCTGGCGACCCAGATCTACGACATGCACCGCCTGGCCCACGAGGTGTCCGGCGGGCTGGTGGTAACGCTGCCGAATCCGGAGGAGGACCACAACCCGGAGACCGCGGCGGACCTGGCGGCGGTGCTGCAGGGACGCCCGGACGTGCCCTACGCCCAGCGCGCGAGCGTCGCGCGCTTCATCGAGGACCTCACGGCCTCCTATGCCGGCGGCTGGATGTCCACCATCAGCCTGCACGGTGGCGGCTCGCCGGAGGCCATGAAGCGCGAGATCCACCGCCGCTACCCCATCGCCGAACGCCAGGCCCTGGTGCAGCGGCTGATGGAGCGCGGCGTGCTGGCGGACGCGGGCGCCGCCGACTCGCCGCAGCCGGGCCAGTGCTGCGACACCGGCTGCACGGTGCCGGAGATGCCCGCCGTGCCCGTCGTGCCCACCCGAAACCAGAAGCTCGCGGGCAGCGACGATTGAGCGCGGAGGATCCGCCACCGTCTTCCGACAAGGGCGCCGGCGACCGCGGCGCCCGCAGCAGGCCCTCCCCGCCCCGCTCCTGGCTGGCGCGCATCGACGCGGCGCGCCTGTCGCGCACGCTCGCCATCGGTGCGGTGGGCGGCGCGGTGTTCTTCGCCTTCAAGCTGCCGCTGGCGTGGATGCTGGGCGCGATGGTGTTCACCACCGTGGCCGCGCTCTCGGGCGCGTCGCTCAGGCTGCCGCCGACGATGCGCGGCGTGTTCATCACCATCATCGGCGTGTTCCTGGGCAGCGCCTTCACTCCGGACGTGCTGGATCGCATCGCGCAATGGCCGCTGAGCATCGCGGGGCTGGTGCTCTACGTGGGCGCCGTGACCGGCGTGCTCTACGCCTACTTCCGCCGCGTGCAGGGCTTCGACCCGGTGACCGCGTATTTCTCCGCCACCCCCGGCGGCCTCTCGGAGATGGTGATCGCCGGCGGCGCCATGGGCGGCGACGACCGGCGCATCGCGCTGGTGCACGCGGCCCGGGTGCTGATGGTGGTGATGATCATCCCCTTCGGCTTCCGCTGGGTGGAGGGCGAAGCGGCGATCACCACCGGCCAGGGTCTCGCACTCGCCGACGCGGAGTGGCGGGAGATGGGGATCCTGCTGGCCTGCGCGGTGGTGGGGCCGTTCATCGGCCGGTTCCTGCGCCTGCCCGCCTACCGCATGGTGGGCCCCATGCTCGCGAGCGCCGCGGTGCACCTGAGCGGGCTGTCGCACTCGCCGCCGCCCTGGGAGCTGGTGGCGCTGGCGCAGGTGGTGGTGGGCTGCGCGGTGGGCTCGCGCTTCTCCGGCGTGCCGCTCAGGCAGGTGGCCTCCACCATCGGCGCGTCGGTGGGTTCCACCACCCTGATGCTGCTCACCACCCTGGCGTTCGCCTGGGGCGTGGACGCGATCACCGGTCTCGGCCTCGAGCCGCTGATCCTGTCCTACTCCCCGGGCGGTCTCGCCGAGATGAGCCTCATCGCGCTGGCGCTGGGCATCGAGACCGCGTTCGTGGCCACCCACCACGTGATCCGCATCGGCCTCATCGTGATCTCCGCGCCGCTGCTGTTCCGCCTCATCGAGCGCTGGTCGGGGCGGCGGGATCCCAGCGGCTAGGCCGCAGGTGACGGCGCCAGTTCCGCCAGCGTGTGCACCTCCTGTTCGCGCGCGACACCCGGAAGCACGTGCCGCCCGAGCGAGACCCACTGGCCCGGGAGGATCTCGGCGAAGTCCGAGGACACCACCACCGGTACGCCCAGCACCTTGCACAGGGACTCCATCTTGGCCGCGTGGTTGGCGGTGGCGCCCACCACGGAGAACTCCACCCGCGACGGCACCCCGATGTTGCCGTACATCACGTCTCCCACGTGCAGGCCGATGCCGTAGCCGATGGGCGGCAGCCCGCCGCGCACGCGTCGCACGTTCAGCGCCGACACCCGCGCCACGGCGTCGCGGGCGGCCACCAGCGCAGTGGCGCACGCGGCCCGGTGCACCGGGCACATGCGCACGTCCTTCGCGTGGTGACCTACCATGGGAAATACGGCCAGCACCGCGTCGCCGATGAAGCGCAGGACCTCGCCACCGTGGTCCAGCACCGCGCCGGCGATACACTCGAAAAAGTCGTTGAGCAGGGCGAGGAAGTCCCCGAGCGGCATCTCGCCTGACAGGCGCGTGGAGTCGCGGAGATCCGCGAACCAGATGACCGCGTGGATCACCTCACCGGAGCCGCGGGCAATACTGCCCGCATAGACGCGCTCGCCGGCGTCGGGACCCAGGTAGGCCCGCAAGATGTTGCGCGCGGCCTGCTCCTTGATGCTCACCTTGCAGGCAACCGCCAAACGGCGCTCGATGCGCTTGAGCACCGCGAGCTCCTCGTCTCGAAACCCGCCTGGCCGCCCCGTGGCCCAGGAGCCCACCAGGCAGTCGGAGCCGGCTGGCTCGTGCCCCTCGCAGGCGCCGAAGTTGACGCCCCACGCCGAGTAGTCTGACAGGCCCTGGGCGCGAAGGTGGTCGAGCGGCGGCACTCGTGGCGCCGGCGCGCTGTCTTCGAGGCGGTGACGCGTGCGACCGATACCGGACCCGGCGGCGGCCCCTGCGGGCACGGCTTCGAGCGCTTCCCGCAGATCGCCGTCGCGATGCTCGCGCCGCGCCAGTCCGCGCCCGGCCTGCCAGGTGAGGGTCACGGCGCGAAACAGCGGGTGCAGGGTGCGGTAGCCCAGATGGGCGCGCGCCAGCGGGATGCGGGCCGCGACGAGTCGGTCGCAGCAGCCGGTGAGCAGCTCCGCCGGGTCGCACGCGCCGAGGGCACGGTCCATGAGCCAGTTGGCGAGCGCGTCGACCCGCGCGCCATCGACCGCCGCCGGCTGCACGGCCACGTCAGTCGATGTCCAGCCCTTCGTGGGCCGCGACGCGCTCCAGGGCGTCCTCGAACAGGGCGCGGCTGGTGGCGGCGGTGATGCGCAGGTAGCGGTGCAGGGCCGCGTCCTTGTCGTCGCGGCTCTCGCAACCGGCGCTGTACTCCTCGAATGCGGTGAGGCTCATCACCAGGTCGGCCAGGTGGCGGGGGCACTCGCAGGCGATGCTGTTGGACATGCCCGCGACCCGCGCCAGGGTCTCCGGATTCCAGCGCGGCGGTGCGATGACGGCCTCGTCGGCGAGCGGCCTCGGCACCGCGGTTGGCGGCCAGCCCTCGCCCAGCGAGACCACCAGGCCGAGGCACAGGCGCTCGATCTCGGTGGCGTCCGCCGGCGCCCGCACCAGAGCTACCTCCGGGCGGCGCAGCGCGTCCAGGTCACCGCGTGCGCCGAAGCCGTAGACCACCAGCGCGGCGCCTGCGCCCAGCGCATCCATGGCCGCCAGCAGCGACTTCGCGCTATCCGTGGTGACGGTGGGGCATTCCAGCAGGAGCACGTCCGGCGACTTGCCACCCAGCGATGTTGCGGCCTCCTCCACCGTTTCGGCGGAAGCGACGATGTGCACGCGGCGCATGCGCCGGGCATCCTGGGTCAGGAGCAGGGGCAGCGCGCCGCCCACGGCCGCGACGCGGACCTTGTCCTGGACAGGCACCGGACCGCTGTCCACCGCAGCATCGTGGCTTTCCCGGAACAGCCGCTCGAGCTCCTCCACGTCCAGCGCAGACAGCTCCGCCAGTGCCATGCCGCCCTGGGCGAGGTCCTTGACCAGCGCGAGCCGCTTCACGTCCCGGGCCGAGTAGAGGCGCTCGCCGCCCGGGCTTCGCCGCGGTGACACGACACCGTAGCGGTCTTCCCACTTGCGCAGGGTGTGGGTGGAGATTCCGGTCAGGCGCGCTGCGGCGCCGATGCGGTAGGCGGGCTGGTGCCCGTTGTCCTGTGCAATCTGCTCTGCCATGGGTCGAATGCAATACCTGGACAGTTGTTGGACAGATGGTACCCGTGAAGCCGGGAGCCCGCCGGACTTTCGCCGCCGGCAGAAAAAGCGCGGCCGCGACGCCATGGCTGGCGTGCGGCCGCAAGCGGCGGGAAGCAGGTGGGGGAGGAGGGAGTACTCCCCGCCGTGTTCGCACTACATGAGGGCGGCGGCGGTCTCCTTCAAGCGGTTGCGCAGGGTATCGAGCGCCCGGTTCTGGATCTGGCGGGTGCGCTCCCGGGTGATGCCGAGAATCGCTCCGATTTCCTCGAGGGTGTGGGCCTCGGTGCCGCCGAGCCCCATGCGCAGGCTCAGGATGGTGGCCTCACGTCTCGGGAGCCGTGCAATCTCGCGGCGCACGATGTCGCTCAGCTCGCCGTTGTGAACGGTATCCACCGCATCCTGCTGCTCCTCGTCCGACACCAGATCCAGGAAGTGGGTGTCCTCGCCCGGGCGCATGGGCGCGTCCAGGGAGAGGGAGCGATTTGCCGCGTTCAGGGCCCGCTCCACCACGTCCACCGACAGACCCGATGCCGCGGCCAGCTCCGGCACGCCCGGCTCACGGCCAGTCTCCTGGTGAATTCGCGAGGCGATGCCGCGGACGCGAATCATCTTGTCGTGAATGTGTGCCGGGACCCGCACGGTTCGCCGCTGGTTGGCGATGGCCCGGGTCACCGCCTGCCAGATCCAGGTGCTCGCGTAGGTGGAGAACTTGAAGCCCAGCGCAGGCTCGAACTTCTCGATGGCCCGGAGCAGCCCGATGGAGCCCTCCTGGACCAGATCGTCGTAGCCGATGCCGTTGTTGACGAACTTGCCGGCGATGGAAAACACCAGCCGCAGGTTGCACTCCAGCATCACTCGCCGCGCCTCCTGGAAGCGGATCTCGCAGGCGGCGGCCTGCTCGAGCGCTCGCTGGAGGCCGGCACGGTCCGCCACGCCCGGCGACTGCAGTGCCTCGCGCGCGACGACCTGGAGCTCGCACAGCATGGCAAACGCGGGCGCTGCGTCCGCGAACTGCACGCTCAAGTCCATGGGCGCCTCGACGGGGACGGCATCGCCGCACTCTTTCAGCCACAGCTCATGGCGAAGCTTCAGGGCCGCCATGCGCGCCCGGGGTCCTTCACCTCCGGCCTTGCCGCCCTCGCCCTCGCCGGCCTGGGTGGGCATCCCCGAGGGCCACTGCAGCACTTCGCCGGGCGGACGCTCGCCCACCACTGCCCGGTCCCACTGGCTGACCAGGTGCGCGACGCATGCCGAGAAGCCCGACAGCGCCTGCGTCATGCCGCGGCGCGCGTCTCCCAGCCGCTGGCCCAGCTCCCGCTCCTGGTCGTAGTTCAGCAGCTTCCGTCCGTACGCCACCCGCAGGAAGGGGTTGTGGCGGGCGTCGCCGTCCTCGCTCTCGGGAAGCGTGCGGAACGCATCCATGAAGGAGTCGCCACCCTCGGTGTCCATGTCGTCATCGAAGGCCAGCTCCTGGAAGCCGTCCAGCTCCTCGGGCTCGCCGCTGACGGCGTCGTGGGTGTCCTGGAAGTCCATGTTGCTCCTCCTCAGTCGGGCCGAGACCCGGATTATGTCTTAGTTTCGTCGAGTTCAACTACACGATAACTTAGACAATAACGATCAAGCAGTCAACATCTTTTGCGGCTCATATAGACATACCCTTGACATCCCAGCAGCCGCTCCTCCGGGGCGGGCCGTCGGTACCTGCCGGCCGGACGCCGGAGTGGCCCCCGCCGGCGACCCTTCAGACCGGCTCCAGGATCCCCTCGCGCTCCGGGTACTCCTTGTCGAGCTTCGCCAGCAGCCACTCCCGGAACGCCTCGATCTTGGGCTCGTCCGCATGGTCCATCGGGTAGACCAGGTAGTAGCCGCTCTCGCTCGGCACCTCCACCTGGAACGGCGCCACCAGCGATCCCTGGCGCACGTGGTCCTCGACGAACTCCAGGTTGGCGATGGCCACCCCGAGCCCGGACTTCGCCGCCTCCAGCGCCAGTGGGGTGGACTGGAACTTCGGGCCCCGCTCCGCGTCCACGCCGGTCACACCCGCGACCTCGAGCCAGTTGCGCCACTGGCCGATGCGCGGCAGCGCGTGCAGCAGGGTGCAGTTGCGGATGTCGTCCGGCGTGCGCAGTTCGTGGTCCTCCAGGTAGCGCGGAGCGCACACGGGGACGCAGTGCTCGGCCATGATGCGCACGCTGGCGAGCCCCTGGGGGAACTCCCCGGCGCTGTAGTTGATGGACAGGTCGATATCGGAGTTGGCGAAGTCGGCGAAGCTCATGGTGGTGCACATGCGGATCTCCAGCTCCGGGTGGTCTACCTGGAACTCCGACATGCGCGGCACCAGCCAGCCGGTGGCGAAAGTGGGGGCCACGGCGATATTGAGGAGGTTGCCCTCCGGCCGGCGCATCATCCGCTGGCTGGCGGCATTGATCTGATCCAGCGCCTGGGTCACCGAGCGCAGGAAGTCCCTGGCCTTGGGTGTGAGCACCACGTTGCGGCCGCTGCGTCGGAACAGCTTGGTGCCGAAGAACTCCTCCAGCGCCCGCACCTGATGACTGATGGCAGAGGGGGTGACGCTCAGCTCCTCTGCCGCCTGGTTGAAGTTGCCGCGCCGGGCCGCCGCCTCGAAGGCACGAACCGCGTTCAGGGGCGGGAGTCTTCTCATGAGCCTGTCTCGTGAATTTGTCTCATATATCAGCTTAGAAAGTATCGTTTGTCAACGCCTGAATGGTGACCTATTCTGCGAATCACCGAATAGAAAAGCATCACGATTTCTCATCGTGTGTTGAAAGAATGAACTGAGAGGAATTCATCTATGTCAGTCATCGACCTGAACTACGCGAATGCCGCCGCCCTGCCCCGCCCCGTGCTGCGAGCCCCGGCGCTGCCGCGGGTCCTGGTGAGCCTTCTGGCCGAGTCGATGCAGGTGCTCAAAGGGGGCCTGACCCCGACAGACCGCATCGCTCCGGAGATCCACGGCGCCCTGCGCCGCGACCTGGGTCTGGACTGAGGCAGGCACCGGAACCAGTCGCTTCCCAGAATCCGCGCCGGGCCGGTGCAGCAGGGACGCTGCAGCCTCTCTCCTCCCCCGGTGCGTATGCGTCCGGGCCAATCGGACGTTCTTCGATGACCGCCCCGTTCCGGGGCGGTTTTTTTTCGGGCGGCCGCCCTACCGGCCCTTGAACCGCGGCGGGCGCTTCTCCGTGAAGGCAGCCTCGGCCTCGCGGTGGTCCTCGCTGACCCAGAGATCCTCGAACTCGTGGTCGGCGACGGAGCGCGCGCGGCTGCGCGACTCCCGCGCGATGGCATGCAGCACGCGCTTGGTGGCGCCCATGCTGAGCGGCGCCTTGCCGGCGAATTCCTCGGCGATGGCCATGGCCCGCTCCACCACGCCAGACGTGGCCACCTCGTCCACCAGCCCGATGCGGTGTGCCTCCTGGGCATCCACCGGCTCGCCGCGCAGCAGCAGGTTGCGCGCCGCCGCCACGCCCACCGCGTGCACCAGGCGCTCGGCGCCGTACCAGCCGGCGATGAGCGACAGCTTCGCGTAGGGAAAGCCGATGCGCGCGCCCTGGGCGGCGATGCGCAGATCGCAGGCCAGGATCAGCTCGGCGCCGCCGCCCAGGGCCCAGCCGTTGATGGCGGCGATCACCGGGCGGGGGAACACCTCGATGCTGTCCATCAGCCGGCGCGGCCGCTCGAACGCGGCGCGCAGCTGCTCGCGGGTCTCGAGCTCGCGGTAGCGCTTCACGTCGCCGCCGGCGGCGAAGAAGCGATCGCCGGCGCCGGTGATCACCACTGCGCGCAGATCCACGTCGTCCTCCGCCTGCTGGAAGAAGGCCTCCAGCTCCGCGATCACCTCGCTGCTGATGCTGTTGCCCGCGTCCTCGCGGTCGATGGTGAGGACGGCGACCGCATCGCGGCGCTCGATGATCAGGTCGGCGGTCGGCATGACGCGGCTCTCAGTCGACGGGCTCCATGACGTAGCAGAGGCAATCCTGGCGGATGATGCGCGCGTTGGGAGTGAACAGCGAGGGGATCAGGGGCGAGGCGGTCACCAGCGCATCGCGGTCGCGGCGGAAGTAGCGCTCGCTGACGTCGGCGCCGGTGGCGTCCAGCGCCTCCAGGCGCGCGTCCGCGCCGTGGCGGATCCAGCCGATGGGCGTGCCGTCGGGGACCAGGGTGAAGTTGTGGGCATCGAGCCCGTGGGCCAGGCGCAGATCCGCGCCGTCGTCGTCGAAGCTGAAGCTGACGTGCTCGGGGACCCGCACCCGGGCCACCGAGCGCAGCACCTCGCCCGGGTGATCCAGCAGCGCCGGGTGAGCTGCATCCAGGGTCTCGAGGGCCAGCGCCTCCTCCAGGAAGGCCGCCACCCGGGCGGTCACCTCCGGATTCCCGGGCTTGCCGCACTCCAGCGTCACCGACGGCGCGAAGCGCGACAGCGCGAGGGACAGCAGCGTGTCCGGGTGGGTCACCAGCACGAGCTTGCGGCTGAACACCCGCCCCAGGGCGCGGCTCGCGTCGTCGAGCCCGTGCACGCAGGTGTAGAGCGGGTTCTCGCCCGACGTGTTGTGCAGGTCCAGGCAGGCGAAGGGATGGGCGCGGCGCACCTCCGCGAGCACCTGCGCCGCCAGGTCGCCCTCGGGCCCCGGGTAGCCGCCCCAGATGCGGTTGTAATCCGGCTGTCCATCCAGGTGGCGCAGCCGCTCCCGCGCCGCGCGCACGTTGCCCAGGAACAGCAGCACCGAGCGCGGTAACGCCCGCGCGCCGTAGCCTCGCAGCACCTGGCGCACCGCGTCCCAGCCAGTGGTCTCGTTGCCGTGCAGCAGGGTCGCCACGAAGAGCGGCTGCGGCCGATCGCCGGGAATGCGGATCAGCGCCGGGCCACCGAGGGCGTCGCCGAGCTCGGTGCTGTCCAGGTCCAGGAGACCGGCGGGCAGTTGATCGTGGATGCGTAGCATGGGGCGGCGTCGGGCCCCGCCCGCGCGGCGCGCGCCGGTTGAGCGGCCGGAGAAGTCGCGATTATAGCGACGCGGTTCGCGGCCGTAAGCATGCCACGCTGCTACCCTTTCGCCCTTCGACACCACGCGCCCCCGGAGTCCCGATCCCGTGTTCAAGCTGGAGCGTTCCGGCGCCCACGCCGCTGCCCACGACGCGGCCGGGCTGCAGCGTGTGCTGGATGCCGCCGGCCAGGTGCTGCTCGGCAAGCAGGCGGTGCTGCGCCAGGCGCTGACCTGCCTGCTGGCCCGCGGCCACCTGCTCATCGAGGACGTGCCCGGGGTGGGCAAGACCACCCTGGCCCACGCTCTCGCGCGGCTGCTGGGGCTCACCTTCCAGCGCGTGCAGTTCACCAGCGACCTGCTGCCGGCGGACATCATCGGGGTGTCGGTGTACGAGCGCGACAGCGCGCGCTTCCGCTTCCAGCCGGGACCCATCTTCGCCCAGCTGGTGCTGGCCGACGAGGTGAACCGGGCCACGCCCAAGACCCAGAGCGCGCTGCTGGAGGCCATGGAGGAGCGCCAGGTCACCCAGGACGGCGAGAGCCGCCCGCTGCCGGAGCCGTTCTTCGTGGTGGCCACCCAGAACCCGGACCGACAGGTGGGCACCTTCCCGCTGCCGGAATCCCAGCTCGACCGCTTCCTGATGCGCATCCACGTGGGCTATCCGGACCGCAGCGCCGAGCGCGCCCTGCTCAAGGGCGAGGACCGCCGCCGGCTGCTGGCGGGGTTGCAGCCCGTCCTCGAGGTGCCCGCGTTCCTGGCGGCCCAGGAGGCGGCGGACCGGGTGCACGCGGCGGATGCCATCGTGGACTACGTGCAGGCCATCGTGGCCCACACCCGCGCCGCCCCGGAGTACACGGTAGGGCTTTCGCCCCGGGCCGGGCTCGCGGTGCTGCGCGCGGCCCGGGCCTGGGCGCTGCTGGACGGACGCGGCCACGTGCTGCCGGAGGACGTGCAGGCGGTGCTGCCGGCGGTGGCCAGCCACCGCCTGGAGAGCCGCGACGGGGCGCTGGGCGCATCGCCCATGGCGGCCGGCGAGGAGCTGTGCGCCCGCGTCCCGGTCCCGTGAGGCCATGACGGCGGCCGCCACCGCCGCCGCGCCGGCGGGCACGGTGGTCCTCACCCGCAAGCGCGTCTACATCCTGCCCACGCGTCAGGGGCTCGCCTTCGCCGCCGTGCTCGCGGTGATGCTCGCGGGCGCCATGAACTACAACAACTCGCTGGGCTACGTGCTCACCTTCCTGCTGGCGAGCCTGGCGCTGGTGTCGCTGCTGCACACGTACCGCAACCTGGCGGGGCTCGCCGTGAGCGCGCGCCCGGCGCACCCGGTGTTCGCCGGCGGCACGGCGCGCTTCCCGGTGCGGGTGGACAACCCGGGCGGACCGCGCCGCGACGGGGTAGTACTGAGCGAGCGGCGCGCGCCGGGGGACGTGGTCCTGCATCTCGAAATCGGCCCGGACAGCCATGCGCAGGTGGAGCTGCCGGTGGCGGCGCCCAGCCGCGGCTGGCGCGAGCTGGAGCGAGTGTGCATCGCGAGCCGCGCGCCTTTCGGCATCTTCCGCGCCTGGTATCGGGTGCCCGTACGCGTGCGCACCCTGGTCTACCCGCACCCGGCGGGCGACCGACCCCTGCCGGCGAGCCTCGCGGAGTCGCGGGAGGAGCGCGGCCACGGGGGCAGCGGCCGGGAGGACTTCGCGGGGCTGCGGGAGTACCGCCGCGGCGATCCGCCCCGCCACATCCACTGGAAGGCGGCGGCCCGCGGCGACCTCCTGCCGCTCAAGCAGTTCGAGGGCGCCGCCACCGGCAACGTGATGCTGCGCCTGGCCGACGTGTACGGGGCCCACCCGGAGGCCTGCCTGTCGCAGCTCGCGGCCTGGGTGCTGGAGGCGGAAGCGCGCGGCATGCACTACGGGCTCGAGCTCCCCGGCGTGCGCCTCGATCCGGCCACCGGGCCCGCCCACCAGGACGCGTGCCTGCGCCGCCTGGCCCTGTACGGGAACGAGTCGTGAGGTGGCTCGCGCCGGATCCGGAGCTCACCGGCTGGCACCTGAGCGTGGGGCGGCTGAGCTGGCTGGCCGCGTCCCTGGCGCTGGTAATCGCGCCCCACGCGTCGCGGATGCCCTCCTGGATCCCGCTACTGTTCGCGCTGCTCGCCGGCTGGCGGCTGTGGCGGGCCCACCGGGGTGACGACCGGCCGCCGGCGCGCTGGCTGGTGGCGGCCATTGCGCTCGCGGTGCTGCCGGGGGTCTACCTGAGCTACGGCACCCTCACCGGGCGCGCCGCCGGCGTGGCCCTGCTGACCCTGCTCGCCGGCGTGAAGCTCGTGGAGACCCGCGGTCTGCGCGACGCCTACGTGGTGAGCTACCTGGGCTTCTTCCTGGTCATCACCAACTTCCTCTACGAGCAGGACATCGCCACCGGGCTCTACATGCTGGCGGTGGTGGTGGTGATGACCGCGGCGCTGCTCGCCCTGGGCGGCTCGCCGGGACGCTCGCCGGCCATGGCCGTGACCACGCACCTGCGCCGGGGGGCGGTGATGGTGGCCCAGGCGGTGCCACTGATGCTCGCGCTGTTCGTGCTGTTCCCCCGCATCCCGGGCCCCCTGTGGGGGCTGCCCCGGGACGCCCACGCCGGCGTCACCGGGATCGGCGACGACATGAGCCCAGGCAACATCAGTGCCCTGTCCCAGTCCGACGCGGTGGCGTTCCGGGTGGAGTTCCAGGGCACGCCGCCGCCGCCCGCGGAGCGCTACTGGCGCGGCCCGGTGCTGGACGTGTTCGACGGCCGGCGCTGGAGCCGCGGCGAGCGCCCCGCGAGCCGGCGCCCGGTGCCCTTCGAGCGCCGGGGCCCGCCGCTGGACTACGAGGTGACCATGGAGCCCAGCGGCGCGCGCTGGCTGTTCGCCCTGGACCTGCCCGCGGTGCCGCCGCCCGGCGGCGTCATGACCCGGGACCTCGAGATCCTCGCCGGGCGCCACCTGCGGGAGCGGCTGCGCTTTCCCATGCGCTCCTACCCGGACTACGGCCTGGGCGCGGACCATCCCGGGACGCCCGCCTGGGTGGTGTCGCTGCCCGTCGGCGCCCATCCCCGCGCCCGCGCCCTGGCGCGGTCGTGGCGCGAGGAGGCAGGCGCACCGGGTGCGGTGGTGCAGCGGGCGCTGGCCTGGTTCGCCGCCGGGGGCTTCGTCTACACGCTCACCCCGCCGCTGCTGCCGGGCGATCCGGTGGACGACTTCCTGTTCGGCACCCGGGCGGGATTCTGCGAGCACTACGCCGGTGCCTTCGTGGTGCTGATGCGCGCCGCCGGGATCCCCGCGCGGGTGGTCACCGGCTACCAGGGCGGGGAGGTGAACCCGCTGGGGGGCTACATGATCGTCCGCCAGCGCGACGCCCACGCGTGGACCGAGGTGTGGATCGCCGGTGCCGGCTGGGTGCGGGTCGACCCCACCGCGGCGGTGTCGCCGCTGCGCGTGCAGGAGGGGCTCGACGCCGCCATCCCGCCCACCGTGGGCGCCGCCGGCCTCACCATCACACCTGCGCCCGCGGTGACCGACGCATTCCGGCGTCTGCGCCAGGCCGTGGACGCGGTGCAGACCCGCTGGAACGCCTGGGTGCTGGGCTACGGCCCGGAGCGCCAGCGCCGGGTGCTCTCCGAGATGGGGCTGGACGCCTCCAGCTACGGCACGCTGGTGCTGGCGCTGACGGTGACGGTGGCGCTGCTGCTGGCGGCCCTGGCGGCATGGCTGTTCGCGCGCCGGGGCCGGCGCGATCCGGTGCTGGGCGCCTGGGACGCGTTCTGCGCCCGGCTGGCCCGTGCCGGGCTGCCCCGGGAGCCCCACGAGGGCCCGCGGGCCTTCGCCGCGCGGGTGGCGGCGCGCCGTCCGGACCTGGCCGCCGCGGTGAGCGCCGTCGCCGACGCCTACGTGGCGCTGCGCTACGCCCAGACCGAGCGCGACCCGGAGATCCTGCGCCGGCAGGTGGCCGACTTCCGCCTCTGAGCGCGCCGGGATGAACGCAGTGCCCCGATGGGCGGCGGCTTGCCGGCGTGCCGGCGCACGAGAAAGGAAACCAGATCCCGTTTCGTACGCGGGCGGGCTCCCGCGGTCGCACCCCGTTGCCAGGCCCAACACATGTGCCTGCCATGAACGCACCCACGCCACCATGCCTCGCGCGAGGCGATTGCTATACTTGGCCGGGTTCGCAACGTGAACAAGAACGGCGCCTCCGCGCGGGCCCGGTCTCCCGGCCTTCAGCGGTGATGCGCCACAGGCCGGCTCACGGGAGGAAACATGCGCTCCATCCTCGTCCTCAACTCCAAGGGCGGCACCGGCAAGACCACGCTCGCCTGCAACCTGGCGGTGTGGTACGCGAGCCAGGGGCTGAAGACCGCGCTGGTGGACTACGACCGCCAGCAGTCGGCGCTGGACTGGCTGGAGCTGCGCCCGGAGGACCGGCCGGAGATCCACGGCGTGGAGGGCACCAAGGCCAACGCCCGGGTGCCCCGCGGCACCGACGTGGCCGTCATGGACTCGCCGGCCCAGGTGCGGGGCAAGGCCCTGGAGAACATGCTGGCCCATGCCCAGACGGTGCTGCTGCCGGTGGTGCCTTCCATGATCGACCTCAATGCGGCCGAGCACTTCCTGGACGAGCTGCTGGAGGTGGGCCGGGTGCTGAGGAACCGGGTTCGCGTCGCCACCGTGGCCAACCGCGTGCGCGAGCGGTCCCCGGGCACCGAGGAGCTGGAGGAGTACCTGGGCGGGCTCACGCTCCCCAGCGGCCGCAAGATGCCCTTCGCCGCGATCCTCAGGAACAGCCAGAACTACGTGCACGCGGCGGAACGCGGGCTGGGCATCTTCGAGATCGCCCCGTCGCGCGCCGAGCGCGACCTGGAGATGTGGGACGGCCTCATCCGCTGGCTCAACAGCAAGCGCAGCCTGCCCCAGTAATCAAGGGGACGCAGTCGCTTGATTCCTGCGCGGGAGGGCGCCTCGCCATTCCGCGGTCCGGCCGGACCGGATTCCGTGGCGACGGCAGCGGCGGGAATCAAGCGACTGCGTCCCGGACTCAAGCGACTGCGTCCCTCTTGAATTCATGGCCACGGTGACGCTGCTGCCGGACGGCAGGACCTTTGAGGCGTCGCCCGGGGAGACGGTTCTGGACGCGGCTCTGCGCGCCGGGATCCCGCTGCCCTACGGCTGCCGCAACGGCGCCTGCCGCTCCTGCGCGGCGCGGGTGGTGGACGGGGCCGTGAGCTACCCCCGGGGCACGCCAAAGGCGCTGGACGAGGTGGAGCGGCGCGCCGGTCACGCGCTGCTGTGCGCGGCCACCGCGCGCCGGGACCTGGTGCTCGAGGTGGAGGGCCTGGACGCGGCGGACCGCATCCGCGTGCGGCGCCTGCCCTGCCGGGTGGCGGGGCGCACCGCCCTGGCCCACGACGTGGTGGGCCTCGATCTCGCGCTGCCGCCGGGCGAGCGGCTGGCGTTCCGCGCCGGGCAGTACCTGGACATCCTGCTGCGCGACGGGCGCCGGCGGGCCTTCTCCGTAGCGAGCCCGCCGCACCGCGACCAGCGCCTGGAGCTGCACATCCGCAAGGTGCCCGGGGGGCGGTTCTCGGAGCACGCGGTGGACACCCTGCGCGAGGGGGCCCTGCTGCGCTTCGAGGGGCCCCTGGGCAGCTTCTGGCTGCGCGCCGAACGGCCCGAGCCGGTGCTGCTGGTGGCGGGCGGCACCGGCTTCGCACCCATCAAGAGCATCGTGGAGGACGCCCTGCACGAAGGTCTCGAGCGGCCCATGACCCTCTACTGGGGCGCCCGCGCCCGGCGCGACCTCTACCTGCACGAGCTGGCCGCGCGCTGGGCGCAGGACCACGCCTGGCTGCGCTACGTGCCGGTGCTGTCGGAGCCGGCGCCGGAGGATGCCTGGAACGGGCGCACCGGCCTGGTGCACGACGCGGTGCTGGCCGACCACCCGGACCTCTCCGCGCACGCCATCTACATGAGCGGCCCGCCGGCCATGGTGGACTCCGGTCGCCGCGCCTTCCCCGCCCACGGCGCCGACCCGGCGCTGATCCACTCGGACTCCTTCGACTACGCCTACGAGACCGGCCACGACGGTTGATGCCGGCGAGCCCTCGCCGGCACCCCGCCGTGCCCTGACAGGAGCGGGCTCGCGGCCGGACCCGGGAGGAAGCCGCAGCCACCGCTCGCGGGCATGCTCGCCGATGCGAGGAGGGTTACGTTATCCTCGCCGGCTTCCCGCACCGCACCACGCCCCGCCACCGATGGACGCCCGCTACGAGCCCGAGACCGTCGAGCACGCCGCGCAGGCCTTCTGGGAGGCCAGCGACGCTTTCCGCGTCACCGAGGACCCCACCCGGGAGAAGTTCTACTGCCTGTCCATGTTCCCCTACCCCAGCGGGCGGCTGCACATGGGCCACGTGCGCAACTACACCATCGGCGACGTGATCAGCCGCTACCAGCGCATGCGGGGCAAGAACGTGCTGCAGCCCATGGGCTGGGACGCGTTCGGCCTGCCCGCCGAGAACGCGGCAATGCAGAACAACGTCCCGCCGGCGGAGTGGACCTACGAGAACATCGAGTACATGAAGGCGCAGCTCAAGCGCCTCGGCTTCGCCTACGACTGGTCTCGGGAGTTCGCCACCTGCGATCCCAGCTACTACCGCTGGGAGCAGTGGCTGCTCACCCGACTGCACGCCAAGGGGCTGCTCTACCGGCGCATGGCGGAGGTGAACTGGGATCCGGTGGACCAGACCGTGCTGGCCAACGAGCAGGTCATCGACGGGCGCGGCTGGCGCTCGGGCGCCCCGGTGCAGCGGCGCGAGATCCCCCACTGGTTCCTCAAGATCACCGACTACGCCGAGGAGCTGCTGGAGGCCATCGACACCCTGGACTGGCCGGACGCGGTCAAGACCATGCAGCGCAACTGGATCGGGCGCTCCGAGGGCGTGGAGATGGACTTCCCGGTGGACGGCGGCGACCCCCTGCGCATCTACACCACCCGTCCGGACACGCTGTTCGGCGTCACCTTCATGGCGGTGGCCGCGGGCCACCCGCTGGCCATCGACGCGGCGAAGGGCGACGCGAAGCTGGCCGCGTTCCTGGAGGAATGCCGCCAGGGCGGCACCTCCGAGGCGGCGCTGGAGACCGCCGAGAAGCAGGGCATGGCCACCGGGCGCTACGCCATCAATCCCATGAACGGCGAGCGCATCCCCGTGTGGGTGGCCAACTACGTGCTCATGGGCTACGGCACCGGCGCCATCATGGCGGTGCCCGGCCACGACGAGCGCGACCACGAGTTCGCGCGTCGCTACGGCCTCGAGATCCGCCAGGTGATCGCGCCGGCCGACGGCACCGCGCTGGACATCCAGGCCGCGGCCTGGACCTCGAAGGAGGACATGGTCACGGTGAACTCCGGCCAGTTCACCGGCCTGTCCTTCCAGGCGGCCTTCGACCGCATCGCGGAGCACATCGAGCAGCTCGGCCTCGGCGAGCGCCGGGTCAACTACCGCCTGCGCGACTGGGGCGTGTCGCGCCAGCGCTACTGGGGCTGCCCCGTGCCGGTGCTGCACACCGAGGCCGGCGAGGTGCCGGTGCCGGACGCACTGCTGCCGGTGGTGCTGCCGGGCAACGCCGAGGGCGAGGATCCAACCGCGCCGCTGGCCAAGCGCCCTGGCTTCGTGGAGACCACCGACCCGGCCACCGGGCGGCCCGCGCGGCGCGAGACCGACACCCTGGACACCTTCGTGGAGTCCTCCTGGTACTTCGCCCGCTTCGCCTGCGCCGACAACGACGCGGCCATGCTCGATGAGCGCGCCGACTACTGGCTGCCCGTGGACCAGTACGTGGGTGGCATCGAGCACGCCATCCTGCACCTGCTGTACGCCCGCTTCTTCCACAAGCTCATGCGCGACGAGGGCCTGGTGAGCAGCGGCGAGCCCTTCACCAACCTGCTCACCCAGGGCATGGTGGTGGCGGAGACCTTCTACCGCGAGCAGGGCGGTCGCACCACCTGGTACGCGCCCGCCGAGGTGGTGGTGGCGCGCGACGACAAGGGCAAGGTCACCGGCGCGCGGCTGCAGGCCGACGGCCAGCCCGTCGAGGTGGGCCCCATCGAGAAGATGTCCAAGTCGAAGAACAACGGCGTGGACCCGCAGGCGATGATCGAGCGCTACGGCGCCGACACGGTGCGCCTGTACATGATGGAGACCTCGCCGCCCGACCAGATGCTGGAGTGGTCCGACAGCGCGGTGGAGGGCGCTGCGCGCTTCCTGCGCCGCCTGTGGCGCATCGTGCACGAGCACGTGAGCACGGGCGGCCTGCCGGCCCCGGGCACGGCCGTCGACGTAGCGACGCTGGATGACGCGGGCCGGGCGCTGCATCGCCAGACCCACGAGACCATCGCCAAGGTGAGCGACGACGTGGGCCGGCGCTACAAGTTCAACACCGCGGTGGCCGCCTGCCGCGAGCTCATCAACGCGGTCTCCGAGCGCGCGGGCGAGCCGACGCACCGCGCGGTGGTGCACGAGGCGCTGGAGGCGGTGGTGCTGATGCTGGCGCCGGTGGTGCCCCACGCCTGTCACGCCCTGTGGCACGCGCTGGGCCACGGGTCGCCCGTGATCGACGCACGGTGGCCCGAGGCCGACCCCTCGGCCATGGCGCGCGACGAAGTGGAGCTCGTGGTGCAGGTCAACGGCAAGCTGCGCGGGCGGGTCACCGTGGCCGCCGGCGCCGACCGGGACACGGTCACCGCCGCCGCAATGCAGGTGGAGAACGTGGCCCGCCACGTGGGCGGCAAGTCGCCCCGCAAGGTGATCGTGGTGCCGGGCAAGCTGGTCAACGTGGTGGTGTGATGGCGCGTGCCCGCCCGATGCCCTGGAGCGGCGCGCCCGCCGCGCGCTACGCTACGTGCATGCGTCCCGCCGCCCTCCTCCTCGTCGCGCTGCTCGCCGGCTGCGGCTTCGAGCTCCGGGGCAGCGCCGTGCTGCCGGAGAGCGTGGGCAGCCTGTACGTGGCGGCGCCCGAAGATCTCCGCGAGGAGGTCGCCGTGTACCTCCAGGGCAGCGACACGCGCCTGGTGGACACGCGCGGCGACGCGGCGGTGACCCTCACGCTGAGCAACCCGCGCTACGACCGCCGGGTGCTGTCGGTGGACCCCACCACCGGCAAGGAGCGCGAGTTCGAGCTGTCCTACACCATCGACGTGGCGGCGACGGCCGCCGACGGGCGCGTCCTCCTGCCGCTGCAGCCGGTGGGGCTCGTGCGCGACTTCATCTTCGACCGCGATGCCATCATCGGCAGCAGCCGCGAGGAGTCGGTGCTCTACATCGAGATGCGCCGCGACGCCGTGCAGCAGGCGCTGCGGCGCCTGCGCGCAGCCACCTCGTAGGCCCCATGAAGCTGGCGCCGCACCAGCTCCTCGCCCACCTCGAGAATGCGCTGCTCGACCTCTACCTGGTCAGCGGCGAGGAGCCGCTGCAGCGCGAGGAGTGCGTGGACGCGATCCGTGCCGCGGCGCGCCGGCGCGGCTTCGAGGAGCGCGAGGTGCGCCACGTGGACCGGCGCTTCGACTGGAGCGAGCTGGCCGCATTCGGCGACACCCTGTCGCTGTTCGCGACCCGCCGCATCCTCGAGCTCAGGATCCCCGCGAAGCTGGACGACGCCGGACGCAAGGCCCTGGCCGCGTGGCAGGAGCGCCCGCCACCGGACGTGCTGCTGCTGGCGATCCTGGGCTTCCGGGTGGACGGCCAGATGGCCCGTGCCAAGTGGTTCTCGGCCCTGGAGCGCGCCGGCGCCCACGTGCAGGTGTGGCCGGTGGCGCCGGCGGACATGCCCGGCTGGGTGCAGCAGCGCGCGAAGCGCGCCGGCCTCGTCCTGGACGAGGACGCCGGGGCGCTGCTGGCGGAGCGCGCCGAGGGCAACCTCCTGGCCGGAGCCCAGGAGGTGGAGAAGCTCGCCCTGCTGTGCCCGGGCGAGACGGTGGGCGCGGAGCAGGTGCTGGCGGCCACCGCCGACAGCGCCCGCTACGACGCCTTCGACCTGGTGGACGCCTGCTTCGGGGGCGACGCGCCCCGGGCGGTGCGCATCGTGCGCGGCCTGCGCGAGGAGGGCTACCGGCTGCAGGAGGTGCTGGGGCCGCTGGCCTGGGCGGTGCGCAGCGCCGCCGAGATCGCACCGGCCAGGGCCAGCGGCCTGCCCCTGGACCGGGCCATGGGCCCGAAGCACGGGGCCTGGCGCATGCCGCAGCGCCGCCGCGCCCTGGAGGCGGTGCTGGCGCGCCATCCGGCCGCGCGCTTCAGCCGCATGCTGGCCCGGGCGAGCCGCATCGACCGCCGCGCCAAGGGCGACTCCGGGCGGCTCAACCGGCGCATCCGCGGCGAGCCCGGCGTCGCCTGGAGCGAGCTCGAGTGCCTGGCGCTGCTCATCGCCGGCGTGAGCCTGTCACGGCCCGGCCTCTATAATCCGGCGCACACCTGACCCCAGGAGGCCCCGTGGCCAGCCCCGCCCAACAGCTCGCCGGACAGGCAGACGTGCCCGCCTACATGCGCGCCCTGGGCGAGCGCGCCCGGGCTGCCGCCGCTGCCGTGGCCCGCGCCGGCACCGGCGCGAAGAACCAGGCCCTCGAGGCCGTTGCCGAGGCCATCGAGACCGACGCCCCGGCTCTGGCCGAGGCCAACCGCCGCGACCTGGAGGCGGGCCGCGCGGGCAACCTGAGCGCGCCGCTCCTGGACCGCCTGGAGCTCACGCCGGCGCGCATCGCCGCCATGGCCACGGGGCTTCGCCAGATCGCCGCGCTGCCGGACCCGGTGGGCGAGATCACCGGGCTCAACCGGCGTCCCTCGGGCCTCGAGGTGGGGCGCATGCGGGTGCCGCTGGGCGTCATCGGCATCATCTACGAGTCGCGGCCCAACGTGACCGCCGACGCCGCGGGTCTGTGCCTGAAGGCCGGCAACGCCACCATCCTGCGCGGCGGCTCCGAGGCCATCCACTCCAACACCGCGGTGGCCGCGTGCATCCGCCGCGGGCTCGCGGCGGCGGGGCTGCCCGAGGACGCGGTGCAGGTGGTGGCGACCACCGACCGCGCCGCGGTGGGTGCGCTGATCACCATGAATGACTACGTGGACATCGTCGTGCCCCGCGGCGGCAAGGGCCTCATCGAGCGCATCGCCGGCGAGGCCACGGTGCCGGTGATCAAGCACCTGGAAGGGCTGTGCCACGTGTACGTGGACGGCCGCGCGGATCCGGCCAAGGCGCTGGCCGTGGCCTTCAATGCCAAGACCTACCGCTACGGCATCTGCGGCGCCATGGAGACGCTGCTGGTGGACGCGGCCATCGCCGAGGCGTTCCTGCCCGCCATCGCCGCGCGCTTCCGCGAGGCCGGCGTGGAGATGCGCGGCTGCGAGGCCACCTGCCAGCGGGTGGCCGACGCCGTGCCCGCCACCGAGCAGGACTTCCGCACCGAGTACCTGGCGCCGGTGGTGTCCATCCGGGTGGTGGGCGGCCTGGACGCGGCCATGGACCACATCCGGCGCTACGGCTCGCACCACACCGACGCCATCGTCACCGAGGACTGGGGCCGGGCGCGGCGCTTCCTCGCCGAGGTGGATTCCAGCTCCGTGATGGTGAACGCCCCCACCTGCTTCGCCGACGGGTTCGAGTACGGCCTCGGTGCGGAGATCGGCATCAGCACCGACAAGCTGCACGCTCGCGGACCGGTGGGCCTGGAGGGGCTGACCACCCAGAAGTTCATCGTGCTGGGGGACGGCCAGACGCGATGACGGCAGCGGCGCCCGGGTCACGGTTGGCGGTACACTGGGCCCAGGCGAGCGAGGAGTGAGCCTGCTGAGCGCTCCGGCAACCCCAGACACCACGTCCGCCCGCGCCGCGCCGCGCCGGGGGCGGGCCTTTGTGGACAGCGCGCGAGCCCGCGCCCTCGCAGCACACCCGACGCGCTGAATGCTGGGCCTGCTGGGCGGCACCTTCGATCCGGTCCACGTCGGCCACCTGCGCCTCGCCATCGAGGTGCGCGAGCGCCTGGCGCTCGACGAGGTGCGACTGATGCCCGCGCCGCGCCCGCGGCTGCGGGGCGCGCCCGCGGTGGACCCCGACACCCGCCTGCGGCTGCTCGAGACGGCCGTGTCGGGCGTGACGGGCCTCGCGGTGGACGGCCGCGAGCTGGGCGCGCCGGGTCCCACCCGCACGGTGGACACCCTGGCGGGCGTGCGCGCGGAGATGGGCCAGCGGCCCGTGTGCCTGATCCTGGGCGCCGACGCCATGTCCCGCCTGGACCGCTGGCACGACTGGCGGCGTCTAACCGACCTCGCCCACCTGGTGGTGGCGCGCCGCCCCGGCGCACGCCTGCCGCGGCGCGGTCCGGTGGCGGAGCTCATGGCCGAGCGCGGGGACACCGCGCCGCAGGCGCTGCGCGCGCGACCCGCCGGCGTCATCCACGTCTGTGACATTCCGGGGCTGGACGTGTCGGCGACCGCCGTGCGCGAGCGCATCGCCGCCGGACGCTCCATCGAGTTCCTGGTACCCGAGGAGGTGCGATACATGCTGTTGAACGAAGGTCTCTATGCCCGAGCCTAACCAGTCGCTGCGCCAGCTCGCGGTGGACGCCATCGAGGAGCTGAAGGGCCAGGACGTGGTCGAGCTCGACGTGCACGAGCTCACCGACGTCACCGACTTCATGATCATCGCCAGCGGCCGTTCGGACCGGCAGGTCAAGGCGCTGGCAGAGAACGTGGTGGAGAAGGCCAAGGCCTCCGGGGTGATCCCCATGGGCGTGGAAGGCCTGGACCGCGGCGAGTGGGTACTGGTGGATCTGTGCGACGTGGTGGTGCACGTGATGCAGCCCGACGTGCGCGAGTACTACCAGCTCGAGAAGCTGTGGTCGGGGCTGGACGCCGTCGAGCGCAGCCGCAGCCAGCGCGCGTCCCTCACCTGAGCCGCAGCTGGCGGCGTTGCGCATCCAGCTCATCGCCGCGGGCACGCGCCGGCCCGCGTGGGAGCGCGAGGGCTACGGGACCTATGCGCGCCGCCTGCCGCGGGAGTGCGCGCTGACGCTGGTGGAGATCCCGGTGGAGAAGCGCGGCGCAAACGCCGACGTGGCGCGGCTCAAGGCGCGCGAGGGCGAGCGCATGCTGAAGCAGGCGGCGAAGGACGCCCTCATCGTGGCCCTGGACGAGCGGGGCGAGGCGCTGAGCACCCGGGCGCTGGCCCGGCGCCTGGAGGCGTGGATGCGCGACGGGCGCGACGTGGCGCTGCTCATCGGTGGCCCCGACGGCCTCGCGCCGGCCTGCCTCGAGGCGGCGGAGCTCACCTGGTCCCTGTCCCCCCTGACGCTGCCCCACGGCCTCGCCCGGGTGCTGGTGGCGGAGCAGATCTACCGTGCCCACAGCCTGCTATCCGGCCACCCCTACCATCGTGACTGAGCGGCCCCTGTGAGCGACGCGCAGGGAGCGTTGTGGCTGGCGTCGCGCTCGCCGCGCCGCCGCGAGTTGCTGAGCCAGCTCGGGATCCCGTTCCGGGTGGTGGACGTGGAGGTGGACGAGCGGCCGCGGCGCGCCGAGGTGCCGGAGGCCTACGTGCGGCGGATCGCACGTGACAAGGCCGGCACGGCCCGCGCGAACCTGCCGGCACACGCCCTGGTGCTGGCTGCGGACACGACCGTGGTGGTGGGCGGCGACATCCTCGGGAAGCCCGCGGATCGGGACGCGGCCCTGGCCATGCTCGCAAGCCTGTCCGGACGCGAGCACCGGGTCTACAGCGGGGTGGCCCTGGCGGGGGCGCGGTCCCGGGTGCGGGTGAGCGAGAGCGTGGTGCACTTCCGCAAGCTCACCCGCGCCGAACGCATCGCCTACGTGGCCACCGGGGAGCCCATGGACAAGGCCGGCGCTTATGCCATCCAGGGCCGCGCCGCGGTGTTCGTGGAGCACCTGGAGGGCAGCTACTCCGGGGTCATGGGGCTGCCGCTCTACGAGACCGCCCTGCTGCTGCGCGACGCCGGAATCCACGTGCTGGCCTGATCCGGGGCTTCTGGTAACCGCAGAGCCGCAGTGAACCCTGAAGCCATCGGAGAACGATCAAAGCCGGTCGCGCAGGGCGTACCAGAGCATGCCGGCGACGAGCAGCGGGTGGCGTAGCCAGGGGCCGCCGGGGAAGGGGTGGTGGCGGATGCCGGCCAGCACGTCGAAGCGCTCGGCGGTGCCGGCCACCGCCTCCGCGAGCAGGCGGCCGGCGAGCTGGGACAGGGCCACGCCGTGGCCGGAGTAGCCGTGTGCGTACCAGCCGTTCACACCCACGCGGCCGAACTCCGGCAGGCGGTCCATGCTGATGGCCAGGCGGCCGCTCCAGGCGTGGTCGATGGCCACGTCCGCGAGCTGCGGGAACACGTCCAGCATGTGCCGGCGCACGAAGCCCTTCAGATCCCGCGGCGGCCCGGTGGAGTATGTCTCGCCGCCGCCGAAGACGAGCCGCCAGTCCTGGGAGAAGCGGTAGTAGTCCACCACGAACTTGGTGGCGTGGACACAGAAGTCGCCCAAGATGATCCCCCGTGCGCGCTCCCGGGGCAGTGGCGCGGTGGCGAGCACGTGGTTGACGATGGGCATCACGCGCGAGGTGATGCGCGGCTCCAGGGTGTCGCCCAGGTAGGCGTTGCCGCACAGCAGGACGTGGTCCGCGCGCACCGACCCGTCCGCCGTGTGCACCCGGTTCGGCGTGCCCCAGTCGAGGCGCAGCGCCCGGCTGCCCTCGTACAGGCGCACGCCGGCCGCGTGACCCGCCCGGGCGAGGCCCAGGGCGAGGCGCAGGGGGTGCAGGTGCCCGCCGCCGTGGTCCAGCCGCCCGGCCACGTAGTCCGCGCTGTCCACCAGGCGGCGCATCTCGCCGCGGTCCAGCATCTCCATGCGGCCGTAGCCGTAGTGGGCCGCCAGCAGCTCGGCCTCCCCGGCAGCGTCGCGCACATAGCGCTCGCGGGTGATGGCCAGCAGGTTGCCGTCGCGCCAGTGGCAGTCGATGGCGTGGCGCGCGATGCGCTCCGCGAGGAGGGCCTTGGCCTCCTGCGCCATGTCCCACAGCAGGCGGGCCCGCTCGCGGCCGAAGCGCCGCTCCAGCGTCTGGACGCCCACCCGCTGCCCGGAGCCCACCTGCCCGCCGTTGCGCCCCGACGCGCCGGCGCCCACCCGGTCCGCCTCCAGCAGCGCCACGGCGTAGCCTCGCTCCGCCAGGTGCAGAGCGGCCGACAGGCCGGTGTAGCCACCGCCCACCACGCAGGCGTCGGCGCTCACCTCGCCGGCGAGCGGCGGATGCCGCGGTCGCTCGCCGGCGGTGGCCTCGTAGTAGCTCAGAATGCGGGCTTCTCCGGGGCCTCCTCGTAGCGGCGCACGGAGTCCAGGATCTCGCGCTTGGCGTCCTCCGCGTCCAGCCAGCCGTCGATACGTGACCACTTGCCCGGCTCCAGGTCCTTGTAGTGCTGGAAGAAGTGCACGATGGTGTCCAGCACCGGCTCGGGCAGGTCGCGCACCGAGTCCATGCCGCGGTACAGGCGCGAGAGCTTGTCCACGGGCACCGCCAGGATCTTGTGATCGACGCCGCCGTCATCGGTGAGCTTGAGCAGCCCGAGCGGGCGGCAGCGGATCACCGCGCCGCTGATCACCGGGTGCGGCGTCACCACCAGCACGTCCAGCGGGTCGCCGTCCAGGGCCAGGGTGCGCGGCAGGTAGCCGTAGTTGCAGGGGTAGCGCATGGCGGTGCCCTGGAAGCGGTCCACGAACATCGCGCCGGTCCGCTTGTCGATCTCGTACTTCACCGGCTCGCTGTGTGCCGGGACCTCGATGATCACGTTGAGGTCGTTGGGGAGATTCTCGCCCGGCAGGACGTCGTTCAGGGGCATGCTCGGAGCTCCGCACTCGGGGGGCGGACGATGATAGCAGGCGGCCCCCGGGCCGGCGCCCGCCCCGGCCCAGCCGCGCCGGGCGGGTCGCGCGGCGTTTGAGGCGCCGCCCCGGTTCCCGTATATTTCGCGGGTTTCGCCGCCCGCGCCCGCAACGGGCGCCCCGGGCGCAGAAATCACTAATGAACCGGGGTATCCAGGGGAGACTTCCATGAGCGCGAACGCTCTCATTCCGGCGCTGTTCGGCGCCGCGGGCCTTGTCGTCGCCTACTTCATCTTCCAGAAGGTGAAGGAGTATCCGGAAGGCGAGCAGAAGGTGAAAGAGATCAGCGACCAGATCCATCTGGGCGCCATGGTCTTCATGCGCACCGAGTACAAGATCCTGTTCTGGTTCGCGCTCGTGATCGTGGTGCTGCTGCTGTTCTCGCTGGGCTTCGCCACCGCGTTCTCCTTCGTGGTGGGCGCGCTGGCCTCGGGCACCGCCGGTTACATCGGGATGACCACCGCCACCCGGGCCAACGTGCGCACCGCCACCGCGGCCCAGACCCGCGGCGCCGCGGAGGCGCTCACCATCGCCTTCTTCGGCGGCTCCATCATGGGTCTCGCGGTGGCGTCGCTGGGCCTGATGGGGCTCGGCATCCTGTACCTGTTCTTCGGCGGCGACCCGGAGTCCGCCCACGCCATCCACGGCTTCGGGATGGGCGCGTCCAGCGTGGCGCTGTTCTCCCGCGTGGGCGGCGGCATCTTCACCAAGAGCGCCGACGTGGGCGCCGACCTGGTGGGCAAGTTGGAGGCCGGCATCCCCGAGGACGATCCGCGCAACCCGGGCGTCATCGCCGACAACGTGGGCGACAACGTGGGGGACGTGGCGGGCATGGGCTCCGACATCTTCGAGTCCTACTGCGGCGCCATGATCGCCACCATCGCCATGGCCTCCACCATGCAGGCTGGCGTGCTGGACTGGCTCGGCGACCAGGCGTCGCTGATGTTCCTGCCGCTGGCGCTGTCCTCGGCGGGGCTGGTGTGTTCCATCGCCGGCATCTGGCTGGTGCGCCACTTCTCCGACAGGAAGCCCGAGGTGGCGCTGCGTATCGGCACCATCGGCGCCACCATCGCCTTCATCGTGCTCGCCTTCATCGTGGTGTTCACCGTGGACGTGAACAACCTGGTGTGGTGGGCCGTGCTCTCCGGCGCCCTGGGCGGCATGATCATCGGGCTCACCACCGAGTACTTCACCGGCGGTGCGCCGGTGATCGCCATCGCCAAGGCCGGGCAGACCGGGCCGGCGACGGTGATCATCTCCGGCTTCGCCATCGGCATGCAGTCGGTGGCGATTCCGGTGCTCACCATCTGCGCCATCATCGCCGTGTCCACGGAGCTGGCGGGCCTGTATGGCGTCGGCATCGCGGCGGTGGGCATGCTGGCCACGGTGGGCATCACCATGGCCATCGACGCCTACGGCCCGGTGGCGGACAACGCGGGCGGCATCGCCGAGATGGGCGGCATGGGCAAGGAGACCCGCGCCATCACCGACTCCCTGGACGAGCTGGGCAACACCACGGCCGCCATCGGCAAGGGCTTCGCCATCGGCGCCGCGGCACTTGCCGCGCTGGCCATCATCTCCGCCTTCGTGGAGACCGTGTCGCTGCGCCTGCCGAGCTTCGAGCTGGAGCTGTCCAACCCGCAGGTGCTCATCGGCCTGTTCATCGGCGGCGTCATCCCGTTCTTCATCGGCGCGCTGACCATGACCGCGGTGGGCGATGCCGCCTTCGACATGATCAACGAGATCCGCCGCCAGTTCCGCGAGATACCGGGGCTGCTGGAGGGCAAGGCGAAGCCGGACACGGCGCGCTGCGTGGACATCGCCACCAACGCCGCCATCAAGAAGATGGTGCTGCCCGGGGTCATCGCCGTGCTCGCTCCGCCCATCGTCGGCTTCGGCATCAGTCCCGAGGCCCTGGGCGGAATGCTGGGCGGCGGCCTGCTGGGCTGCGTGCTGCTGGCTCTGACCATGGCCAACGCCGGCGGCGCCTGGGACAACGCCAAGAAGTACCTGGAGAAGGGCAACCTGGGCGGCAAGGGTTCCGACACCCACAAGGCCGCGGTGGTGGGCGACACCGTGGGCGACCCTTTCAAGGACACCTCGGGCCCGTCGATGAACATCCTCATCAACGTGATGGCCATCGTGAGCCTCGTGATCGCGCCGCTGCTGAGCTGAGCGACGTCACCCTCTCGGGAAAGGCCGGGGCGGCACCACCGTCCCGGCCTTTTTCATGCCTCGTCGCGGCGTGCCGGGGCCGGATTTACCGCAACGGAAACGCTGCGGCCCGACCGGCTCGGCAGGGCCCCGGGTTCCTCTGCGAACTCCGCGTTCTCTGCGCCTCCTGATTCCCTCGCCCGGCCGCGCGATCAGGTCTTGAGCTTGAAGTCGGTCTTCAGCTTCCGCGGCACACCCGCGTTCTTCAGCTTCACGTAGTCCGGCAGTCCGTCCTTGTAGGGTGGGTACGCCTCGCCCCGGATCAGCGGCGCCAGGTAGCGCCGGCAGGCGTCGGTGATGCCGAAGCCGTCCTCGGTGATGTAGTCGCGGGGCACCTTCTTCTCCACGTTCGCCACGTCCGCCAGTGCCGCTTCCGCGATCTCCCAGCGGTACGGATCGTCGGCGAGGCGCTTGATCACCGGTATCACCGCGTTCCTGCCCTCGAGCGCCAGCTCCACCGCCGCCTCGCCCAGCGCGTAGGCCTGGTCCAGGTCCACCTGCGACGCGATGTGGCGCGCGGCGCGCTGCAGGTAGTCCGCCACTGCCCAGTGGTACTTGTAGCCGAGGCGATCCTTCACCAGCGCCGCGATCACCGGCGCCACGCCGCCGAGCTGGGCGTGGCCGAAGGCGTCCCGCACGCCGGCGTCGGAGAGGAACTTCCCTTCGGCATTGCGCACGCCCTCCGACACCACCACGGCGCAGTAGCCGTTGCGTTCCACCGAGTCCTTCACCCGGGCGATGAACGCCTCCTCGTCAAAGGGGATCTCCGGAAACAGGATGATCTGCGGCGCGTCGTCCGGTCCGCTGCCGGCGAGCCCGCCCGCGGCGGCGATCCACCCGGCGTGACGGCCCATCACCTCCAGGATGAAGACCTTGGTGGAGGTGAGCGCCATGGAGGCCACGTCGAACGCCGCCTCGCGGATGGAGACGGCGACGTACTTGGCCACCGAGCCGAAGCCGGGGCACGCGTCGGTGATGGGCAGATCGTTGTCCACCGTCTTCGGGATCCCCAGGCACACGATGGGATAGCCCAGTCGCTCGCCGATCTGGGACACCTTGTGCGCGGTATCGGAGGAGTCCCCCCCGCCGTTGTAGAAGAAGTAGCCGATGTCGTGAGCCTTGAACACCTCGATCAGGCGCTCGTACTCGGCACGGCTCTCGTCGAGGCCTTTCAGCTTGTAGCGGCACGACCCGAAGGCGCCCGCTGGGGTGTGCTTCAGAGCGGCGATGTCGGCGGCGCTCTCCTGCCCCGTGTCGATGAGATCCTCGGTGAGCGCGCCGATGATCCCGTTGCGGCCCGCATAGACGTTGCCGATGCGATCCGGGTGCTTGCGCGCGGTCTCGATGACGCCCGCGGCGGTGGCGTTGATGACGGCCGTCACGCCTCCGGACTGGGCATAGAAGGCGTTCTTCGGCATGGCGACTCCTTGACAGCTGGGTGGACGTTTCGCAACGCGGCCGCCACGCCGGGCGCCGCGCAGGGTGGGTTATGATGGCACGCGGACGGGGGGCTCGCGCAGGGTCGTTCCACGCGGTCCTCCGTCCCCGAACACCGAGTCGATCGTAACGAGGCGCGTCGATGAGCCGCAACGCGGCGCGGCGCCCGGTACCGCGGGCCGCCGTCACCCATACCGGGTCCTCCCCCCGGGGGCCTGCCCGGATCGCGGCCCTCGCCGCCGCGCGGGCGGTCGCGCTCGTCGCGGGCTTCGCCTGCGCCGCGGCCTCCGGCCAGATCCGTCTGCCGGACTTCGGCGACTCCTCCGAGGCCGTTATCTCCAGCGCCCTGGAGCGCGAGATCGGCCGGGCATTCATGCGCGAGATCCGCGCCACCATGACCCTCATCGACGACCCGGAGGTCGCGGACTACGCGCAGTCCCTGGGCTACCGCCTGGTGTCGTCCACCGACCACGGCAACGTCGGTTTCAACTTCTTCGTGGTCAAGGACCGCGGCATCAACGCCTTCGCCGCGCCCGGCGGCTGGGTGGGCATCAACTCGGGCCTCATCGCCGTCACCGAGAGCGAGAGCGAGCTGGCGTCGGTGGTGGCGCACGAGGTCGCGCATGTGACCCAGCGCCATATCGCGCGCGCCATCGAGCTCAACGAGCGCTCCAGCATCGCCACCCTGGCGGGGATCCTCGCCGCCATCGCCATCGGCACCCAGAGCCCGGAGGCCGGCCAGGCGGCGGCCGCGGCGGTCATCGGCACCCAGGCCCAGAATAGGCTCAACTTCTCCCGCGACAACGAGAAGGAGGCCGACAACGTGGGGATGCAGATGCTGGACACCGCCGGCTTCGATCCCGCTGCCATGGCCACCTTCTTCGAGAAGCTGCAGAGCGCCTCGCGCTACTACCGCCGCCCGCCGGAGTTCCTGTCCACCCACCCCGTCACGACCACGCGCATCGCCGAGGCGCGCAGCCGCGCCGCGCAGTTCGGCTTTCGCCAGCACGCCGACAGCATCCGCTACCGGATGGTGCGCGCGAAGGTGCGGGTGCTGATGGAGTCCGACCACGAGCGTCTGCTGGCGGAGTTCAACGACGAGATCCAGCGCAATGCCCCGAGCCCGTCGCCAGGGCTGCGCTACGGGGTGGCGCTGACCAAGGCGCGCCTGGGCAAGCACGCCGAGGCGCGCTCGGAGCTCGAGGCGCTGGCGCGCGAGCAGCCGGGGGACGTGGCGCTGCGCATGGAGCTTGCCCGGATGGTGCTGCATTCCGGGGATGAGGCCGCGGCGCTCGCCATGTTCGACGACGCCTGGCGGCTGCTGCCGGACAGCCGGCTGGTGGCGCGGGCCTACCCCGAGGCGCTGCTGCACACCCGCCAGCCGGCGAAGGCACTCCAGGTGCTGGACGATTTTCAGCGACTGGCCGAGCTGGACGCCGAGCAGCACCGGCTGAAGGCCCAGGCCCTGGAGGCCCTGGGCCGCACCGCCGAGAGCCAGGCGGCGCTGGCGGAGCACTACTATCGCAAGGGCGAGATCGACGCGGCGATCCACCAGCTCACCCTGGCCGCACGCCATCCGGACAACGACTTCTACCGCGCCTCGCGCATCGAGGCGCGTCTGGAGCAGTTCCGCGACGAGCAGGCGGCGCGCGCCCGGCGCTGATCCCACCCCCACCACAAGCCGGCGACGGGCGGGCCCGCCGGCACTACATGCGGGGCACCGGGAAAGAGTCTTGTCGGACCTAAAGTTTTCGCTGCGGCGACCGACAGCGAGATCCTGGCAACTGACTACACTTAGCCATCATGACCCTCTCCACCACCCGCCGAGTCGGTGTGCTTCTGGTCGCCGGCACGCTCGCGACCGGCTGCGTCGATCCCGCCAGCATGGTGGTGTCCAGCGTGGTCTCGGCGGCAGTGAAGACGGCGGTGGTGCAGGCGGAGAAGAACCGCCCCACCCCCGAGCAGCTCTGGCACGACGCCCAGGTGGCGCAACTCGAGCGGCGCGCCCTGGGGGGCGATCGCGAGGCGCAGTTCCAGATTGGCACCTACTACCTGGTCCTGCAGGAGCCCGCGGCGGAAGCCTGGATCTGCCATGCGGCCATGCGCGGCCACCCCAAGGCGCAGCTCCAGTACGGGCACTGGTTCAACGAGGATCGGGCCCGCGAGGACCTGTTTCCCTTCATTTCGGTGGAGCCGGACAATGCCAACGCATTCCTGTGGTACAGCCTGGCAGCGGACAACGGCGAGCCGCGTGCACCGCACTTCCGCGACAACCTGATCTACGCGGGCATACCGGCGGTGAAGCTGGAACGGGCACGTGCCCGGCACGCCGCCTGGACGCCGGGCACCTGCCCCACCGGAATGGCCGCCGCCGCGGCCGGCGTGCCGGCCCAGCCCATCGCCCGGCGCTGACGACGCGGCGCCGTCGCGCGCCGCGTCCCGGTCCAGCCTCGCCTACATCCACCGCGCCCCCTGGCGATGGCGCGCCGCGCCCGCGGCTCCGACACTGGTGCCCAGGCCCGGTCGCGCCACCGCGCGTCCCCCATCGAGAACGGAGGTACACGGATGTACAGACTGGCTCTCGCCGCCGCGCTGGCCCTGATCGCCCCCGCGGCCCCCGCCACGGTCCTGCTGGACGAGGACTTTTCCCATTACACCGGCGCGGGTCTTTCCCCCGGCGGGCCCGCCGGCACGCTGGACTCGTCCACCTGGACGATCGCCGGCGCCAGTGACGGCGACTCCCCCCACGGTGCCGTCATCACCGCCGGCGACCTGGCCCGCGGCCTGTCCACCGGCGGGGTGCGCGCGGGAGGACTGTATGCCTTCGACCTGCCCGGCGGGGCACGCGGCCTGGGCCTGCAGGCGACCGGATCCGACTTCAGCCCGGGCACGTTGACCCGACGGGTGCAGCACACGGGCGGTGCCCGGCTCACGGACCTGGCGCTGAGCTTCCAGCTCTGGCTGCGCAATGACGGACCGCGGGCCACCCGGATCACGGTGGAGGCGGCCGACGGCGCCAACCCGGCCGCGTGGCTGGCGGTGCCGGCGCTGTCGCTGGTCACGCCCGCCACCGCGACCGGGGCCCTGTGGCAGTCCCGGACCCTCGCGGCCGCGCTGCCCGTCGACACCCTGGATCCGGGCCGCTGGCTGTCGCTGCGCTGGCGGTTCGAGGACGCGTCCGGCAGCGGCGCACGGGACGAATTGGCCTTCACGGCGCTGCGGGTCACCGGCTTGCCGGTGTCCATCACACCGGCGGTGACCCTGGCAGAGCCGGACACCCGAGGCACGGGCCTGGCCCTGGCACTCGCACTCGCTGCCGCCGCGCTCCACCGCCGCGCCTTGCCCATCGGTAACCGTGCTGCAACACGCCGGTAACCCGGTGCAGGGCACACTGCAGGC
>JBFHNV010000011.1:0-49467 GCA_041593595.1 Gammaproteobacteria bacterium
ATCGGATGGGCCGCGAGCATAGCCCAGCCGCTTGCGGGTGATAAGCGGGGAGAGGCGGCCGGCCCGATACGGCCGGCCCGTATCGGGCCGGCCGTATCCGGACGCGGATGCCTGCCGGCCCTCGCCGGGCCCGATGCCGCCGGCGCATGCAACCGATACCCGGTGCGGTTGCGAAAAGTCAACGCGGCGCGCGCCGCGAGTCCCTAATCTCCTCCCCACATCGGCCGGACAGCGCGAGACCGCTCCCGCCGAAGGCTGAAACCTCTTCACACCCTGCAGGAGACCGGACATGTTCAATCGCAAGACCCTCGGCGCGCTCGCCGTCGCCCTTACCGCCACCGGCGCCGCGGCGCCCGCCCTCGCCGACGACGCCGGCGCGCGCACGGCGCAGACCCTGGTGCAGGAGGCTCGCACCTACGGCCAGAGCGAGCCGCGCGGCGCCGCCGCGGGCCAGACCGACCGCCCGCGCGACGATCGCGGCGGCGCGACCCGGGACAGCAACCAGCAGCGCTGGGACTCGATCCTGCGCAAGCAGTCCCTGGGCAACTGACGCCGGGACCACGCCCGCATCCTTCTCTCCCCGAAGCCCCTCCCCCCGGGGCCCTCTAGCCGCCCGCTCGCCGGGCGGCTTTTTTTTCTGCGTCATCGCCGGGAGCGCCGCCGAGGCGAGCCCGACACCCGGGGTGCACCGCGCACCGCGCGCGGGCATACTGCGGCGCAGGCCCACAGCAGCAAAGGAGGTGATCCAATGTCTAGTGGATCGGTCGCCGCTTCGTCCAACCTCGGTTCCGGCTACTTCGGCGCGGGCAGCCTCGCGTCCAGGTACTAGAGCCAGGGCGACACGTCCCAGGGGCTGGACAACGGCCCATTCACGGGAAGGCGGCCACCGGCCGCCTTCTTTCTTTACGCGTCGGAATCGCCTTGTAGACGCCGAGCGTCATGTCGTTCCGCGGACCGGATGCCGGGCCGGCTGCAGCGAGAAGTGGGTGTGCACGCCCCTCCACTGGCCATCCGTGCCGCGGCGCAGCACCACCGTCGCGCGCCCGGGGCGATGGAAACGAACGCCGTCGGGACCGATGCCCGTGGAGCTCCAGGTGACGATGCCCACCGCCAGGGTGCCGTCGCCGCCGGCGATCACCTGCAACGTGTCCAGCTCGAAGCGGAAATCCTCGATGGCGGGCCACACGCAACGCCACTGGCCGGCTTCCAGCGCATCCAGGCCGGTGACCACGTCCTGGTAGGTGCCGAACCCCACCACGGAGGCGTCGAACAGGGCCCGGCCCCCGGCGAAATCGACGCCCGCCACGCACCGCCCGAAGCGCGCGAACCAGTCGCGCACGCCCGCGTCGTCGTCCTGCCGCCCATCCATCGCCATGCGTCCGCAACCGCCTGCCAGTGCGGGATCCTGGGACCGGAAACGCTGCGTCGCAACGGTGCGCCCCAGGCGTCGGGCTTCGCCCAGGTCGATCCGGGGGTCGATGCCGAGGTCGATCCGGGCAGAGTCCGCCGGTCGGTGTGTCAGAATCGGAACAGGCCGACGACTCCGACCAGGATCAGGTATCCGGCGACGATGTAGTTGAGGAGCCTCGGGAAGACGAGGATCGCGATGCCGGCGATCAGCGCGAGCAGGGGTGCGAGGGCGAGGTGGATGGTCATGGACGTCTACGCTCCTGTGTCCGTTGGCGCCGGGCGTGCCGGCACGTGATCAGAACTGGGCCTGATGCTCGGGGCCATCGGCCGCGAGCTCGTCGCTCGCGAAGCCGGGGTCGAGCAGGTCGAGCACCACCACCGTCGCGTCTCCCGTCTCGCGCACCCGCGCACGCAGCTCGTGGCGTTCCACGGTCCGGCCATGGCGCTGCACCTGCACGCTGCGACCCCAGCCGAGATGCGTCGTCGGCACCTCGCGGCGCTGCCCGTCGCGCTGCAGGTCGGGATTGCCGAAGGCTTCGGCGAGCTGGCCGCGGATGCGCTCCGCCTGGCTCCCGTCCACCACCTGGGTGTAGTGCAGCCGGAACAGACGCGGCACCCGGTCGTTGGTGAACCGCGCCTCGAGGCACATGGCACCCGGCGTCGGACGCACGCCCCGGGCACGCTCGCAGTCCCTGGCCCGCGATACGGTCAGCTCGCGACGGTCGGGGTCATAGGCTGGCTGCACGTCGAACTCGTCGCGGCTGCGGCCCAGCGCCTCGTCGACGGTGAGGCCCGTGGTCAGCGAGCGCACCTGGTAGCGGCTGCCCCCCGGGACGGTATTGGTCGCAGCAGGCGTCGTCGTGCTCGCACGCGACGCGCTCCGGCTGACCGACAGCAACCAGTTCGTCTGCGGACCCGCCTCGGCCCGGTAGAGCACCTGCGACATGCCGCGCAGCCGCCCGACCACCTGGGCGGAGGCGATGACACCGCACTCGTAGGCGAGCATCGCCCGCGCGGCATCGAACACGCCCTGCAGCCGCGCGGAGCTCTCGGACAGGTGCTCCGGGCTGTCCGCCTCGGCGGCGAGCCGGACCGGTTCGCCACAGGCATGCACCGCCTCGGTGGACATGCGCAGGTCGCGGGCATCCACCAGCAGGCGCGCGTCGGCCGCGGTGGCCGCCGTGCCTGCCGCCGCGACCACCAGCAGGGTGCGGGCGAGGCGGCTCATGACACCGCCTCCCAGCTGCCGTCCGCGTTCTGGCAGGCGCGGATGTCGCGGGACTCGCGGGTGCCGTCGGGGAGCACGATCTCCTGATTGATGAGGGCGCACTCGCGGTACGCGGACGTGGCCACCTGGCTGGTGCCACTCGCCGGCATCTCGGCGCGCAGCGCGTTGCCGTCTCCGGCTCCGGGCTCAGGGCGCAGGAGCGGCGCGTACACGTAGCCCGAGCCGGTGCCGTTCCTGGCGATCATGTACCAGTCCTCGTTGCGGACCTTGCCGATGACGGTCACCTGCTGACCGCCACGCACCGTATCCACCACCTGATGATCGGTCCCGGAACCGGCGCGCACGTTGCTGGTGGTGGTGGCGACGTAGCGATCGTTGACGTAGTCCAGCGGGGGGCTCTTCCAGGACGTGGCAGGTTCAGGGGCGGGCGGCGACGCGGATCCGGACGCGACACCGCGCTCCTTGACGGCCACGCGGGTCTGCACGCCCGTGTCCGGATTGGTCCAGGTCTGGGTCTCGCCGGTCTCGAGCGCCGTGCTCGTGGTCTGTGCGATGCCCTGTCGATCCGAAGCCGTCAGCCGATCGGCGGCCTGTCCGCCGAGCCACGCCCCGGCGAGGGCGCCGACGGCGACGGCGGCCAGCTTGCCCTTGCCGCCGCCCACCTGGGAGCCCAGCAACGCGCCGACGCCGGCGCCGAGGAGCTGGCCGAACACGCGCTTGGTGGAGTCGCTCGGCTGCGAGTCGGCGCCCTGTGACTGGGCGGCTGCCGGTGCCGCGGCGATGGCCGCGCACAGGGCGGCGGAAAGCAGAACCCGTCTCTGATGTCTCATGTGCCTCGCTCCTGTCGTGGGCACGGGGCCGCGCCTCGGGAGACGGCCGTCGGCTCCCGCGCTACGGGCTCGATGCCGTCCGCCGTCCCCGTCGTCTGGCGCTGCCGGGCGTGGCGGCGATCTCCCCGTGGTCAGACCCGACATCGCCCGTGCCTGTCGATGGTACTGACGGGGCAGCAAGACCTGTGCCAACGGTGCCGGGCCCCGCGGGAGACGCTTCGCTGCGCTGGCGCTCGGTGCGCACCCGCCTCTCCCTTGTAAATCCGGACCAGGTTTGTAAGTCGCACATCGGGGGTGCCGTCCATGCGCCGGCCCACCGACGCCCCGGACTCGCAACCGGCGGCGTGGCGCCACGCGGGGCCGAACATGGAGAGCTTCGGGCTCGCGCAGCACGCGGATGTCCGTGGCAACGACTCACTGGCAGGCACGTCACCCCGAAGGGCATCTGGCTCCATCGGGTCCCGCCCCGAGCCGACGCCGCATGCCGGGAGTGGAGGGCCCGGATTCACGAGTCCACACGTTGCACGGGCATGGTGGGCAGTGAATAATATTCCTAACCAATCATCAAAATAATAAGATCCTTCTCAGTCACCAAGCTCGTGATTCCGCCCGCCGGCACATGCGGTCTTCAGGAATCATCCGGTTTCTGGACTGCCCGCCTGCCAGGCAGAAGTCGGGCGGATCGAGGGGGTACGCGACGAACGGAGGAGCGGCGCGTCTGTCCCGATGAGACACGGACGTCGCAACCATGCGAGGTTCGACCATGAAACAGCGAACGAGGTTGACGCTGCGCGACGCAGAGCGCGAGGAAGACACCTGGCTGACGGCGGAAGAGCACGCGGGCTGCCGGCGGGCCGACGAGGTGGACGAGTTCTGCTCGCCCGTCCCGACCCGGCACGTCTCGAACGGCGAGTACATGCCCCTGCCGCAGAGCGACGCCCAGAGGCGCGTGGAGGCGCGGGTACGCGAGCTCGCGGACGAAGCCTCACGCAAGCTCAATGTGGGTCGCAGGCGCTTCCTGCAGGGCGCAGGCGGACTCGCCGCCTCCTTTCTCGCCATGAACGAGGTGCACGGGCGGTTCTTCAAGGTCGAGAAAGACGAGCTCTTCGAGCGCAGCAGAGGTCACAGCACCCGCAACGGCGCGCCGCCGAACCTCTTCGTGTTCGACGACCAGCTCCACGTGGTGCGCAGCAGCTTTTCCGGCGTTGGCTTCAGTCTGCGCGCCATCGCCCAGGGCCCCACGACGCCGGGCTTCGGCATGAACCCGTTCAATCCGGAGGGCTTCCCCGACGAGAACGGTGACGTGTGGGGCGTGTGGAACCCCGACCTGGTCGGCAGTCCCCTCACCGCGGCCGAGTTCCAGCTGGTGCAGTGGATCCAGGACGTCTATCTGAACAGCCAGGTCACGGTCGGCCTGCTGAGCAACGTCACGGCGTTCAACGTCATCGCACCGACCGGCGAGGAGCGCGGCGCGAAGAGCGTGGAGGAGGCGAGGCCATTCGAGATCCTCACGGCGGAGCAGACCGCCGCCATCCGCGACTTCGTGAACGACATCGCGGGCTCGCGGCGTTGCATGGCCCACGGGCTGCTCTACACCGGTGTCGGCAACGTGGACTTCATCCAGGAGCAGATCGACCGGTTCCGGCCCGACTCGTGGAAGGGCTACACCATCTCGAGGGCCGCCAAGGTCGATCGCGATCCCGACAGCGAGATGGTTCAGTGGCGACTCGACGACGAGGACGTGGCCTATCCCAGCTACGAGGTCATCGCAGCCAACCTCCGTCGCCTCCGCAAGGAGAGTCCCGGGCTGAACAACATCTGCATCCACAAGGGGCTCGTGGCGGAGAGCTCGCCTCCGGACCCGAGGTTGGGGCATCCGGGAGACATTCCCAAGGCCGCAACCGACTGGCCGGAACTCAACTTCATCATCTACCACTCGTGCATCAAGGCACGCTTCTTCATGGGCGAGGCGCTCAAGGACCTGCTGTCCGGGCGCACGCGCAACGGTGTCCCCGACATCGAGTGGACCACCGAGTTCGCCCAGCTCGCAGAGGGGTTCCCGAACGTGTATGCGGAGCTCGGGACCACCTGGGCGTCGATGGCCGTCACCTTCCCGACCGTCGCGGCGCACGTGCTGGGGCAGCTGCTGAAGTACATGGGCCCGGACAACATCGTGTTCGGCTCGGACTCGCCCTGGTACGGTTCGCCCCAGTGGCAGATCGACGCCTTCTGGCGCTTCCAGATCCCCGAGGACATCCGCGAGGAATGGGGCTACCCTCCCCTCACGCACGCCGCCAAGCGGAAGATTCTCGGGCTGAACTCCGCGCGACTCTACAAGTTGCCCGGAGCTGCCGAGGCGGCGCCGCGCGGTCGGTATCGGCCTGTGCCTGAGGACTTCGAATCCCGGATTCCGGACGATCTGAAGACCTTGCTCGAGTTCGAGGGCTTCGTCGCCGATAACCTGTCGCAGATGCGCAAAGAGTATGTGGCCCGGGGGATCCAGCGTCGCGACACCCGTTACGGATGGGTTCGCGTGTAGGGCGCGCTCCGGGGGCGGGCACAAGGACGTGCCCGCCCGCTCGCGGTCTTCCACTCGAGCATGAGGACGTTGTCTGCGAGCAGCGCAAGCTGGGCAGTGGTCGGTGCCGACCTGTTCTGCCCCGTGGCGGTCGCACCTGCCCCCGGTCGGCTCGCCCTGTTCGCCCGCGACGTCGCCGGCGCACTCGTGCGCCGGGACTGGCGCGATGGACGCTGGACCGAGCCTCGCTCTCTCGGCGTTCCCGTCGCCCTTGATTCGATATCCGGCAAGCGTGCGCCGGTCGACTGGCAGCTCGCCGCCTGCTGCGGGGGGAATGGCGGCATCGAGCTGTTCGGTCGCAGCCCCGACAATGCCCTCGTGCACGCGGTCGTGGAGCCATCCTCCCCCTCGCTCTCCTTCGAGTACCTGGGGGCGCCGGCCGCGCAGCGGGACGGTGTCGTGTTCCCCATGGGCCTGATCGGACCGCCGGCGGTGTGCGCGCGGGACTCCGGACGGGTCGAGGTATTTGCGCTCGGCCAGGGCGGTGATCTGCTCCGCGTCGCCCGCGTGGGTGGCGAGTGGCAGGAGTTCGAATCCCTCGGCGTGCCCTCGATGCACCTCACGGGCACCCGCGCGCAACCCGTTCCGAGCACGCCTGTCGTCGCGGCCTGCGCCTGCGGCACCGACCGGATCGCGGTGTTCGTGTGTGCCGCGCTCGGCGCCCTGCTGCTCAAGTGGTGGGACGGTCGGCAGTGGAGCGAGTTCGCGTCCCTGGGCGTCCCCGAGGTGCGCGAGGCCAGCTACCCGGCCGTCACGGTGGCCGGCCGCCTGACCGGGCCCCCGGCCGCCTGCAGCTGGGGACCGGGGCGCCTCGACGTGTTCGCGCGCGGCCCCCGCGGCGAGCTCATGCACCGCGCCTGGAACGGGCGGGAGTGGGGCGGGTACACCTCGCTGTGGATGCCGATGGTGACCGAGGGCGGCAGCGCTCGACCGACGCCGCTCACGGGTGCCGTGACCGCGTGCACCCGGTGCGACGGTTGCATCGACGTGTTCGCCACAGCCCTCGATGGAAGGCTCCATCATGCCCGCTTCGACGGGGGGTGGACCCACGACTGAGGTGGGCGCCAGCCACGCCTTCGAACAACTCGAACGCCGCGCGCAGGGACGATGCGACCGTCGACACGGCCTTCAATCGCATCGAGGGGCTGGTTCCGGCAGGGCCTCACCGCCGCCCCTCCACCCTGTCGTCACGGCATGCCGCGGCCGCTTTCGGCTCAAGGCACACCTTGACTTGGATCAGCCTGTCCGCAACCGAACCGTGATACGCGGTAACCATTGGCAATCGACCATGGAGTGCCACGATGTTTCCCGCGATCTCGGGCACACGCCGGCGCGATCGTCGCCTCCGGACCGCGCAAGCGCCGGGCCCTGCCTCGCCCTGCCTGAGGTCGCGGAATCCTGCCGTGCACAAGAGTCGCCCGCTGTCATCGGCCAGGTCCCGAAAAGCACGGGAACTCCACGCGCGGCCGTCACCGACTCGACATGCGCGGAAATGGCCTTCATCAAGGAGCTGCTCACGTGAGTACTTACGTCTGTCCACGGCATCGCGATCAGGTGCTGTTCTTTGACACGCCGATCGTCAGACCTCGCGGTTCGACTTCCAGCGCTGTTCGAGAAACGCAGCCGGCTCGTCTGGCCGGGTTATGGTCCAAGCCATTCTGGTCCAAGCGGACGTCCACCCAGGCAATACGAACCGTTCGCAGGAACGCCGCGTCGCGTGGCGTCGGGGGCGCCGGTCGCAAGAACGCCACGTTGCGTGGCGTCGGGGGCGCCGGTCGCAGGAACTCCACGTTGCGAAAGGTCGATGGAATTCGGCAGTGTCCACGCTGCCGGAAGTTCTACTACCGGCACGAATGCGTGAAGATGCCATGAATACGTTGCAAGAAGACGTGAGACTCAGGGGCGAGGAGGTCGTGGCAGCGCTCAAGGAGCAAGCGTGCCAGCAGATAATCAGGGTCCCGTATCTGTATATCGATTACGGGAAGTTCTTTTTCAGCGTATCAATAGGTTCCCTCGGGCTCATGGTCACGTTGCTGAACCTCGATTCGACGGTGAGCGATCTGGGAACCGGGCAAGCTGTTTCTCTTTCGTTGTTCGCTGTCAGCATCTTGCTGGCGCTACGCATGATTCTTCCGACGGATACGTCAGGTCCGGATACCGGACTGATCGAGGATTATGGGAGACTCGTCCGCAAACTTCGGCACAGCGTTTATCTTTGGTTTTACGTCTGGCTGACCGGCGTCGCGGTCGCGATCTACTCGCTTTCGTCGCGCTGGAATGCACCGGCGCTTTCGTAACGTGACATCAGGGCATGGACGCCGCCTTCGGGCGCGTCATTCCGCCGCCGACGCGAGCTGCCTCGCCACCAGCTGCCGGTACAGCCCGCCCCGGGCCAGCAGCGCGTCGTGGTCGCCCACCTCCGCCACGCGTCCGCGCTCCAGCACCACGATGCGGTCCGCGTTGCGCACCGTGGACAGGCGATGCGCGATGACCACCGTCGTGCGATGGCTCATGAGCTCCTCCAGCGCGTGGCGTACCGCCGCCTCGCTCACCGCGTCCAGATGCGAGGTGGCCTCGTCCAGCACCAGGATGGGCGCGTCCTTGAGGAACGCCCGCGCGATGGCCACGCGCTGGCGCTGCCCCCCCGACAGCCGCAGGCCCCGCTCGCCCACCGGCGTGTCCAGGCCCTCGGGGAGCGACGCCACGAAGTCGGCCAGCGCCGCCCGGCGGATGGCCTCGTCCACGTCCGCGTCCGACGCGCCCGGGCGCGCCATCAAGATGTTGGCGCGCAGGCTCTCGTTGAACAGGTAGGTGTCCTGGCTCACCAGCGCGATGCGCGCCCGCAGCTCACCCAGGCGGAAGTCCCGCAGGTCGTGGCCGTGCATGAGCACGCGCCCGGCGCGGGGATCCCAGAAGCGCAGGAACAGATGCGCGGCGGTGGTCTTGCCCGCGCCGGAGGGTCCCACCAGCGCCACCGTGGCGCCGGCGGGCACGTGGAAGGTCACCTCCTCGAGGGCGTCCACCCGCTGCCCCTCGTAGCGGAACGTGACGCCGTCCATGGCCAGCGCGGGCACGTCCGGGATGCCGCCGGCCCCGTCCAGCTCCACGCCGGGACCGTCCGCCACCGGCACCGGCTGGCGGTGCACCGCGTGCAGGCGCCGGGTGGCGCCCAGGGTGTCGGCCAGCTGGCGGCCCACGTGGGCGATCTCGGACACCGGCAGGAACGACGACAGAGCCAGCAGGGTGAGCAGCGGCAGCCGCTCCGCAGGCACCTGTCCCGCCTGCACGAGCCACGCGCCGGTCATCACCACCGCGAGGCCGCCCAGGCCGATGGCGGTCTCAAGCGCCGCGGTCTGCCAGGTGAGGTGGCGGAAGAACGGCAGCCGGATGGCCAGGTGGTCGCGCACCCGGCGGGTGAACTCGCCCTTGCGCCGCGCGACTTGCTGGAAAGCGGCGATCTCGTGCAGGCCCTGCACGCTATCCACCACGTGGGCGTTGAGCTCGGCCATGGACTCCCGCGCCCGCGAGCCCAGGTCGTCGATGCGCCGGCGCAGCAGGAAGGGGCTGCAGGCCACCACCAGCATGAACGGCGCCAGCGCCACCGCCAGGGGCGGGCTGTGGTGCCACAGCACCGCCATCACCGCGCTCGGCACCAGCACCGCCACGAAGGCCGGCGCCACCGTGTGCGCGAAGAAGTATTCCACCAGCTCCACGTCGTGGGTGGCCATGGCCACCAGATCGCCGGAGCGGCGCCGCACCAGGAACGCCGGCGCCAGGGCATCGAGCTTGGCGAAGAGATCGATGCGCATCTGCGCCAGCATGCGGAAGGCCATGTCGTGGGCCACCCAGGACTCGAGCCAGTGCAGCACGCCCGCCAGCGGCGCTACCACCGCGAGGGCCCACAGCCAGTGTGAGAAGGGCTCGCCCTGCTTCACCGCCGCCACCGCCAGCGCGCTGAGAACGCCGACGCCGATGAAGGCCAGCACCCGCACCACGCCGAAGGTGAAGGTGAGCGTGAGCCGGCCCTTCCAAGGCCGCACCTGGCGGGTGAGCTCGCGGATCACCCCGCCCCAGCCGAGACCCTCCGCCTTCAGGATGTCGTCGGCGGGCGGCGGCGCCTGGGCATGATCGATCCCCGCGGCGGAGTCGTCCTCGGCAGTCTCGTCCAGTAGCGCCGCGCCGGCGCCGGTGTCGCTCTCCACCTGCGACGCCATGAGCGCGTGGTAGCGCCCGCGTGCCGCCAACAGCTCCCGGTGCGTGCCCTGCTCCACCACCCGGCCCGCCTCCAGCACCAGGATGCGATCGCAGTCGATGACGCTGGACAGGCGATGGGCGAACACCAGCGTCGTGCGCCCCCGCATCAGCCGGTCCAGGGCCTCCTGGATCACCGCCTCGTTCTCCGCGTCCACCGCCGACAGGGCCTCGTCCAGCACCAGGATGGGCGCATCGCGCAGCAGTGCCCGGGCGATGGCGATGCGCTGGCGCTGGCCTCCGGACAGGCGGATGCCGCGCTCGCCGATGACCGTGGCATAGCCCTGGGGCAGGCGGTGGATGAACTCGTGGGCGTTGGCCTGTCGCGCGGCGCGCTCGAGCTCGGCCTGCGTGGCCTGCGGTCGGCCGAAGCGCAGGTTCTCCTCCACCGTGCCGTGGAACAGGTACGTGTCCTGGCTCACCACCGCCACGTGGTGGTACAGGGCGTCGGGGGTGAGCTCGCGGACGTCCACGCCCCCCACCCGTACGATGCCGGCATCGGGATCGTGGAAGCGCAGCAGCAGCTTCACGATGGTGGACTTGCCGGCGCCGCTGGCGCCCACGAAGCCCACGCGCTCGCCACTGGCGGCGTGGAACTCCAGCCCCACGTGGGCCGCGGCGCGACCGCCCGGGTAGGCGAAGGACACGCCCTCGAACGCGACGCTGGCGTCGGCGGTCTGCTCGCGCGTCCCGGGCCAGGTGACGGCAGGCCGCGCCTCCAGCAGCGCGAAGATCCCCTGGGCGGCAGACAGCCCCACCATGCCGTCATGCAGCAGGGTGCGCAGATCCCGCTGCGGGCGGAAGGTCTCCACCCCCGCCATGAGCACCATGAGCAGCACCGGCAGGGTGGTGGCGCCGTCCTGCACCCGGTACGCGCCCACCGCCAGCGTCGCCGCCGCGCCCACGGCGATGCCGGTGTCGGTGATGCCACGGGTGAGCGAGTTGGTGGCGAGCACCCACATGGTGCTGCGGAACACCTCGTGGGCCTTCTCGGCCAGCAGCCGCCCGCGGGCCGCCCCCTGGCCGAAGGCCTTCAGCGTGGCGAGCCCCTGGATGGCGTCCAGGAACTCCGCGGCGAAGGCATGGTAGGCATCGCGCCGGCGCATGGACGCGGCGCTGTCCCACTTCTGGAACACCGTGGGCGCGAGCAGGGTGAACCAGGCGAAGGCGAGCAGCAGTGCCGCCAGGGGCAGGTCGAAGACCGCCAGCAGCGCGAAGATCGCGAGCGGCGTGAGCGCCGCCACGAACAGCTGCGGCAGGAACTGCCCGAAGTAGATCTCCAGGCGCTCGACCCCCTCCACCATGGCGAGCAGCGCGTCGCCGGTGCGGGTGAGCCCGAAGTGGGCGGGCCCGAGGCTCACCACCTGGTCGAACAGCCGCTCGCGAAGGGCCAGCTGCACCCGCGCCGCGGTTTCGTGGGCCACCATGGCGCGGGCGTATTCCAGCGCCCCGCGCAGCGCCATGACGCCCGCCACCCCCAGCGCGGGGACCAGGAGGGACTCGAGGGGGGCGCCCTCGAGGACCCGGCCCAGCAGCCAGCCCAGCAGCGCGAGCCGCGCCACGCCCACGGTGGCCGCCGCCACGCCCACCAGCACGGCGAAGGCGATGCGCCCGCGCAGGCCGGCGGTCAGATCCCAAAGCCGCAGGTCCAGGAACATGGGCGGGGACGATACCGCTTTCGCCTGATGGGCGGGGCCTGTGGCTCAGTCGGCGCCGCGGGCCTCCTCCAGCAGCCAGTCGCGGAAGCGTCCGGCATGCACGCTCAAGGGCCGGCTGTCCGGGTAGAGCAGGTAGAAGGAGAACTCGGACTCGAGGGTGCGCTCGGTGGCGCGCACGAGCTCGCCGCGCTCGATGAAGTCCTCCGCGAGCCGGCCGCCGCACAGGGCGATCCCGGCGCCGCGCACGGCGGCATTGATGAGCACCATGTAGTTGTCGAAGTACTGGCTGCGCGCCGTTGCCGGCACGTCCATGCCGAAGGCCGCCAGCCACGCCTCCCAGGTGACCCAGTTGCGGTCGAACTTCGCCAGGTGCAGCAGGGTGGCGTCGGCCAGGGATTGCAGCGTGTCGAACGGCCCGTGCCGCTCGGCGTAGGCAGGGGCGCACACCGCCAGCACCTCGTCGCCGAACAGATAGTCGGTGGCGACACCGGGCCAGGTGCCGCGCCCGTAGCGCACCGCCAGATCGATGCCGGAGACGGCCAGATCGCGCACCCGCGCCGAGGCCAGCATGCGGATGTCCACGTCGCGGAACTCGGCGCGGAACGTCGCGATGCGCGACATGAGCCAGTAGGAGGCGAACGTGACGCTGCACGACACGGTGACGTCCGCCATGTCCTGCACCCGGCGCAGCTCCTCCGCCGCGCGGGCAATGTGGCCGAGCCCGATGGACACCGCCTCGTGCAGGCTCTCGCCCTCGCCGGTGAGGCGCACGCTGCGGTGCAGGCGGGCGAACAGCTTGACCCCCAGGTGGTCCTCCAGCAGCTGCACCTGGCGGCTCACGGCGGCCTGGGTCACGCCCAGCTCACGCGCCGCGCGGGTGAAGCTGGTGTGCCTTGCCACCGCCTCGAAGACCACCAGGCTGTTGGCAGGCGGCAGCCGTTTCTTCAGCGCTTCCATCAGTTTTTATTATTGCATGCTGATATTTGATGCAGTTTACAAGACCATCAGATAGTTTTTTAATATTCCATATCGCAGAGTTGATTTCCAAACTTCCGCGCCCAGCGATCGGTTACGAGGGCGGCGCCGCGCCCCTGCAAGTGTCGCTGGTGCGCGTGCCGGCCGCGTCCGCGCTGGACTCGACCCGAGGAGCCTCCCCGTGAGCAAGCCCACCGTCATCGTCACCCGCCGCTGGCCCGAGCCGGTGGAGCAGGCCCTCGCCGAGCACTTCCAGGTGCAGCTGAACCGCGACGACGCGCCCATGAGCGCGGACGCGCTGCGCGCCGCCTTCGGCGCGGCGGACGCCGTGTTCCCCACGGTGACCGACCGCATCGACACGAGGGTGCTGTCCGCCGACCCGCTGCGGGCGCGCTTCATCGGCAACTTCGGCGTCGGCTTCAACAACATCGACGTGGCCGCCGCGAAAGCACGCGGGCTGGTGGTCACCAACACGCCCGAGGTGCTCACCGACGCCACCGCGGATCTGGCCATGGCCCTGCTGCTCGCCGTGGCGCGGCGCGTGGGCGAGGGCGAGCGTCACCTGCGCGCCGGCGCGTGGAGCGGCTGGCGGCCCACGCACATGATGGGCACCCAGGTCACGGGCAAGACGCTCGGCATCATCGGCTTCGGCCGCATCGGCCAGGCCGTCGCGCAGCGCGCCCATCACGGCTTCGGAATGCGGATCCTGTTCCACGACCCGTTCCCCCCGGCGCGCGAGGACGTCGACGCGGTGGCGGCCACCGCCACCGACTCGGTGGAGGCGCTGCTGGCCGAGGCGGACTTCGTGTCGCTGCACTGCCCGGCGACCCCTGAGAACCGCCACCTGATCAACGCCGGACGCCTGCGCGCCATGCGCCCCGGTGCCTTCCTCATCAACACCGCCCGCGGCGACGTGGTGGACGAGGCGGCGCTGGTGGACGCCCTCGCCCAGGGACACATCGCCGGCGCCGGCCTGGACGTGTTCGAGGCGGAGCCGCGGGTCACACCCGGCCTGCTGGAGCGCGACGACGTGGTGCTGCTGCCCCACCTGGGCAGCGCCACCGTGGAGACACGGGTCGCCATGGGCATGCGCGTGCTGGACAACGCGCGGGCCTTCTTCGCCGGCGACGCGCCGCCGGACCGCGTCGCCTGAACCCGGCCACGCGCGGCCGCCATCGAATCCCAGACCCAGGAGCATCTCATGAGCATCACGTCCGACACCGCCGCGGACTTCCACGATCCCTCGAACCTGGCCACCTTCTTCGGCGCCACCCTGGCCGAGACCGATCCCGATCTCGCCCACAGCATCGAGAGCGAGCTGCACCGGCAACGCCACCAGATCGAGCTCATCGCGTCGGAGAACATCGTGTCGCGCGCGGTGCTCGAGGCCCAGGGCTCGGTGCTCACCAACAAGTACGCCGAGGGCTATCCCGGGCGGCGCTACTACGGCGGCTGCGAGCACGTGGACGTGGCCGAGCGCCTGGCCATCGAACGCGCGACCCGGCTGTTCGACTGCGCCTACGCCAACGTGCAGCCCCACTCCGGTGCCCAGGCCAACCAGTGCGTGATGCTCGCGCTGCTCGAGCCCGGGGACACCATCCTCGGCATGTCGCTGGCCGCGGGCGGGCATCTCACCCACGGCGCCGCGCCCAACCTCTCGGGCAAGTGGTTCAACGCGGTGCAGTACGGCGTGCGCCGCGACGACGGGCGCATCGACTTCGACGAGGTGGAGGCGCTCGCCCGCGAGCATCGCCCGAAGCTCATCATCGCCGGCGGCTCGGCCTATCCGCGCGTCATCGACTTCGCGCGCTTCCGCGCCATCGCCGACCAGGTGGGCGCGTTCCTGCACGTGGACATGGCCCACTTCGCGGGGCTGGTGGCGGCGGGCGTGCACCCGAGCCCCCTGCCCCACGCCCACGTGGTGACCACCACCACCCACAAGACCCTGCGCGGCCCGCGCGGCGGACTCATCCTCAGCAACGACGAGGCGCTGGGCAAGAAGATCAACTCGGCGGCGTTCCCGGGCCTCCAGGGCGGACCGCTGATGCACATCATCGCCAGCAAGGCCGCGGCCTTCCGCGAGGCCCTGGAGCCGTCCTTCAAGGCCTACTCGAAGCGCGTGATCGACAACGCGCGGACGCTCTCGGACACACTGCTGGGCCACGGCTTCGGCATCGTCTCCGGGGGCACCGACACCCACCTGCTGCTGGTGGACCTGCGGCCCAAGGGGCTCACCGGCAAGGTGGCAGAGGAGAGCCTCGACCGCGCCGGCATCACCTGCAACAAGAACGGCGTCCCGTTCGATCCCGAGAAGCCCACCGTCACCTCGGGCATCCGCCTCGGGAGCCCGGCCGCCACCACCCGCGGCTTCGGCGCCGCCGAGTTCCGCGAGACCGGCGAGCTCATCGCCTCGGTGCTGGACGCGCTGGCTGCAAACCCACAGGACAACGGCGCCGCCGAGCGCGCGGCACGCCAGCGGGTGGACGCCCTGTGCCGGCGCTTTCCCATCTACCCGGGCATGAGCGTGCGCAGCCACGTGGCCTGACGGCGAGCGCGAGTCCGGATCCGCCGCATTCTCCGACCAGAGGTATCCCCCATGTCCCGCATCCCCGGCCGCAACTTCCTGTTCGTCCCCGGCCCCACCAACATTCCCGACCGCGTGCAGCGCGCCATGATGGTGGCCATGGAGGACCACCGGTCATCGAAGTTCCCCGATCTCTCCAGCAGCGTCCTCGAGGATCTGAAGAAGGTCTACAAGACCGAGAGCGGGCAGGTGTTCGTGTTCCCGTCCTCGGGCACCGGCGCCTGGGAGGCGGCGCTCACCAACACCCTGTCACCCGGCGACAAGGTCCTGGCCTCGCGCTTCGGCCAGTTCAGCCACCTGTGGATCGACATGGCCCAGCGCCTGGGATTCGAGGTGGAGGTGCTGGACGTGCCGTGGGGCGAGGGGGTGCCGCTGGAGCGCACCGAGGAGGTGCTGCGCGCCGACCGCGGGCACCGCATCAAGGGCATCCTCGCCTGCCACAACGAGACCGCCACCGGCGTGACCAGCGACATCGCGGGGCTGCGCAAGGTGATGGACGCCTGCGGCCACCCGGCGATGCTGTTCGTGGACGCGGTGAGCTCGCTGGCCAGCATCGACTTCCGCATGGACGAGTGGCGGGTCGACCTGGCGGTCAGCGGCTCCCAGAAAGGGCTCATGCTGCCAGCGGGCCTCGGCATCCTCGCGGCGAGCCCGAAGGCCCTGGCCGCCCGGGAGACCGCCACCTCGCGGCGCTGCTACTTCGATCTCGCCGACATGATCGCCACCAACAAGATCGGCTACTTCCCGTACACGCCGGCGCTGCCCATGCTCTACGGGCTGCGCGAGGCGCTGGACATCATCGAAGAGGAAGGTCTCGAGCTCATCTTCAGCCGCCACCACTACCTGGCCGAGGGCGTGCGCGCGGCGGTCACGCAAGGCTGGGGGCTCGGGCTGTGCGCCCGGCACCCCAGGTGGTACTCGGACACGGTGACGGCGGTAATGGTGCCAGAGGGAATCAACGGCGCCCACGTCATCGACGTGGCGTTCCGGCGCTACAACCTGGCGCTGGGCGCCGGCCTGTCGAAGGTCGCGGGCAAGCTCTTCCGCATCGGCCATCTGGGCGACCTCAACGAGCTGATGCTGATGGGCGCCATCGCCGGCGCCGAGATGGCCATGCTGGACGTGGGCATCGACGTCGTGCCCGGCAGCGGCGTCGCGGCGGCCTCGAACTACTGGCGCAACAACGACCGGGTGCCGAAGCGCAAGGTCAGCAAGGCGCAGCAGTACTACGGAGCCCACTCCACGGGCACCGTCACCGGCTGACGCGCAACCCCCTCATCCCGACCCACTCATCCTCGAGCCAAGGGGGAGAGGGAGAATCCACGCCGATCGCCAGGGATCGGGTCTCCCTCTCCCCGCTCGTGGGGGAAATCGCCCTCGGTCCCCATCTCCCCGCGCGAATTTCCATCTCGGCGGCGCGGCCCGTAGAGTACCCGGGCACTCGCAACCGAGCGGTCCCATGCCCGGCATCGCCATGTTCGAGACGGCCGAGCTCGGCCGCACGGTCCCGCGGAAGGTCTTCCGCAAGAACGCGCCGGCATTGCGCCAGGAGCTGCTGGAGCTGCAGCGCGAGCTGCGCGAGATCGAGCACGTACGGGTGCTGCTGGTGTTTGCGGGCGTGGACGGTGCCGGCAAGGGCGAGACGGTGAACGTCCTCAACGGCTGGATGGATCCGCGCTGGCTGCAGACCAACGCCTTCGACGAGCCGGCGGACATCGAGCGCGAGCGCCCGGAGTTCTGGCGCTACTGGCTGTCGCTGCCGCCGCGGGGGCGGATCGGCATGTTCCTCAGCTCCTGGTACTCGCCGCCGGTGCTGGACCGGGCGTACGGGCGCATCGATGACGCGGAGCTGGATCGTCGCATCGACCGCATCGTCGCCTTCGAGAACGCGCTGGCCGAGGACGGTGCGGCCATCATCAAGTTCTGGATGCACCTGAGCCGCGCCGGACAGGAGGAGCGGCTGCGGGCGCTGGAATCCGACCCGGTGACGCGGGGCCGGGTGACCGAGCGTGACTGGGACCACTGGCAGCGGTACGACGATTTCGTGGCGGCCGCGGAGCGGGTGATCACGCGCACCAACACCGCCAAGGCACCCTGGTCCATTGTCGAGGGCGCGGACGAGCACTACAGGACGCTCGCCATCGCGACCACGGTGCGCGACGAGCTGCGCCGGCACATCGACAAGGTGCAGGTGGAGCAGCGGCTGCGCCAGGAGCTCGAGGACGCGCGCCACGCGGCTCGACCCGCGAAGAAGGGCGCCGGCAAGAAGGCAGACCGCGACGCGCAGCCGGGAAAACCACCGGGCAAGGATGCGCCGCAGGACATCCGGCACGCACGGGCCGAGACGGCGGGTGTGCCCACGGTACTCTCGCAGCTCCACATGTCGGCCCGCCTCGATAAGGACGCCTACCGCGAGCAGCTGCGCCTCGAGCAGGAGCGGCTCTACGTCCAGCACCTGGAGACCCGCCGGCGCGGGATTGCCTGCGTGCTGGTCTTCGAGGGCCCGGACGCCGCCGGCAAGGGCGGCGCCGTGCGCCGGGTCGCGGCGGGGCTGGACGCGCGCAACTACCAGGTGCACGGCTTCGCCGCACCCACCGACGAGGAGGCGGCGCAGCACTACCTGTGGCGCTTCTGGCGCCGGCTGCCGCGCGCCGGGCGTGTCGCCATGTTCGACCGCTCCTGGTACGGGCGCGTGCTGGTGGAGCGGGTGGAGGGGTTCGCCACGGAGCAGGAGTGGCGCCGAGCCTACGCCGAGATCGTGGACTTCGAGTCCCAGCTCACCGAGCACGGCGTGGTGCTCGTGAAGTACTGGATCCACATCACGCCGCAGGAGCAGCTCGTGCGCTTCAAGGCGCGCGAGCAGACCCCCTACAAGCGCTGGAAGCTCACCGACGAGGACTGGCGCAACCGCGCCCTGTGGCCGGAGTACGAGCTGGCGGTGAACGACATGGTGCAGTACACCAGCACCGCGTCGGCACCGTGGTCGCTGGTGGAAGGCAACGACAAGCGCTACGCGCGAGTCACGGTGCTGCGCACCCTGAACGAGCGTCTCGCCGAGGCGCTCGACGGCGCGGTCGACGGGCCCCGGTAGCGCCCCGCGGTGCCGCGCGCTGCGTGGTCAGCCGCGACCGGGCCCCGCGATCAGCCACACGATCAGCCCGAGCACCGGCAGCACGAGGATCAGCACGATCCACAGCGCCTTGGCGCCGGTGGACGCGCTGCTCTGCGCCACCCGCAGGATGGCCCAGATATCCGCGATCAGGACCAGCAACCCCAGAATCCCGCTGACTTCCACACCCATCTGACACGCTCCGCCTGTAATGCCGGCCCGGATACTACCGCCGCGGCCGCAAGCGTCCACCCGGCGGGAAGCACGCACCGCAGCGAATGAACGGACACTGGCTCACGCTCGTCAAGAGCGCCGCGCGGGCGGTGCGTTGCGCCCGGCGGCAGTGTGCCTGGCGGCAACGCGGGCCGGACGCTGAGTCGGCAACCGGGCGATTGCGCGAGCGTCTCCGCGGATGGAAGGCGGATCGGCGCTGCGATGGGCCACGCCGGTGCGCGTCTAGCGGCCTGCCACCTTCTCGCGCAGGGCGCGAACCTCGTCGATCCAGCTGACGTCGGACTGCGCGGCGAGGATGAAGTCCAGCTCCTGCAGCGCTTCCCGGTTGCGTCCCAGCTCGCTCAGCGCGGCGGCCACGTGGTAGCGGATCAGCGGGTTGCGCGACGCGCGCGCGTGTGCGTCGCGCAGAAGCCGCAACCCCTCCTCCGGCTCGCCCTCGGTGACCAGAATCCATCCCAGGGTGTCGAGCACGACGGGCCACCCAGGCGCCAGCTCGAGCGCACGCTGTGCGAAGCGCCGCGCCCGCGGATCCTTCCTAAGCTGGTACATGCGCGCCAGGTTGTTGAGCACCAGCGGGTCGTCCGGAAGCAACCGCAGCAGCTCGTCGTGCAGGGCCTCCGCGCGATCGAGGCGGCCGCTGGCGATGTATCCCAGTCCGAGCGCGCGCTTCGCCCGTACGTCGTCCGGATGCCGCGCGACCCATCGCTCGAGACGCTCGAGGGCATCCGTCTGCCGGCCTGCGGTCATCAAGACCTCGAACATCCCGATCGTTGCGTCGGTGCTCTCGGCGAGCGCGAGGGCGGCCTCGTAGTCGGCGACGGCGACGTCGAAGCGACCCTGATGCGCCATGATCTCGGCGTGCAGGATCAGACCGAGTGGATTGTCGGGCTCCTGTTCCCTGAGGGCGCGGACAACTTCGAGCGTCTTCTCGACCTCGCCGGTGGCAAGCTGCAGCCTGACCAGTGACGCGCGGGCCGCGTTGCGGCTGTCGGTCTCGATCGCCTTCTGGTAGCTCCACGCGGCCCCTTCGTGATCGCCCGCGGCCTGCTGCATCTCACCGATGTCGAGCAGCATCTCACCGGCGTAGCCGGCCAGACGCGACGCGTTGCGCAGCGTCTGTATCGCGTCGCGCTGCTGCCCCGTGGAGAGCTGCGTGCGCGCCAGCGCCTGCTGCACACGGGCGTTCTCCGGATGGCGATCCGCGATGGCCCGCATGGTGCGCAGCGCTTCCTCGGGCTTCTTCAGGCTCAGCTGATGCAGGCTCAAGCGCAGGTACGGCTCGACGGCGTCCGGCGCCAGCGCCACCGCCTTTTCCAGCAGCCGGATTGCCTCGTCCAGCTCCCCCCGGGATTGTGCGATCTCCGACAGCCCCGTGAAGGCGCGTGCCGATCGCGAATTGCGTTCGAGGATGCGCCAGTAGTGAGCGGCTGCCACGTCCGGCCTGCCTTCGGCGAGCTCCAGCCCGGCGAGGTTGAACGCAGCCGGCTCGAATCCTGCATCCAGCTCCAGGGCCCGGACGAACGCGGCCCGCGCGGCATCCAGATCACCGGCGCTGCGCTCGACCACGCCCACGAGGTTCTCGGTCACCGGATTGTCGGAAAAGCGTGCCGCGAGCTCCGCCGCGGTGCGGCGCGCTGCATCGATCTCGCCGTGCCGGATCTGGATGAAGGCGAGCAGCAGCCCGGAGCCCATGCCGGTCGCGTCGAGGGCGAAGGATTGCTTCAGCGCCAAGATCGCCTCCGAGGTCCGCCCGATGCCCATCCGTCCGAGCGCGAGGCGACGGCGCACCTCCGGGTCGTCCGTGGCCAGCGCCGATGCCCGCTCGAGGACGTCGGTGGCGTGGTGGTACATGCGCGCGCGCAGGTACGCCTCGCCCAGCAGCGCCAGCGCCTCGGCGTCCTTCGGCTCATTGCGCACCAGCGGCTCGAGCACATCCACCGCGCCCTTCGGGTTGCCGGTCTCCAACCGCGCGCGTCCGAGCAGCCGGCGCACCACGGGCGACCCTTCGGGGCGCAGGCCCAGATAGCGCGTGAGGTAGCGGTTGACCTTCTCGAAGTCACGCTGCACGAAGCTGATCTTGCCCGCGAGGACCAGCGCAGCGGGGTTGCGCCAGAGGAAGTCACCGTCGATCTCGGCGATGCGCTGCGCCGCCCGCGCGAAGGCTTCGCCAGCCTGGGTGGCCCGGCCCAGGCTGGCGTTGGCCTGGGCGGACAGGAGGGCCGCGTGGGCGTCCTCCGGCACCACGGACAGGATGTGGTCCGCGTCCGTGCGGGCGGCCTCGAAGTCTTCCCGCTGAATGTGCAGCCGCGCCCGGGCCAGCCTCGCGCGCATGTGATCGGGCGCGCTGGCCAGGGTGCGGTCGAACAGCTCCAGCGCCTGCTGTGGATCACCAGCCAGCAGCCGCAGCTGCCCCTTGCGGAACCAGACCTCCGGGCTGTGCGGATCGAGCCTGCCCGCCTCGTCCAGCAGCCGCTGCGCCCCGCTCAGGTCACCGCGCACCGCCAGCACGCTGGCGAGGCCGAGCCGCGGCTCGGCCTGGGTGGGCGCCATCCAGATGGCTTCCCGGAACGCGAGCTCGGCCTCGTCCATCTGCCCGAGCTCCAGATGGGCCTGGCCGCGAATGGAGAGCACCCCCGCGCCGCCGCTGGACGCCGGATCCCGGGGCTTGATGCGCTCGAGAATCTCCTCGTGCTTGCGCTGCAGGAGCAGGGCGTTGCCCAGGGGCACCAGGGCGAGCTCCTCGTCGGCGCCGTAGTACAGCGCCTGCGTCAGCTCCTTCGCCGCGGCGGAGGCCGCTCCGGAGCGCAGGTACGCGCGCCCCAGCAGGACTCGGGACGGCACGTGCGCGGGATTGATCTGCAGGGCGTTCTTCAGCTCGATGATCGCCGCATCGTAGTCCCCTTCCGCGAAGTACGACGCGGCGCTCTCGTAGAAGTGAAAGTATTCCCGCGATGGGTCCTGCTGCGCCGCGGCCCCGACGGCGCCCGATACCAGCGCGAGCAACGCCGCACATGCGGCGGATCGATAGCGGCACGTCCGGGCGGCGGCGGACGCACGCCTCGTGGTTGCGCGATCAGGAACCAATCGAACCCTCCGGCGCCTGGCGGAGAGGCGCGGGCAACGCTGCGGTGGTGCCGCCGTGGCGCTCACCGTGGCGCTCAATTCGGGGCGGCCGGCCCCGGCGGCGACCGCCCCGGTCAGCGGCTCCGGCGCAGGCGCACGAAGCCGGCAACTCCCAGGGCCAGGAGGGCCACCGTACCGGGCTCACCCACGCCGTCCGGCGGTGGCGGCTGCACGCTGGAGACCGTGATCCACTCCTCGAAGCCCGCCGAGGCCAGCTCCAGCTGGTCGTCCACCGCGCCCATGAAGTTGTACAGATAGACGTAGCTGTTCTCCAGCAGGTTGCCGGCGCCGTCCTTGAACAGGTCCACGGACAGCATCACCCGCATGTCGAAGTCGCCGCTGCCGGCGGTGCCCTGGCGGCTGTCCAGCAGGACTGCCTGGCAGCCTTCGCTGTCACTGCCGTTGGCGTTCGCGATGTTCACGCAGGAGCTCTTCGACTCGTTCGGTATGTAGGTGTCGAAGTCCATGTCCCAGATCTTGGTGGCCTCGCTGCCGGCGACCGCGATCTCGTTCCCGTTCGCGTCGAAATCTACCCGCGCCAGCGTGCCGTGCCCGGGCTCCGGAGACGTGGTGTTCGTGTTGGTCGGGTTGGGCTGGGGCACGTACTTGTTTAGGTCCGCCCGATCGGAGACGAAGAACTCGAGCTCGTCCATGAGGATGGTGCGCTTGGTGTCGGTGCCCGGCTCGTTGATGTCGAGCCAGAACCCGAAGAAGCCGCCGGTCGCGTCCTCGACGCCGTCGGCGTTGAACTGCACGATGTCGCCGATGCGCACCGAGTGGTTGTACTGGTTCGCATCCTTGGCCTGGTTCACGAAGTCCGAGTCATCCTGGAGTGTTCGCACGTTCGGCCAGGAGCGATCGTCGGTGTTGTAGGCCGCCTCCACGCCGCCCGAGGAGTGGCTGCCCTGCCCGCCGTAGGGCTGCCCCGCCTGGTTCTCGTTGTGCTGGAAGCGCAGGAACGGGTTGATGTGGCCGGTGCCGGCGCTGTTGAAGAAGGGAGTCACGCCGTCGGAACGGATGGGGCCGACGGTGTCCACCTCGAAGATGGCGACGCCCGCGTTGGTGGGATTCGGGTTGGGTGTGCCGGGAGGCGAGCTCTGGTCGCCGCCGCAGTCGGCGGTGCCGCACAGCGTGACTCGCGAGCCGTGCCCGGTCTGGACGGTGCTGGTGCCGATCTGCCCGTCCCACAGGTTCCAGACCGGCGGGTCGCCGAGCTCGGCCAGCGCCACACCCGGCGCCGCGCCGAGCAGGAGGAGTGCCACGGTCGTGGGCAGTGCATTGCGTCGAATTGTCATGGGCGGTCGCTTCCGTTTCAGCCCCAAAGGTGCCTGCAAATTTGTGTGCAAATTCTGGGCCGAAATCGCTAGTGCATTGTTCTAACAGCTGGTCTTGCGGTGCGGAATGAGCTTCCCCGGGCAATGTGTCAAGAATTCCGACAGCCTGAGCGCCTCGCGCGAGGCCACATCGCCAAACCGCCGGCGCCGGCTGCAGCGCGAACTGCTGATAGCATCCCACCGATGCCGTGCCCCGGTCCAGGGACGACGGGGCGGGCGCGGCCGGGCGTCCAGCGGCGCCGAGAGCTCCGGTGCGAAGGCCCACACTTTCGCGCCGACGCCGGGGAAGTCGCACCCGCCCTGCCGTGCCTCCCTCCCGACCAGGGCCGCCGCGAGAGTGGTCCCGTGGCGCCCCGCGCCGGCCGCGACTCCGCCAGGGTGATCACGGCGTCCGCGTGTCAGGAGCTGGCGTCCTGCGCCACCGGCGTGTCCGGGGGCGGTGGCCGCGCTCGCCATTCTCCGGCCACGCGTCACGCGCCAGGTGCACGCCGCGCTCGGCCAGGCGCTACGCGAAGCGTGCGCACCTGCCGTTCAAGATCCGGTCGGCGTCGAACACGGTGCGCCGCTGGCAAGTCGGCGCCTGCGCCGTGGGGCGGTGATACACTCCGGCGCGCCCAGTTGTCCGCTATCCGCGAGCAGGGAAATCCAGCCTTGAGTCCAGCGACCGCGGCGCGCGTCGGCGCCGACATCGGCGGCACCTTCACGGACGTGGCGCTCGAGACGGGCACCGGGCGGTACACGGCGAAGACCCTCACCACCCACGACGCGCCGGAGCGCGGCGTCCTCGGCGCGCTGCGCGAGGCGCTCGCGAACGCCGGCGTGGCGCCTGGCGAGGTCTCGGTCTTCATCTACGGGACGACCCTCGCGACGAACCTGCTCATCGAGCGCAAGGGATCGCCCACCGCGCTGCTCACCACCGAAGGGTTCCGTGACAGCATCGAGATGCGCAACGAGAACCGCTACGAGCAGTACGATTTGAACATCGATCTGCCGCGCCCGCTGGTGCCGCGGGCACTGCGCCTGCCGGTCCGCGAGCGGGTGAGCGCCCACGGCAAGGTGCTGGTGCCCCTGGACGAGGCGCAGGTGGAGGCGCTGGTGCCGACGCTGGAGCGTGAAGAGGTGCGCAGCCTCGCCATCGGCTTCCTGCACAGCTACCTGCACCCGGCCCACGAGCAACGGGCACGGGAGATCCTGGCCGCACGCCTGCCGGATGCGGAGATCACGCTGTCGTCCGAGGTCTCGCCCGAGATGCGCGAGTACGAGCGGATCTCCACCGCCTGCGCCAACGCCTACGTGCAGCCGCTCATGAGCCGGCACCTGCACCGACTCGAGCGGGCGCTGGCCGACGAGGGGGTGCGCTGCCCGCTGTACCTGATGCTCTCCGGCGGCGGCATCACCACCCTCGACACCGCGGCGCGCTTCCCGGTGCGCCTGGTGGAGTCCGGCCCCGCGGGCGGCGCCATCTTCTCCGCCCACATCGCCCGCGAGCTGGGCATCGAGGACGTGGTGTCCTACGACATGGGCGGCACCACGGCCAAGATCTGCCTCATCGACGACGGCCAGCCCCAGACCAGCCGCACCTTCGAGGTGGCGCGGGTGTACCGGTTCCTGAAAGGCAGCGGGCTGCCGCTGCGCATCCCGGTCATCGAGATGGTGGAGATCGGCGCCGGCGGCGGCTCCATCGCCAGCATCGACGCCATGGGACGCATCGCCGTCGGGCCGGAAAGCGCGGGCTCCGATCCGGGCCCCGCCTGCTACGGGCTCGGCGGCGAGGCCCCCACCGTGACCGACGCCGACCTGGTGCTCGGGCGCATCGACCCGGACAACTTCGCCGGCGGCGCCATGCGCCTGCATCGCGAGCGTGCCGAGCAGGCGCTGGCGCGGGTGGTGGGCGAGCCCCAGGGGCTGTCGACGCCGCTGGCGGCGCTGGGCGTGTCCGAGATGGTGGACGAGAACATGTCCAACGCCGCCCGGGTGCACGCCATCGAGAGCGGCAAGTTCATCGAGGCGCGAACGCTGGTGGCCTTCGGCGGCGCGGCGCCGGTGCACGCCGCGCGCATGGCGGAGAAGCTCGGCATGCACCGGGTGGTGGTGCCGCCCGGCGCCGGCGTCGGGTCGGCCATCGGCTTCCTGCGGGCGCCGGTGGCCTACGAGGTCACCCGCAGCCACTACCAGCGGCTGGGCACCCTGGACCCCGAGTCCACCAACGCCCTCCTCGACGGAATGCGCGCCGAGGCCTGGGGCGTGGTGGAGCCCGGCGCCGGCGGGCGCGAGCTCGTCGAGACCCGCACCGCCTTCATGCGCTACGTGGGCCAGGGCCACGAGGTGGGGGTGGAGATCCCGGTGCGGGTGGAGGCCGAGCGCCTGGGCCCGGACGCTGGCGCGCGCCTGCGCGAGCGCTTCGAGGCCGAGTACCACCGTCTCTACGAGCGCACCATCCCGGATCTGGAGATCGAGATCCTGACCTGGGTGCTGCTGGTGAGCACCCGCGCAGAGCCGGTGGAGGCCGTGCCCCCGGCGGCGCCGGTCGCCGCGCCCCCGCCCACCGGCGAGCGGCGCCTGCTGGACACCGACACCGGCGAGTACGTGACGGTGCCGCACTACGAGCGCGACACGCTCGCGCCTGGCGCCACCGTCCAGGGGCCCGCCGTGATCGTCGAGAAGGACACGGCCACGGTGGTCACCGCCCCTTTCCGGGCCACCGTCCACCCCCTCGGTCACATCGTCATGGAGCGCCGGGACTCCGTCCCCGGCGCCACCGGCACTCCGACCCAACAGCGTCCCTGACGCGAGGTCACCCCATGAACAGCAACGACGCGCTCATGCGGATCCGCATGCAGGTCATGTGGAACCGGCTCATCTCCGTCGTGGAGGAGCAGGCCCAGACCCTGGTGCGCACCGCGTTCTCCACCAGCGTGCGCGAGGCGGGGGATCTCGCCGCGGCGGTGTTCGACCGCCAGGGCCGCATGCTGGCCCAGGCCGTCACCGGCACCCCCGGCCACATCAACGCCATGGCCGAGGCCATCGTGCACTTCATCCGCAAGCACCCGGTGGACACCATGGAGCCGGGGGACGTGTTCATCACCAACGACCCGTGGATGACGTCGGGGCACCTGCACGACATCACGGTGGTCTCCCCCACCTTCCACCGGGGCAGGGTGGTGGCGCTGTTCGCCAACACCTGCCACGTGGTGGACATCGGCGGGCGCGGCTTCGGACCGGACGCGCGCCAGGTCTTCGAGGAGGGGATCAACATCCCCATCATGCACCTGTTCCGCAAGGGCGAGCCCAACCAGACCCTGCTGGACATCGTGCGCACCAACGTGCGCGAGCCCATGCAGGTGGTGGGCGACATCTTCTCCTTCGCGGCGTCCAACGACACGGGCTCCAAGCGCCTCATCGCCATGCTCGACGAGTTCGGGCTCGACGACATCGACGCGCTGGCCGAGTTCATCATCGAGAGCTCCCGCGCCGCCACCGTGGAGCGCATCGCCAGGCTTCCCAACGGCACCTACGGGAACGTGCAGATCATCGACGGCTACGACGAGCCGGTGCGCCTGCAGGCGGCGCTCACGGTCTCCGACGACAACATCCACGTGGACTACGCCGGCACCTCGCCGGCCAGCGCCCACGGCATCAACGTGGTGCTCAACTACACCAAGGCCTACACCTGCTTCGGGGTGAAGTGCGTGGTGGCGCCAGACATCCCTAACAACTACGGTTCGCTGCTGCCCATCACCTTCTCGGCGCCGGCAGGCTGCATCCTCAACGTGCCGCGCCCCTACGCGGTGGCGGCGCGCCACATCATCGGCCACCTGCTGCCGGACACCATCCTCGGCTGCCTGCACCAGGTGGTGGACGGCGGCTGCCAGGCGGAGGGGTCGGCGTCGCTGTGGAACGTTCAGCTCCGGGGCGGGCCGTCGGTGTCACGCGGCAGCGGCTACAACGCCGAGATCCCGGAGTTCGAGATGCTGCAGTTCAACAGCGGCGGCACCGGCGGTCGACCGACCAAGGACGGGCTGAGCGCGACGGCCTTCCCCAGCGGCGTGCGCGGCATGCCGGTGGAGGCCAACGAGGCCATCACGCCGGTGGTGTTCTGGCGCAAGGAGCTGCGCTCCGACTCCGGCGGCGCCGGGCGCACCCGCGGGGGCCTCGGGCAGATCATCGAGATCGGCGGCGAGGAAGGGATCCCCTTCGACGTGCTGGCCATGTTCGAGCGCGTCGACCACCCGCCCCGCGGACGCGAGGGCGGGCGAAACGGCGCGGCGGGCGTGGTGCGCCTCGCGTCGGGGAAGCGTTTGAGAGCCAAGGGCCAGCAGTCCATTCCGCCCCACGACCGCCTGGTGCTGGAGATGGCGGGTGGGGGCGGGTTCGGGGATCCGCTGGCGCGGGACCCGGAGCGGGTGGCGGAGGACGTGCGCAACGGCTACGTGTCGCGGGAGCGGGCGCTGGAGGACTACGGGGTGGTGGTGGATGTGTCAGGACGGCTGGACGCCGACGCCACCGCGGAGGCGCGGGCGGGGCGGGGACCGGCCTGATCCTCGATACGGCCGCGCTCCACGGCGCGGCGCACCTGCTCGCGGCGCTTCTCGTCGTCGAGGAAGAGGCTCGCGATGAAGACGTCGTCGCTGCGGCGCTTCACGTCGCGGAGCCCGGGGCGGCGGGAGGTGCCCCGCCAGCGTGTCGCAACCGGCCGCGGCGGAGCCACGCGGGGGGCGGCACGACGCAGCCGCCCACGGGCCGGCCGACGGCGCCACGGGGGCCGTCCAGGGTCCGTCGCCAACCGGGCGTGGGCCCGGTCCCGGTACGCTCCGGACCCTTTGCTCCACCGCCCGATTCGCGTAGACAGGCACCGGCAACTCGCAGCACCCCCGTCATGCGCCGCCTCTTCCGCGTCCTCGTCGTCCTGGTCTTCCTGCTGCTGGCGGGCGCCGTCGCCGCGGTGCTCCTCGCCTTCGACGACCGGCCCCTCGTGGCCGAGGTCGGGCGGCTGACGCCCGCCCAGGTGGAGCGCGCCGTGGCGCTGCTGCGCGCCAACGACCCCCGGAAGCTGAAGGACGGCCAGCTCGGTCAGGTCAGCCTCACCGACGACCAGATGGCGCTCGCCATCTCCTATGCCATCGGCCGCGTCACGGCGGGGGGCGCCGAGGTCCGGGCCGACGATGCGGCGCTGCGGCTGCGGGCCACCGTCCAGGTCCCGCGCTCGCCCCTCGGGCGCTACCTGAACGTGGACGCGGCGCTGACCGAGGACGAGGCGCTGCCCCGGGTGCAGGCGCTTCGCATCGGCAGCATCCCGGTGCCCCGCTGGCTCGCCGACCTGGCGATGCGCCGGGCCGTCGGGGCCCTGCACGCCGACGCCGACACGCGCTCCGCGGCAGAGATGATCCGCTCCGTGCGCTTCGCCCCCGGTCGCATGCGAGTGACCTACCGCTGGCAGGAGGACACCGTGAAGCGGCTGCGCGCGCGGCTCGTGCCGGAGGCCGACCAGGCGCGCATGCGCGCCTACAGCGATCACCTGGTCCGGGCGGCGAGGACCCTGCCGAAGGGCGCGGGCCTTCACGAGCTGCTCGCTCCGATGCTGGAGCTCGCGGCGCAGCGCTCCGCCGCCGGTGATCCGGCGAGCGAGAACCGCATCGCGCTGCTCGTGCTGGAGGCGCACGTCAACGGCCGCGACCTGGGACTGCTGGTGCCGGGCGCCCGGGAGTGGCCCAGGCCGCGACGGCTCTCGCCCACGCTTCAGGGCCGGCGGGACTTCGCCCAGCATTTCATGACCTCGGCGGTCGTCGCCGCGCTCGCCGGCACCGCCTTCTCGGACGCGCTCGGGATCTACAAGGAGGTGGACGATGCCCGCGGCGGCAGCGGCTTCAGCTTCACCGACCTCGCCGCGGATCGCGCCGGCACGCGCTTCGGTGAGCGCAGCGTTCGCTCCCACGACCATGCGCGCTCGATCCAGGACGCCGCCCGAAGCGGGCTTGCCGATGCCGACCTCATGCCGCCCGCGCGGGATCTCCCCGAGCACCTGAGCGAGGCGGAGTTCCGCAGCCGCTTCGGCGGGCTCGACGATCCCCGCTACCTGAGGGTCGCCGAGGAGATCGAGCGGCGGCTCGACACGTTGCCGCTCTACCGCTAGGCGCCTGCGGCCCGGCGGGAGTCGCGCTGGAGCGGTACGCTCGCGACTCGCCCCCTTCGGGCCCAGGGGCGCCGCCGGGCCACCGGCCAGCAGCAGTGCCTGGCATGTGCAAGTATTCTCCATGGCCACTGGCCGGGCGACGTGGTCGCGGAGAAGGGCCCCGGGTGCGTGCCCACCGCCACCGTTCGGACGGCGGCTGCCGGAGCTCGAGGCCCGGACACGCCCAGGTCCGCCGCCCGGGCGTACGAAGCCGCGAGCACGAGGGATGAATCGCGAGAAGCTGAGAGAAGCCGAGGCGAGCTTCCTGCAGATCTACCCCCGCGGCTTCGCCGATCCGGCCATCCAGCCGCTGCGCAGGAAGCACAACGTGGACAGGCTGGTCGCGTTCACGCAGGAGAACCTCACCCGGGCGAGCTGCAACCGTCCGGAGTTCGTGGCCGAGATGCTGCTCAGGATCATCAGCCGCTCCTCCATGGTGTCGCGCTTCGAGAAGCCGCGCTTCCGGGAGTTCATCGGATCGCTGGGCTCCGAGGACAAGAGGGCGCTGGCATACGCCGTCGAGCAGCGTCTGTTCGGGCGAAAGCAGAAAGGGTTCGAGGCGGTCCTCGACATGCTGCTGCATCACGGGATCGCCAGATGGGCCGTCATCTCGGCGGTGCCGTTCTACTTCGCGCCGCGGCGCGAGGTCTTCGTGAAGCCCACGACCGCGAAAGGCATCCTCGCATTTCTCGAGGTGGACAGCCCGCGCTACCACGCGACCCCGTCCTGGGCGTTCTACCGGGGGTTCCGGGACCTGCTCACCGAGGTGAGGAAGCTGGTCAGCCCCTCGCTGTCGCCCAGCAACGCGGCGCTGAGCGGCTTCCTGATGATGAGCTTCGCCGCGGCGGATCGAGGCGTCGCGGCTGCCCGGCCCGAGGCCGCGCGATGAGCCTGGACTGGAGCGATCTCCTCGACGAGGGCGCACTCGCCGATCTCCTCTCGGAGGAGTACGCGAGATTCGCGGGCCCCGTCTGCGAGGCGCTGGCGGTGTTCCTTGGCGGGCTGCCGGACGCGGCGCAGCGCGACGTGCTGGCGGCCCAGGCGGCGCTTCCGGGGGGAACGGACGCGGCACAACGCCTGGGAGCGGTGGCGCAGCAATGCCCCGTGCTCCACAAGCTGGGGCAGACCCTCGCCCGCGATCGACGACTGGATTCGACGCTGCGACGCGAGCTCTGCAAGCTGGAAGCCATGCCGCCAACGGTGCCCGTGGACACGCTGCGCGGCGTCCTCGACGAGGAGCTAGGATCGCTCGAGGGCCACGGCATCAGGCTCGACCCCGCCCCGGTGGGACAGGCCAGCGTTGCGGTCGTGGTCGGGTACGAAGACGGGGAACGACGCGGGGTCTTCAAGATCCTCAAGCCGGGGATCCGGGAGCGTCTCGAGCTGGAGCTCGAGCTGCTCGCGCGGGTCGGGCTCCATCTGGACGAGCGCTGCGCCGAGCTGGGAATCCCGAAGCTGCGCTACGAGGATGCGTTCCGGCAGATCGAGCGCAAGCTGCGCGACGAGGTCCATCTGGACGTGGAGCAGCGCAACCTGGCGCTGGCGGCGCGCCACTATGCGCCGCTCACGAGCGTACAGGTTCCGGCGCTCTACGAGCACTGCACGCCGCGCGTGACTGCCATGGAACGTGTGACGGGACGCAAGATCACGGAACACGGCCTTGTCTCCGCCCACGCCAGGGAGCGGCTGGCGGCGATCCTCGCCACCGCTCTGCTGGCGCGTCCCGTGCTCTCGACTCGCGACGATGCGCTGTTTCACGGCGATCCGCACGCCGGAAACCTGTTGCTCACGCGGGAGGGGCGAGTGGCGATGCTGGACTGGAGCCTCGCGGGCACGCTGCGGCACGAGGAGCGGGAGGCAATCGTCCACCTGCTGCTGAGTGCGATGATGCTCGACGAGCAGCGGGTCTGCGAGAGCCTCGCGACGTTCGACGAGCGCAGGAAGCCTGGGCCCGGCGCGCTCGCCAACGTGGTGGGGCGCCATCTGCAGCGGCTGCGCCAGGGTCGGCTGCCGAGCCTCGACTGGTTCGTCTCGCTGATGGACGACGCCGTCGAGCGCGCCGGGATGCGCGCGCGAGCCGACCTGATGCTGTTCCGCAAGTCGCTGCACGTCCTCGACGGGCTCATGACAGAGCTGGAGACGGTGTGGAGACCCACCGACCGGGCGATTGCGTTCGAGTTCGTCAGGCAGCTGGCGACCGAGTGGCCTCGGCGCTGGCTCTCGGCACCGGATTCAAGAGACTTCTCGTCGCGCCTGTCCAACGCCGACCTGGCCCGGCTGATGCTGGGCGTCTATCCGGCGGTGGGGCGATTCTGGACGCAGCGTACGCTGGAGGCGTTCTCCGACGTTCCGCCTCACGGCGCCGCGGGAGCGTGTAAAGGGTTCTGACAGCGCTTGCGCCGGGGGGCACGGACCGTCCACGGCCGGGGCGCACACCTTCGAGCCACGACGGGAGGCCCTGGATGAATCGCCGAGTTCTCGCCCTTCTCATCGTCGTCTTCCTGATCCTGGTCGCCCTCTGGCTACGCTTCTGCACCCAGCCGGTGCCACCCACTCCCGTCACGCCACCGACGGCGCCGCCCGCTCCGACGGCGCCACCCGCTCCGACGACGCCGCCCGCTCCGACAATGCCACCCGCTCCGACGACGCCACCGGTCGCACCGCCAGCGCCCGTGACGCCGCCCCCGACGCCACCCGCCCCGGTTCCTCCGACTCCTGCACCACCGAGCCCGGCCGGCCAGGTGCAGGGCGGCCTCGGGCACACCTGCGCGCTGCGGCCGAGCGGAGACGTCTACTGCTGGGGCTCCGCGTTCAACGGACAGCTCGGCTACGCGAGCAACGACAACGTGGGCGACGACGAGACACCGGCGAGCGTCGGACCCGTCGACGTGGGCGGCGCAGCGAGCACCATCGCCACCGGAAGCCAGCACACCTGCGCCCTGCTCGGCGGCGCCGCGGTGCGCTGCTGGGGCCTCGGCGTCTCCGGCCGGCTCGGCTACGCCAACACGAACACCATCGGCGACGACGAGACCCCGGCGAGCGCGGGCGACGTGGACGTCGGCGGCACCGTGACCCGGATCGCGGCCGGCGGCGTCCACACCTGCGCGCTGCTGGACACGGGTGCGGTGCGGTGCTGGGGCGCGAACTCGCGCGGCGAGCTTGGCTACGGCAACACCAGCCGCATCGGCGACGACGAGACGCCGGCCACCGCGGGTGACGTCCCGGTCGGCGGCAACGTGACCCGGATCGCGACCGGCGGCAACCACACCTGCGCGCTGCTCGACACCGGCCGGGTCCGCTGCTGGGGCTCGGCGAGCAACGGCCAGCTCGGCTACGGCAACACCAGCGACATCGGCGACGACGAGACCCCGGCCAGCGCGGGCGACGTGGACGTGGGCGGCACCGTGAGCCGGATCGCGGCCGGCGGAAACAACACCTGCGCACTGCTCGACACCGGCCGGGTCCGCTGCTGGGGCGTCGGCCTGCTCGGCCAGACCGGCTACGGCAACACGCTGCAGATCGGCGACGACGAGACCCCGGCCAGCGCGGGCGACGTGGACGTCGGCGGTACGGTCACGGACATCTCCGTGGGCGACGGACACGTGTGTGCGCTGACCGGCGCCGGTGCCGTGCGCTGCTGGGGTGATGGCAGCGGCGGACGCCTCGGCTACGGCAGCACCGCCCATATCGGCGACGACGAGACGCCGGCGAGCGCAGGCGACGTGAACGTGGGCGGCAGCGTCAGCGCAATCGCCGCGGCAGGGCAGCACACCTGCGCCCTGCTCGCCAGCGGCGCCATTCGATGCTGGGGATTCGCCGGGTACGGCGCACTCGGATACGGCAACACCACGGATATCGGCGACGACGAGACGCCGGCGAGCGCAGGCGACGTGGCGCTGCCCTGAGGCGGGCGATCACGGATTCGCCTCCCGGTCCGGCGCCACCGTGAGGATGACCGCCACGCCTGGCACCCGCCGTGCCCACATGCCCCTGGGCGCGACGAGGTAGCCCACCCGCGCCGCGCCCGGCATCACGATGACCGGTGATCCCGGCTTTCGGAACAGCTATTCAGTCGATGCCGGCGAGCGCCTTCGCCGTTGACTCGATGCCGATGACCACGCGCGCCATACGCTCGTAGTCGAGCTTGTCCGCGGTGTCCGCGGGCGTGTGGTAATGGGGATAGCGAAACGGCGCCGTGTCGGTGACCATGATCGCGGGATAGCCGACCTGCCAGAATGACCAGTGATCCGACCAGCCGATGCCAGGGACGCTCGCGGGCGCCGCCACGCCCTCGGAGGGAATCGTCGCCACCGTGCGAAATGCATCGATGGCCTGCCGCACCAGCGCGCGTGAGGACACGTTGCCAACGAAGGCGATGAAGTTTCCGGTATCCGGGTACAGCAGGTTCAGGCCGGGCGGGTACTTCTGGCTGCCTGGCTCATCGGAGTAGTAGCCGATCGTCTCCAGGCTGATCATCGCCACGATCCGCTCGCCGCGCGCCCGCGCGCGGCGCGCATACACCAGGCTGCCTTGGTTCTCGGTCCAGAAGCTGGGCAATTCTTCGTTGACGAACGCGGCGAAACGCAGCGTGCGCGAGGGGCGAGCGCCGGCGAGGGCGCGCGCGAGCGCGAGCGTGGCCGCGATTCCGGAGGCATTGTCGTTCGCGCCGACAGTGCCCCGCATCTGCAGATCCTCGGCGGTGTCGTAGTGGGCGCCGATGACCACGATCTCCTCGCGCCGGTCGTTCCCCGGCAGCTCCACGATCACGTTGTCGTAGCTCCAGCCGTCGATCCTGTAGCGCTGGCGCTCGACCGCGTAGCCATGGCGTGACAGCTCCTCGTCCAGCCACCCGGCCGCGCGCTGGAGCGCGACCTGGTTGACGACGTTTCGGGGACCGAAGGCGGTGAGACGCTCGACGTCCCGGCGAAGCGATGCCGCCAGGGTCTTCTCCGCCGCCGTTGCTGCGGGCAGCGCGCCGGCGAGCCTCTCTCCCGGCATGCGGATCATCGTCCACCATCCGGCGACGCCGGCGAGGAGCAGGACGAATGCGAGAACGCACAGGCGGATCAGCGCCCCTCGGGTGACGAGCTTCACGAGTGAACGCTCACGCGACTTCGGCTCGATCGAGCAAGGGTTCAGTTCGCTTGCAGACGGGAGCCGAGGGCAGGGGGCGAGCGCTCCTTTTCTCCGATTGTGGACCCTGGTGGCGAGAAACGACTGCGCGAACGTGGGTCAAGGGATGCGCGCTCACGATGCAGCTGCCGGGAACTTCCACCGACCGGACCAGATAGAGCAGATTAGCGACGGGATTGCAGACGCTGCGCGTCGCGTGCGACCACCCGATGCCGGTCAGCAGCGAGGCCGGGTCGAGCCCGATGCTCGAGCACCCCGGTGTAGCCGAGTGCGCGCTCGGCGGTTTCGAATTCCCGGAAGCCGGGGGTATCCATGGCTGCTGTCTCGCCGGCGAAGTCCGCGCAATGATCCCACCGTCCGCGCCGGCGTGCCATAGCGGGTTCGAGATTCCGAGGTGGCTTCTACCTGCCGTACGATGCAGGAAACGTCGCTCATCCCGCTCATGGGCGGGCTCGGCGCGGTCGGCGTTCCGGTTCAGCTCGCTCCCTCAGAATCTCCTGGCCAGGCCGCTGCGGCGGTCTCTTCTCCGCCGCGCCGAGCTGGAGTAGAATCGCGCGCCCGTCGCGAGGCGGTTTGGCCGGGGTCGTCAGATGCTGGTCGCACGTGGCTCATTGCACTCGATGGGTCGCCCTTCGGAGGGGAAGCCGTGCCGCAAGGCCACTTCTCCGTCCCCGATTCCCCACTCGACGAGAACGTTTCCCCAGGGCCGTTGCTGGCCGGGCTGCCAGTCTGTCGACTGGCGGCACTGTCGGCTATCGGTGCCTTCACCGCGTCGGCCTGACCAGGGCTGCCGAAACGCCTCTCGCGGCGTCGCGGCTCGCCGCGCTGTGGTTCTGCGCCTCTGAGTTCTGCCAGTTTCTCATCAACGGAGCACTCTGCATGTCCAAGAAATCGGTGGTGGAGTTTCTGAACAAGCTCGAGCTCGAACCTGCATTGAAGCAACAGCTGCAAACGGTCGAGTCGACCGGTGATCTGATGAAGATGGCCCGGTCGAGGGGGTTCCGATTCACCGAGAAGGAGATCCGAGCGGTAATCGCCCAGGTGAAGGACGAGGAAACGCTCTCGGACGAAGAGCTGGACACGGTGGCAGGCGGGCTCAACCCCCAACCGCTTCCCCCCAGGTACTCGATGACCTCGACCTACTCGCGACTGAGCTCGCTCTTCAATCGGGGAATCATCATCGTCGGAGGATAGTCGTCGGCGGGCCGATGGAGCGCTGTCTGGTCCATCGGGCACTCCATCGGCCGCCACCCACGCAGTCCCACCGAGGCGCGACAACCGCGGCGCGCAGAGTATCCGGACCCGGTGAGCTTCGGAGACCCCGACGGGCGCGCGGGGCGCGGGTTCGCTGGCGCTCACCCACCCGCTGGACCGCGTGCCCCCCGCCGGCCGGAGAGAGCCCTTTGCGCGGAACGCGGGCCGTCCCGACCAGCGAGCGAGAGCGCGACGCCGTGGCGCCGTGGCGCCTGTGCTGCCGTTCGCATGGGAACTCCGTTCATCTCTTGGCTGTTTCCTGAACGAAATCAATAATTTGAACTGATGTCGGCCGATCGCGCCATCCCGGCCTGGCGGTTTCGGCCTGCGGAAACGGTCATCCGGCCCGCGCACCGGCGACCTCCGCCTCATCCGAGTGAGGCGCGCCGCGACCCTGGGACCACCCGCGGACTGAAGTTTTCAGTCGGCTGCCCGATACGGTGAAGCAGGACCCGAGCGCCCCGGCCGGCTGTCGCGTATTGCACACCGCTGGGGCAGTAAGGAGGACACACCCCAGATGATCGGTCAGAGCTCTGGTGCAGATTGGTATCTGGAGGGCTCGGTGGACGGCGAGACGCCGCCCACGCGCTTTCGACTGAGCGGGCTGCCCGTGCGTGTCGGTCGCCAGCCCGGCCTGGAGGTCGTGTTGCCGGTATCCCACGTTTCCACGCTGCACGCCGAGATCTTCGAGAGCCAGGAGCGGCTCTGGGTACGCGATCTGGGCAGTAGCAACGGCACACGGCTCAACCAGCGACCGCTGAGGGAGCCGGCGCCGCTTTCCGACGGCGACATCGTCCACTTCGCCGACATGGAATTCGTGCTCGAGCGTGTAGCGGCGTCGGTGCCCACCACGACACCCACGGGTTTGTTGCCTTACACGTCAGGGCAGATCGCTTCAGGTCCGCGCAGCCGGGCCAGGGCCCTTCGCCAGCTGATTGACGAGGAACGGGCATGTGCCGTGTTTCAGCCCATTGTGGACCTGCGCAGCTGCCGGCGTAGCGGTTTCGAGTTGCTGGGCCGCGGTGCTCACGAGGCGCTGCCCACCAAGCCAGGCCCGCTGTTCGAGATCGCGAATGCCGCAGGCCTCGCCGCCGAACTGAGTACATTGTTCCGGAGTGTTGGTACTCGAGTCGCCGCGTCGCTCGATGGTGCACCCCGAATCTTCATCAACACACATCCGGTCGAGGTCGGGACCCGGGCGCTGTTCGAATCGCTCGTAGCGCTGCGAGAGCAGTATCCCGCACTCCTTCTCGCCCTCGAGGTTCACGAGACCACGGTCACCCATCCGAAATGCCTTCGCGAGCTTCGCTCGGCGCTCGTCGACCTGGAAATTCCGCTCGCATTCGACGACTTCGGGGCCGGCCAGGCGCGCTTGCTGGAGCTTGCCGAGGCGCCGCCGGACTTCCTGAAGTTCGACATGTGTCTCATGAGAGATATTCACAAGGCGCCTGCGTCCCGTCAGTCGATGGTCGAAAAGCTCGTCAACATCGGCAGGGATGCGGGCGTTCTGTGTCTCGCCGAGGGCGTAGAGAGCGAAGAGGAGCTGAACGCGTGCAGGCAGATTGGCTTCGAGTTCGCACAGGGCTACCTGCTCGGTCGACCAAAACCCGCCGAGCACTGGCGAGACGAAGCCAGACCCGGTGCCGGAACGAGTCGGTCCTCCCGGCCCCGGCATGTGGCTGACGACGCGCCGAAGCCCGAGTCGACCACCTGACGAGAAACGCGGTGTTCCACCGATCCGCCCACTCTGGATGACGGCCGCCAGGTCGATCTCCACCCGGGGCGGGCGTCGAGGCGCGCCGGCGATCACCGCAGTGCGGTCACCCACACCGCGGTGTCGTGGAATGCGACGCCCCCGCCCGGCGAGACCGGGTCGCCGCCGATGAGCTGGTTAACGCCCATACCGCCGGCGAAGTCGCGGTTCGGCCAGATCCCCTCGACGATGACCACGCCCGGGTGGGCGCTCTCGACGGACACCGCGTGCAGCGTCAGCTCGCCGCGGTCGTTGCCCATGCGCACCACGTCCCCGTCCCGGATGCCGAGGCGCGCGGCGTCGCTCGGGTGCAGCACGGCGCTCGGGCGCTTCTCGTGGGCGCGCGAGCTCGGCGTCTCGGTGAAGCTCGTGTTGAGGAACATCCTGGCCGGTGGTGCCACCATGCGCATCGGCAGGCGCTCGCTCGCGGCCTCGATGCTGTCCCAGTGGTCGACGAACGCCGGCATGCCCGCGGCGAACGGGCCGAGCGCGGCCCAGTCGGGCTTGAAGCGGAAGCGTCCGGTGGGGTTCGGGAAGCCGTCGAGGACGTGGCCCTCCTCGTAGCTCGGCGCGCGCTCCAGGTAGCCGTCGCGCTCGATCGCCTCGATGCCGTCGAGGCCCGAGTCGCGCAGCGTGCGGTCGATGAGCTCGCGCGCGCTCATGCCAAACCCCGGGTGATCGGCACCGAGGCGATCGGCAAGCGCGCACACCACCTCGTGGTTGGTGCGGCACTGGGCGTGGCGCTCGAGCAGGGCGGGACCGAAGGTGATGGCGGTGTGGCCGAGCCCGTAGTAGATGTCGTCGTACTCGAAGGACATGGCCGCGGGAAGCACGACGTCGGCGCATTGGGCGGTGGCGGTCATGAACTGCTCGTGCACCGCGACGAACAGATCCTCGCGGGTGAGCCCGCGGCGCACCGCGTGGCTGTCCGGCGCCACGTTCGCCGAGTTCGCGTTCTGCATGAGCACCGCGGTGACGGGCGGCCCGCCGAGCAGGGCGCCCGGGTCGCCGGTGAGCACCGCGCCAATGCGCGACTGGTCGAGCATGCGGATCGACGGGTCGCGGGCATCGAGACCGTGGGCGATGGTCGTGTCGAGTCCCCAGTGGTCGAGATTGAGGAAGAACGCGCCGCCGCCGCGGTGGCGCCAGGCGCCGCTCACCGCCGGCAGGGCCGACACCGCGTGCATGTTGGTGGCGCCGTTGCGCGAGCGCGTGAAGCCGAAGCCGAGGCGCAGGAAGGCGCGCGGGGTCGACCCGTAGAGCCGGGCGAGGGCGCGGATCGCGTCCTCCTCGAGCCCCGTGATCGGTGCCGCCCAGCGCGGCGTGCGCGCGAGAAGGTGGCGCTCCACCTGGTGGTCGAAATCGGTGTGGCTGGCGAGGAACTCGCGGTCCGCGAGCCCCTCCTCGAGCATCACGCACATCATCGCGCAGGCCAGCGCGCCGTCGCTCCCCGGGCGCACGATGACCGGCACGTCGGCCTTCTCGATGGTGGGCGTGCGGTAGCAGTCGACGACCACGAGCCGCGTGCCGCGCTCCCTGCGCGCGCGCTGGATGTGGCGCATCAGGTTGACCTGGGTGGACACCGGGTTGCCGCCCCAGACGACGACCAGGTCGGAGTGGGCGATCTCGCGCGGATCGGTGCCCTGGAGCCGGCCGACGCCCGCGCGCCAGCCGGGATCCGCCGCGCCGATGCAGATCGTCGTCTTCTGGCCCGAGTAGCCCATGACGTGGCGCAGCCGGTCGATGCCCCAGCGCTGGATCACGCCCATGGTGCCGCCGGAGTGGTACGGCCACACGGTCTCCGTGCCGTGGGCCTGGGCGGCCCTGACGAAGGCGTCGGCAATGGTGTCGAGGGCCTCGTCCCAGCCGATGCGCCGGAACTCGCCGGCGCCCTTCGCGCCGGTGCGGCGCAGCGGGTGGGTGAGGCGGTCCGGATGGTGGATGCGCTCGGCGTAGCGCGCGACCTTCGCGCACAGCACGCCGTCGGTGTAGGCCAGGTGGCGGCCGCCGCGCACGCGCCCGATCCTCCGCGGCGAGAGCCGCTCCACCTCGAGCGCGCAGGCGCTGGGGCAGTCGTGGGGGCACGCGCTCTTCACCAGCTCTGCCATGAGGATCCTCGTCGCCGCCCGCGCGCCGCCGTCACGCCGCGGTGGTTACCAAGCGCGTCCAGAATATCCGGCTTCGACGGGCGCCGCGAGGAGGCACACCCGGTGCGCTGCGCGACGGCCGCCGGATGCCGCGCCTCAGCCCGCGTGCACGGTATCGGCGGCCACCGGCCGCCGGCCGGCCAGCACCGCCATGCCCAGGAGCGCGCTGGCGAGGGCGAGCGCGCCCGCGAGCAGGAACGCGTTCGCCAGCGCCTGTTCCGCCACCAGCCCCGCGAGCACGGCACCCAGCGCGCCGACGCCGTCCATGATCGCGAACACGAAGCCGAGGGTGGTGCCCTCGCGCCGGGAGGCGTAGTCCACGGCCAGCGCGAGGACCACCGCGCGCACGCCCACGAGCAGCCCGAAGGCGCCGATGACGGCGACGATCAGCGCGGTGCCCTCCGTGACCGCCATGGTTGCCGAGAGCAGGGCGCCGCAGATGCCCACCACGACGAACACGCGGCGCCGGCCGACGCGATCCGAGAACCGGCCCACCCAGGGCTGCACCAGCGCGCCGGCCAGCAGGGCCGCGGCGAACAGGGTGCCGGCCGAGGCCGATGAGTAGCCGTGCGTCATCTGCACGAACAGCGGCGTCATGCTCATGAGCGCCGTCACCGCCATGTGGTAGGCGATCACCACCGCCAGCAGCCCGATGCCGGCCGGGCGCAGCCACACGGCGAAGAAGTCGCGCACGTCGGCGCGGGTCATGCCGCCGCCCGCGGCCACGGGCACCCGCCGCGCCACCCACGCGACGAACACGAGGCCCATGAGCACCGCGGGCAGCGCGGAGATGCGCAGCGCGTCGCGCCAGTCCACCACCGCCAGCAGGTAGCCGACCGCGAGCGGCGCGAGCACCGTGGCGAGACTGCCGCCGATGGCGTGCACCCCCAGCGCCTCCCCGCGGCGCCCGGGCAGCATGCGCGCGAGCACGCCGGTGGCGATGGGATGCCACGCCGCGTCGCCGAGACCCGCCAGGGCCAGCACGAAGGCGAGGGTCCAGAAGCCGGGCGCGAAGGAGGCCGCGAAGAAGCCGATGGCCACCCACCAGAAGGTCAGCGCCAGCAGCCGGCCGCGGTCGGCCACGTGGTCCGCGAGTATTCCGGCGGGCAGGTAGGCGAGGCTCGCGCCCACGGCCTGGAGGGTGAGCAGCAGCCCGAGCTCCGAGGGCGACAGCCCCAGGTCGAAGGCGATGGCCGGGGCCAGCAGCCACATGGCGCCGGGCGCCCAGTCGTTGGCCATGTGGCCGCAGGAGAAGGCGCCCAGGAGGAAGCGCGTTTCGCGGCGGGAGTCGGTGGCGGACGGGGGCTGGCGGTTCACCGGGAAACGCTAGCAACCGGGGACGGCGCCCACAATCCGCCCTGCAGGATCTTTTCCCGTCCCTCGGATGAGGGTCGCTTGTCCGAAGCCGGCGCTCGTCGACGACGGCCGGGGAACCGAGGAGGGGGGCGGCGTGCCTCGCTCAGTGCGTCCGCGCCGGGGCCAGCAGCCGGGCGAGGCCGTCCCGGTCGAGCACCCGGATGGGAGGATCGGCCCGCACGATCGCCGCTGCGCGCGCTCTACATCCCCATCCGCTCCGCCTTGTGCACCCGGATCTCCACCTGCCGGATCGCGGGCATCCAGATCGACTGGCCCTCGAACATCACCACCCCGCCCCCGGCCGTCCCGCCAGCCGCCTCCAGGATCCGCTGGGCCCGCGCCACCTTATCGGGCGCGGGGGTCCTGCTCGGGTGGATCGCGACGGCTGGCGACCTCGTGCGGGGCGGGCAGCTGGTGCCAGTGATCGAGGACGGAGCACGCGGGATGCCGGACGGCTACCTCATGACCGTGCGCGAGGAAAAGGCAGCCGTGGAGATGGTCCGCGCATGGCTCGTGGAGGCGGCCCGAGGGCGTTGAGGTGCGGCGTCGCACCGATTCCACGCCCGCGGCCGAGAGCTTCGAGTGCGGTTCCAGCGACACCTCCGAGGCCGAGGAGCCGGTCGATCCCAAGGCGCTGAGCGAGCAGGTCAGCCTGTCGGACTGCGCGGGTCGCGGTCCGCGGCAGGCTATACTCCCGGGCCGCCGCGAGCGTCGCGCGCGCCCGCGTCCAGGACCACGGAAGCGCTCGACTTGGCGACCCCTCCTTCCGAACCCCCGGCGCGCGAGGCGGTGGCCGCTGGTGTGGCCACTGCACCGCCGCCCGGCGACGTGGACAGCCCCGTCGCCGGCCTGCCGGCGTTCGTTCCCGGCCTGGTGGCGATCACCGGCGCGCTCAAGCGCCTCGTCCTGGTCGCGGTCGTCTACTTCGCCATCTTCGGCTACCCGGTGCTGCGCGCCGCGTGGCTGGTTGCCCCGGACTGGCAGCCGGGCATCTTCGTTCTCGGCGCCCTGCTGGTCGGCCCGGCGGCGGCGTGGCTGCTGCTCCAGCTCCATCGCAACGCGCTCACTCGCGCGCTCTACTGGGGCGCGTACCAGTGGCTCGGCGCCTGCTGGGTCCTGCTCGCCATCGTGCTGTGCTTCGAGGTGGTGAACCTGCTGGTGACGCTGCCGCCGCGCACGGCCGGCCAGGGCATCCTGGGGCTTGCCCTGTGTCTGGTGGCGCTTGCCGTATTCAACGCGAACCGGGTGCGCACGACCCGGATCCAAGTGCAATCCGACCGGCTCGATCGTTCCTACCGCCTGGTGCAGCTCAGCGACGTGCACATCGGCTCGCGCGGCGCCGGCTTCCTCCGCCGCGTCGCGCGACAGGTGCGGTCGCTCGCGCCCGACGCGGTGCTGGTGACCGGCGACCTGGTCGACCACCGCGAGGTCACGCGCGAGCAGCTCGCCCCCTTGGCCGAGCTCGGCGCCCCGGTATGGCTTTCCCTCGGAAACCACGAGCGTTACGTCGACTGCGAGGCGGTGTGCGAGCGCCTCGCCTCGCTCGGAGTGCGGGTCCTGCGTGACGCCGTCGACCGCTTCGAGGGGCTACGTCTCGTCGGCATCGACGACGCACAGGCCAAGGACACGGTGGCCCGCGGCCTCGTCCGGCTCGGTCTCGAGGACACCCCCGGGCGGCCGTTCACCATCCTCCTGTACCACCGTCCGGAGGGCCTCGAAGACGCGGCCCGCCACGGCGTGGACCTGATGCTCGCGGGGCACACCCACGGCGGGCAGCTCTTCCCCTTCCACTGGGTGGTGCGGCGGGTGCACCCCCGCATCTCCGGGCGCCACGAGTCGGCCGGCGCGGTGCTCTACGTGTCGGCGGGCGCCGGCACGTGGGGGCCGACCATGCGGCTCGGGACGCGGGCCGAGGTGGTGTTGATCGAGCTGCAACCCGGGAACTGAGCGAGCGTTGATCGGCATATGGGTCGTGCGTCGATGATGGTGGCCGTCGGTGCGCCGGGTAGTGGCGACGGCTGACATCGAGCGGCGGCGGCTGACAGGTCGGCGGGGCGCGCGCTGATCGGGGTGCGGGATCCTGAGGCCCGCCCTGAACCCCTGGCTCGGGGCGGAGTGTCGGATCAACGCCCGACTGGCTCGAGCTGACGGACAACCGGCCTGCTACCATCCTGCAACTTCGGACGTGTGTTCCTCCGGGTTCGAGTTGTCATCGTTGTCACGTGACTCCCACCTCCAAATCCGCGGCCGTCGCCCTCCTCGTCGCCATCACCCTTTCCGCCTGCGACTTCCGCTACTCATCGGAAACCGCCGGTCACGGCGTGGGATTCGAGGAACCGGCCACCGCCGAGGCGCTGTCGCGGGCGCTCACGGCAGAGCAGATCCCGCACGAGGTGAGCGCTCGGGACGGCCTGTCCGTCGTGACCTGGACGGTCGAGCACGACGCGGACGCGAATCGGATCCTGCGGGTGGTGGAGGGGAGGCCGCCGGAAGATACCCGGTCGCTGTGTTTCGGGAGCGAGGATCGCCAGGCGCGGCTGGCAGCCTCGCTGGACCGGCACGGCGTGCCCCACGTGGCGCGTCCACGCCACCCGGACGGCTGGTGCGTGCACTGGTCGAAGGACGTGGACGACGCGGTGGCCGCGGCGGACGCCAACTACAGGCAGATCCGCGAGCTGGAGCGCTCGCGTGGCGCGCGGCAGTGAGCGGGCGGCGGCGCGCGTGTACCCGCGGGGTCGTCCGGGCCGCCGGGACCAGCGCGAGAGCCTGCGGCCGCGGCCACGGCGCGCGGTGGGTCACGCCACCCCTCATCGTGGCTCGGACATGAGCGCCTGGGGGTGATCCGGCACCTCGTCCTTCCTGTCCTCCCGCTCGACCCGCCGATCCGCTACCCTTTTCCACGGCAAGCCGGGCGGGGCCGGTGCGTGCTCCGATCGACGAGCGGTCGGAATCGGGGACGCACGATGACGCGTCTCGTCCGCCCCCCGCTCGCGCCGAACCACGGCATCGCTTCGAGGCGAAACGCACAGGCAACAACGGAGGAGAATCCCGTGGCCGACCTGCCCCGTCTCAACATGTACATCGACGGCGAGTTCGTAGCGCCCGTCAGCGGCGAGTACTTCGAGAGCTACAACCCGTACACCGCGAAACCGTGGAGCCTGGTCGCGCGCGGCGGTGCCGAGGACGTCGACCGCGCCGTTGAGGCCGCGTCGCGCGCCTTCAACACCGGCGAGTGGCCGAAGCTCAACCCGACCCAGCGCGGCGCGCTGCTGCGCCGCGTCGCCGACCTGCTCGCGGCCAACGCGCAGCGCCTGGCCGAGATCGAGGTCAAGGACAACGGCAAGCTCATCAGCGAGATGGGCATGCAGCTCAAGTACGTGCCGCAGTGGTACTACTACTTCGGCGGGCTCGCGGACAAGATCGAGGGCGCGGTCATCCCCATCGACAAGCCCGAGACCTTCAACTTCACGCGCCGCGAGCCGCTCGGCGTGGTCGGCGCCATCACGGCATGGAACTCGCCGCTGCTGCTCGCCACCTACAAGATGGCGCCGGCGCTGGCCGCCGGCAACACGGTGGTGCTCAAGCCCAGCGAGTACACCTCGGCCTCGGCGCTCGAGTTCGTCAAGCTTTTCGAGGAGGCGGGCTTCCCCAAGGGCGTGGTGAACGTGGTCACCGGCTTCGGCAACGAGGTCGGGCAGCCGCTGGTGGATCACCCGAAGGTGGCCAAGATCACCTTCACCGGGTCCGACCGCACCGGCCAGCGCATCTACGAGAGCGCCGCGAAGACGCTGAAGAAGGTGAGCCTCGAGCTCGGCGGCAAGTCGCCCAACATCGTGTTCGACGACGCCGTGATGGAGAACGCCGTGAAGGGCGCGGTGTCCGGGATCTTCGCCGCCACCGGCCAGACCTGTATCGCCGGCTCGCGGCTGCTGGTGCAGGAGAGCATCCACAACGAGTTCGTCGACAAGCTGGTGTCCTTCGCGAAGACCGCGAAGATGGGCAACCCCATGGACCCGGAGACCCAGGTCGGGCCGGTGACCAACGAGATGCAGTTCGAGAAGGTGCTGGGCTACCTGGACGTGGCCAAGGGTGAAGGCGCGACGCCCGTGCTGGGCGGACACCGGGCCCAACGGCCCGAGTGCGGCGAGGGCTGGTTCGTGGAGCCCACCATCTTCACCGGCGTCGAGAACAGGATGCGCATCGCCCAGGAGGAGGTGTTCGGGCCGGTGCTGTCGGTGATCCCCTTCCGCGACGAGGAGGAGGCGGTGGCGATCGGCAACGACGTGGTGTTCGGGCTGGCCGCGGGGGTGTGGACGAGCAGCATCCGCCGCGCGCTCAACATGTCCGAGCGCCTGCGCGCGGGCACGGTGTGGGTGAACACCTACCGGGCGGTTTCGTACATGTCCCCCTTCGGCGGCTACAAGCGCAGCGGCCTCGGGCGCGAGAACGGCCAGCAGGCCATCGACGAGTACCTGCAGACCAAGAGCGTGTGGATCTCCACCGCCACCGAGGTGCCGAACCCGTTCGTGATGCGCTGAGCGCGAGGCGGCGCGGCGCATCCATGTCCGGTTAGCGGCATCTCAGGGGCCACCGGCCCGGTACGGGCCGGGCCAGAGCTCCTCCTGCACGCAGGACCGGAACGGATCGCTGTGCAGGATACGGCGGCTGAGCCGCATGGCCGCGAGCAGGATGCGGCGGTCCCCGGGCTCGGCGAGGTAGCTCGCCTGGATCTCCGGCTGCCGGAACGGATCCGCCGACACCGCGCGCACGTGCCCGGCGCTTTCCGGGCGCTGCTGCCAGCACGCGACCGTCGCGCCGGGTCAGCGCGTACCTCGCGACCTCGCCGAGCAGCGACAGGGCGCGGACCCGGTCAAGGCCCGGGCCGGGCTGACGTGCCGGCCGCGGTTATATCCGCGGCTTCGCGACCCACCGCCCGCCGGAGACCGGCGAGCAGGTCGCGACGCGTGTGCACCCAGCCGCGCAGCCACCGCGGGCGTGCCGTCGCGCGCTCACGCGGCCCAGCTCCTCGCCTCGCCGGCGTACTCCGGGCCCGGGTTGCCGGACACGGTGGTGCGCCACATGACCCGCTCGCAGACCGTGGCGTCGAACCAGGTGGCGCAGTGGATCAGCGCCCGGTTGTCGTAGACCACCAGATCGCCCGCCCGCCACTCGTGGACGTACACGAACTCGGGCCGGGTGTAGTGGGCCATCAGCTCGTAGAGCAGTTGCGCGCCCGCCCCGTCCACGCCGGGCTCCAGCCCGGCGAACGGTCCGTCCACCCAGTCCATCTGCCCGCCCTCGCACAGGTACAGGGCGCGCCGGCCGGTGACCGGGTGCACCCGCACCACCGGCTGGCGCTGCGGACGGAGGGTGGCGGGCAGCGGCCGCGGCGCCTCGCCGGCGCGCACCGCCTGCTCCGAGCGCCCGCTGCCCGGCTTCGCGTGGATCCCCACGAGCCCCTCCGCCCGGCGCCGCAGCGTCTGCGGCAGGGCCTCGTACGCGAGGACGCCGCTGGCGTAGAGGGTCTGGCCCTGGCCGGGGGGAGCCGGCGCCACCGCGTGGAACAGGGACACGTCCGGCGGCGGGCGGCGGTAGCTCTGGTCGCTGTGCCAGCCCCGGCGGTGCGGGAAGCGAAGCGGCAGGCCGCCGTGCGCGTCCCTCGGCGGGTCCGGCGGCGGGGGCGGGGCGCGGTTCACCGGCGCCGCGTTGGACACCACCAGGATCTGCGGCACCCGCGGGTGGATCATGTGCCGCTCCATGCCGGTCTCCCGGTAGTCCTCCACCTCGCGGCCGAACAGCCGGCTCAGGCGCAGCAGCAGCTGCGGCGCCTCGCGCACGGCATCCAGGCCCGGCAGCACCAGCAGGCCGAGGGCGGCGTCCAGGGCCGCGGGCAGCACCTCCGGCTGCGCCTCCGCCAGCGCCACGACCCCGGCGGCGTCCGCCGTGCCCGGCGCGCGCGCCCGCGCACCGAAGGAGGCGCCCGGGATTGGCTCGATGCGGAACGGCCCGTCGCTCATGGCCGGCCCATTACAGCACGCCGCACAGCACGCCGGTGCGCGTGCGTGGGCCCGGGAGCAGGTGTCACGGTGGCCGCGCGGCCACCTCCCACGGAAGGCCGCATGGCCCACACCCACGACGCCATCATCATCGGCACCGGCCAGGCCGGACTGCCGCTCGCAAGGAGCCTCACCGACGCCGGCCTGGAGTCCGCCGTCATGGAGCACAAGCCGGTGGGGGGCACCTGCGTGAACGTGGGCTGCGTCCCAACCAAGACCCTGGTGGCCAGCGCGCATCCACCGCGCGTCAGCGGTCGGCGATCCTGCGGAAGGTCAGGTTGATGCGGGGACCCACCGGGCGCGACGTCTTCGGCAGCGAGTGGCGCCAGGCGTGCTGGGTGGGACCGGCCATCAGCAGCAGCGAGCCGTGCCCGAGCACGATGTCGACCGGAGCAAGGTCGCGGCGGCGCTTGTGCCGCAGCACGAAGCGCCGCGGAGCGCCGAGGCTCACCGAGGCGATGAGCGGCCGCACGCCGAGCTCCGGCTCGTCATCGGCATGCCAGCCCATGCTGTCGCGTCCGTCGCGATAGAGGTTCGCGAGCACGCTGTCGAAGCGCGCGCCCGCGGCTTCGCACACCGCGGCGCGCACGCGCAGCACCGCGGGGGTCCACGGCTCGGGGTGCAGCGTGATCCCGGAGTACGTGTAGACGGCCCCCGGATCGCCCTGCCACGCCGAGAGTCGGGGGCACGGGTGCTCGCGACCGGCGATCCGCACCCGGTGCTGCTCCCACGCGACCTCGGCGCGCAGCGCGTCGAACAGTCGGTCGGCCTCGTCGGGCGCGAACAGGCACGGGTCGTAGCGCAGATCGGCGTCGGGAGCCTCGATGCGCCGCGTCCGTTCGGACCGCGGTCGAGCCAGGGTGTCGGCGGCGTCATGCATCGCTCCGATTCTAGAGCGATGCGTCGGATCCGGGCGCTCGCGGGGCTGGATCCCTCGACTCGCGCCGCCGCGAGGAAGTGGCAATGCGGTACACACTCCTAGCGCCCGCGCGCCCGCAGTCGCGCCTCGAGCGCTTCGATCCGCTCGAGCAGCTCGATCGCGAGGGCGACGCCCTCGAAGTTGACGCCGAGATCGCGATGCAGGCGCATCGCGACCATTGCCCGCCGCAGGCTGCCGGCGGAGAAGGACCACCGGCCCGAGGTCTCCCCTCGCGGCTCGATGATGCCCTCCTCGACGAGGGTGACGATGACGTCCGCATGGACGCCGCAGCAGCGGCACAGGTCGCCCAGGCTGAGCGTGTGCTCGTCGTCGATCACCTGGCCGGTGATCGAGGAGAGTGATTCGTCGACCATTCCGGTTCAGTCTCCCTCGCGTGCGCGGGGATCGAACGAGAAGCGCCGCGCCATCTCGCGGTACGCCTCGCGCCCCGCCTCGGTGTCCGCCGGCGGCAGCACGATCTGCACCACCGCGTAGAGATCGCCGGGCTCACGCCCCGGCAGCCCCCGGCCGCGCAGCCGCAGCCGCCGGCCCTGCTGCGAGCCCGGCGGCACCGTGAGTCCGACCGGGCCGGAAGGCGTCATCACCTCCACCTTCGCGCCGAGCGCTGCCTCCCACGGCGCGACCGGCACGTCCATGTGCACGTCCGCGCCGTCGACGCGGAACCGGCCGTGGTGCCGGAACTCCACCTCCAGGTAGAGATCCCCCGCCGGCCCGCTCCCGATTCCCGGGCCGCCCTGGCCGGCGAGGCGGATGTGCTGGCCGGGACGGATGCCCTTCGGGATGTGCACGTTCAGGGTGCGCTCGCGTGCGACCACGTGTCCGTCCTCCGTGACCTCGGGCACCCGCAGGCGGATCGTACGGGTCGCGCCTCGATAGGCGTCCTCCACCTCCACCACCACCCTGGCGTGGTGGTCCTCGCCGCGCATGCGGACGGCGTGCGCGGCGCGCGAGTCGCGCTCGGCGTGCATGCGCCCGAACAGCTCCTCGAAGAAATCGCTGAAGCCGTGGGCGCCGGGGCCGGTGAACCCGCCGCCGCGGAACTCGAAGCCCGCGTCCCAGTCCGGCGGCGGCCGGAACTCTTCCCCCGCCCGCCACGAACTGCCGAGCTGATCGTAGGCGGCGCGCTTCTCAGGATCCTTCAGGACCTCGTACGCCTCACCGAGCTCCTGGAAGCGCTCGGTCGCGTCGGGCTCCTTGCTGACGTCCGGATGGTACTTGCGGGCGAGCTTGCGATAGGCGCGCTTGATCTCGTCCTGGGTGGCGTCGCGCGCGACGCCCATCGTCGAGTAGTAGTCCTTGAAATCCATGCGTTGCTCCACCATGCAGGTGAAATAAACAGGTCACC
>JBFHNV010000012.1:0-48729 GCA_041593595.1 Gammaproteobacteria bacterium
ATAGCCGCGCAGCTCGGCCGCTTGCGCAATCGCGAGGGCTTCGGTCAGCGTGGCGGCCTGGCTGAGGTTGAGGGCGTGCTGGTGCGGCCCGCGCGCCCCCGGCATCAGGGGCTCAGCCGCCGGTGTGCTGCACGACGTCCACGATATCGCGGGTGCGGGTGACCCGGTCTCCCCACAAGCGATCGAACTCCGCCACCAGGCCCTCGAGCGCCTGCGAGCCCTGGATGGCCTGGGCCGAGGCCCGGTCGTCGAACTCGTAGAAGGCGTAGTGGACCGATGCGTCCACCGTGCTCCACCCGCGCCAGGCGCGGCGCGCCTTGAAGGCCTTCAGCGCGTCCGGCAGGTGCTCCTCCTCGTACCAGCGATCGAAGTCGTCCTTGACGTCCGCGTCGACGACCTGCGCGCGAACGATGAAGCATGCGCTCATGGGGGCTCTCCCGTCGTCCGTGTCCGCGAGGACACTGCCCGAGTCGCCGGCACGGCGCAAGGCGGCGCCGGGCAGGGCTGCCCACCGGCCGGTGGTCCTCGATCCCGAACGGCCCTTCAGGCCCGGGCGCGGCGCTCCATGGGCAGCAGCGTGTGATAGGTGAATCGGTGGACCGGCGTGTCCACGCCGAGCGCGGCGCCGATGCGCACGATGGCGCCGTTCCACGCGTCCAGCTCGGACGGTCGACCCTGCATGATGTCGCGCTGCATGGACGCCGTCGCGTCCGGGGGCAGCGACTCGTAGAACGCCCATAGGTCCTCCTTGAAGGCGGGAGCGACGTCGTGCCCCCTTGCCCCACCCACGGCGATGCCCTCGTCCATGGACCGGTCGATGAGCGCGCGGGTCTCCGGGTGGGCCCGCATCACCCCGATGGGGCTGCGGGCCAGGGCCCCCAGCCCCGCCCACGAGCTCACCATCAGCAGCTTGCGCCACAGCGCGCTGCGGATGTCGCCCGTCACGCCGGTCTCGATGCCCGCGGCTTCGAAGACCTGCCGCAGCGCGTCGACCCGCAGGCTCGCGCCGCCACCGAGCTCACCGAACTCCACGTACGCCCCGGGGCTGAAGTGCCGGATCACGCCCGGGGACTCCAGCAGCGAGAAGATCTTCGACAGGCCTCCCAGCACGTGCGTCTCGCCGAGCTCGTGCGCCAGTCCGTCCGGCGCCTCGACGCCGTTCAGGAACGGGATGACCACGGTGTCGGCCTGCACCAGCGGCGTCATGGCTTGCGCGACCTCCGGGATCTGCCAGGTCTTGACCGCGACGAGCACGAGCTCCACCGGCCCGATGTCCGCCGGGTCGTCGCTGGCGGTGGCCACGGGCAGGTGCGCGTCGCCGAGCGGGCTGAACACCCGCAGGCCCTCCCGGCGCATCGCGGCCAGGTGCTCGCCCCGAGCGATGAAGGCCACGTCGTGTCCGGCCTGTGCGAGCCGCGTGCCGTAGTAGCCGCCGAGACCACCGGCGCCGTAGATCGCGATGCGCATGCCCGTGCCGCCGCGCCTCAGCGCTTGAGCTCGACGACGATGTTGCGCCACTGCGTATCGCCCACGTTCACCGCGTCGTGGACGTCCTCGTCGGCGATGTTCCTGAAGTGCACCTCGCCGTCGCGCATCTCGGTGTCGTACCAGTCCCTGCCGTCGCCGCGCACGGTCTTGAGCTTGCCGCCGCCGATGACGATGAAGAAGTAGTCCTCCGCGTGCCGGTGGAAGCCGGATCGCTCGCCCGGCGCGAGGCGAAAATCCCACACCCGCACCCGCTCGTTCTCGAACAGCAGCCGGGTGCCCACCTGGTCGCTGACGTCATGTTCGTCGCTCATGCATGCCTCCTCCTCCCGGCGGCCCGGGTCCGGCGCCCGCGCAGGAACCGTCAACCGAAATCCACCTCGGACTCGACTGCGAAGATCTTCATCAGCAGCGCGGCGCGCATCCACATGCCGTTGCGCTCCTGGCGCCAGTACACCGCCCGCGGGTCGGAGTCCACCGCCGGATCCAGCTCCGGCCCGCGCGGCAGCGGGTGCATGACGGTGCCCTCGGGCTTGAGCATCGCGAGCTCGTCCGGACCGAAGCGGAAGCGCCGCTGGTCGAAGCTCCCGGACTCGCTGGCCGTGTCGTACTCGGTCTGCAGCCGCGTGATGTAGAGCCCGTCGAGATCCGGAAGCACCGCCCGCAGGTCGTCACTCTTCTCGAAAACCACGCCGCTGGCCTGCAGATGGCGGGTGATGTCCGCCTCGATCTGGAACGCCTCGGGGGCGATGAACACGAGCCGGACGTCCCGGTACTTCTCCATCAGGTACGCCAGCGAGCGCGCGGTGCGCCCGCGCTTGAGATCACCCATCAGGCCGATGGTCTTGCCGTCGATGCCACCGCGCTGCTCGAAGCTGCGCTCGAGGGTGTATATGTCCAGCAGCGCCTGGGTCGGATGCTGGTCCTTGCCGCTGCCGGCGTTGATGATCGGGATGCGCCGGCGGATCCGGTCCATGAGATCGGCTGAGGCCTGTGCCATGCCCTCGCCCCACGTGCGCATGATGATCACGTCCACGTAGGAGCTGAAGGTGCGGATGCTGTCCTCGAAGCTCTCGCCCTTCACCTCCGATGACGTGGACGGATCGCGGATCTCGCTGGTGCGGATCCCCAGGACGTGGCAGGCGTTGCTGAACGACAGGAACGTGCGTGTGGATGGCTGCGTGAAGTAGAGCATGGCGCGCTTGTGGGGCAGCAGCGTCTGCAGCATCCGCGCGCCTTCCTTCGTCTTCGCGAGCCCCCGCACGCGGGTGGTGAGGCGGCACAGCTCGTCCAGATCGGTGCGGGAGAACTGGCGCGGATCGAGGACGTGGAAGATGCGGCGGGGCGTCTCGTCGTTCACGGCGTGCCGGGGCGGTGGCGCCCGCGAGCCGGGCGCGCTTTTGTACCAGGGGCCGCCGCCCCGCGCCAGCCGCCGGCCGGGACGGGCGGGCGCGGGCCGCCACGCCCGGCGCGTCCCCGCGTCTCACTGGTTCTTCGGCAGCACCATCACCTGCGCGATAACCACGTGTGGCGGCTGCTCGAGGGCGTACATCACGGCGCCGGCGACGTCGTCGGGCTCGAGGGCGTGGCCCGCGGCGTCGTAGAAGGCCTCGGCTCGCCGGGCGTCGCCCCAGCGGCGCTCCGCGAACTCGGTGCGCACCAGGCCCGGGAGGATCTCGCTCACCCGCACGGCGCTGTCGCGGCAGTCCAGGCGCAGGCACTCGGTGAGGCCGCGCACGGCGAACTTGCTCGCCACGTAGGCGCCACCCCCGGGGTAAGGGCGCACGCCGGCCAGGGACCCGATATTGACCACGTGCCCGCGGTCGCGCTCGATCATGCCGGCCAGAAATGCGCGGGTGACGCGGATCAGGCCGTTGACGTTGGTCTCGACGATTGCGGTCCACTGCTCCGCCCCGCCGTCCACGAAGGGCGCGCGCCCGCCCACGTCGTGCCCGGCGCTGTTCACCAGGATGTCCACCTCGCGCCAGCCCTCCGGCAGGCAGCCGGGCAGCGCGGCGACCGCCGCCGCGTCGGTGACGTCCACGGCGAGTGCCAGGCCCTCGCTGGCGAGCGATGCAGCCACTGCCTGGAGCCGCTCGAGGCGGCGCCCGGCGCAGATCACCTTCGCCCCGCGGGCCGCGAGGCGCCGCGCCGTGGCCTCGCCGATGCCGCTGCCGGCACCGGTGACGAGGGCCAACGCGCCCTCGATGCTCTCTAGGCTCATCTGCACCTCCCTGATTACCTGCTCGGCCCCGCGGCCGCGGTGGCGCCGCCGTCGACGCGCCGGCCAGGAGCATACGGCCGCGGCCGGCCAGCGGGCGAGACGCCGCGGCCGCGGTGTAGACTCGCGTCCTGTGCCCTCCGCCACCGACCGTCACCCCGTGAGCACCGCCGCCACCGCAAGCCTCGCCCGCGACCTGCGCCACCGCGGCACCATCCACGTGGAGGATGCCCGCATCCTCGCCCACGACGCGTACCCGGGCGGCCAGCAGGTGCTTCGCATCCACGCGCCGAAGCTGGCGGCGGGCGCGACACCCGGCTGCTTCGCCCACATCCGGTGCGACGCGCTGCTCCCCATGCGCCGCCCCATGTCGGTGATGCGGGTGGATCCCGCCGCCGGCTGGGCGGAGTTCCTCTACAAGACCGTCGGCGCCGGCACCCGGCTCCTGGCGGCCAAGGCGGCGGGCGAGCGCCTCAGCGTGCTGGGTCCCATCGGGCGGGGCTTCTCGCCGGATGCGCAGCGACCGCGGGCCCTGCTGGTGGGCGGCGGCGTGGGCATCCCGCCCATGGTGTTCCTGGCCGAGCGGCTGCGGCGCGCCGGCGGCTACCGCCCGTTCGTGGTCATGGGCTCCGAGGTGCCCTTCCCGTTCACCCCTCGCCCCTCGCAGATCATGGTGCCGGGCATGCCCGACGGCGTCATCGCCTGCGTACCGCTGATGGAGGACTGGGAGATCCCGAGCCGGCTCGCGAGCCTCCAGGGCTATCCCGGCTGCCACGAGGGCTACGTGACCGATCTCGCGCGGGCCTGGCTGGACGCCCTGGGCGAGCCCGCCCGCGGGCAGGTCACCGTCTACGCCTGCGGCCCGACGCCGATGCTGCGCGCCACCGCCGCGCTGGCGGCGCAGTACGGGCTGCCGTGCCAGGTGTGCATGGAGGAGTTCATGGCCTGCGCGGTGGGCGGCTGCGCCGGCTGCGCGGTGCGGCTGCGCGACGCCGGCGGCGACGCCATGAAGCGCGTGTGCGTGGACGGGCCGGTGTTCGCGGCCGACGCGGTGGTGTGGGATGCCCTCCCCCACTGATTCGCGCCCCCTGGAGGGGATCCGGGTGCTCGAGCTCGGACAGCTCATCGCGGGCCCCTTCGCCGGCTGCGTGCTCGGCTACTTCGGTGCCGACGTCATCAAGGTGGAGCCTCCGGGCACGGGCGACGCGCTTCGCAACTGGCGGGTGCTGGACGAGGGCGGCACCTCGTACTGGTGGCGTGCCATGGCCCGCAACAAGCGCTGCGTCACCGTCAACATGCGCGAGGAGCGCGGCCGCGAGCTGGTGCGCGCGCTGGCCCTGAAGAGCGACGTGCTCATCGAGAACTTCCGCCCTGGCACCATGGAGAAGTGGGGCCTCGGGCCCGAGCGCTTCCGCGATGAGCACCCCGGGCTGGTCTACACCCGGGTGTCCGGCTACGGCCAGAGCGGGCCCTACTCGGAGCGCCCGGGGTTCGCCTCCGCCTGCGAGGCCTTCGGCGGCTTCCGCTACGTCAACGGCTATCCCGGCGAGACGCCGGTGCGCCCGAACCTGAGCATGGGCGACACCCTGGCGGCGATCAACGCGGTGGTGGGGATCCTGCTGGCGCTGCTGGGCCGCGGCCGCCTGGACGGGCGCGGCCAGGTGGTGGACGTGGCCATCTACGAAGCGGTCTACAACATGCTGGAATCGGTGGTGCCGGAGTTCGACGGCGCCGGGGTCGTGCGCGAGCCGTCCGGATCCACGATCACCGGCATCGTGCCCACCAACACCTATCGCTGCGCGGATGGTCGATTCGTCGTCATCGGCGGCAACGGCGACTCCATCTTCAAGCGCCTGATGCGCGAGGCAGGCCGCCCGGACATGGCCGACGACCCGCGCCTCGCCGACAACGCGGGCCGGGTGCGACACCACCAGGAGGTGGACGCCGCCATCGCCGCCTGGACCGCGACCCTGGACGCGCCGACGGTGTTCGCGAAGCTCGAGGCGGCGTCGGTGCCGGCCGGGCCGATCTACAGCGTGCGCGAGATGATGGATGACCCGCACTACCGCGCGCGGGGCATGTTCGAGCAGGTGGACTACGACGGGCGCAGCCTCGCCGTGCCCGCCATCACGCCGCGACTCTCGGACACGCCCGGGCGCACCGACCACGCAGGTCCGGCGCTGGGCGCGCACAACCACGAGATCTTCCACGGACTGCTGGGACTCGACCAGGAGGAGCTGGACGCGCTCGCCGCCGCGCGCGTGATCTGAGCCGCGCCGGCACGAGGAGTCACGATGGAGCCTTCGCTCCGGGCGGCGCCCGCCAGGCCGCCGCCGCCACCGACTGCCACTGCCCCCGTGCCGCACCGCTTCCACGTGGACTTCACCGGGGCGGGCGCCGAGTACTTCCGGGTGTGGATCGTCAATGTGGCGCTCACCGTCGTCACGCTCGGGATCTACTCCGCGTGGGCGAAGGTCCGCAACAAGCAGTATTTCTACGGCAACACGCGCATCGCGGGCGGCAGCTTCGAGTACACGGCGAGCCCGCTGGCCATTCTCAAGGGGCGCATCCTGGTCCTCGGCGTGTTCATCGCCTACCAGCTCGCCGCCACATTCCAGCCGCTGCTGGCCCTGGTGCTCGCGCTCATCCTCGTCCCGCTGATTCCGTGGGTGGTGATCCGTGCCGTCGGCTTCAACATGCGCTACTCGGCGTACCGGGGGCTGCGCTTCCACTTCGACGCCGGCTACTGGGAGGCATTCCGCGTCTACCTGCTGTGGACCGTGGCGGCGGTGGCGAGCTTCGGCCTGCTCTATCCCTTCGTGGCGTGGCGGCGCAAGCAGTTCCTGGTCGACCACGCCCGTTACGGCCGGTCCTGCTTCGGGTTCTCGGGCGAGGTGGGGTGGTTCTACGTGGTCTACATCGTCGCCTACCTGGTGCTCATCGGCGTGGTCATCGCCGGTGCGCTGCTGATGGGCGGCGTGATCGCCCTGGTCGCGACCACGGCCGGCGCCGGGGCCGAGGACGGCGGCATGGGCGACGTGGGACGCGGGCTGGCCATCGGCGCCGCGGTGTTCGCCTACGCGGGCTTCCTGCTGGCCTTCCTGGTGTTCAACGCCGCCGTGCAGGCCATGATCGCCAACCACGTTTGGCAACACACGCGAATCGGCGACGTGCGCTTCCACCTGGATCTCCGCCTCGGCCCCATCGTGTGGATCCAGGCCAGCAACATCGTCGCGATCATCGCGAGCTTCGGCCTGCTGATCCCGTGGGCGAAGGTGCGCATGACGCGCTACCGGCTGTCGCGCTTCACGTTGGTCGCGGTGCCTGCCGAACTCGAGTCCTTCGTGGCGTCCGAGCGCGAGCGCATCGAGGCCACCGGCGCCGAGCTTGGCGAGGCGCTGGACCTGGATCTCGGTCTGTGAGCGGTTTCGAGGCACGCTACTTCGACGGCCGCAGCTCCAGGTCGCGCTCCGTGCGGGTGGAGGTGGACGGGGCCGGGCAGGTGCGCATCGCCGGCGAAGGATGCGACGAGACGTTCGCTCGTGACGAGGTGCGTGTCTCCGCGCGGCTAGGACAGTCCCCCCGCTACCTGTACCTGCCGGACGGCGCACGCTGTGAGAGCGACGATCACGACGGGGTCGACGCCGCGTTCGAGCGCGGCGGCGGTTTCGTGCACGCGCTGGAGCGCCGCTGGTCGCTGGCCGCGGCCGCGGGGCTGCTCACCGCCGTGTTCCTGTGGGCAGGCTTCGAGTACGCGCTGCCGGCAATGGCCCGCCAGGCCGCCCACGCGGTGCCCGTGGAGATGGAGGCGCAGATGGGCCGCCAGGCCCTGGAGGCGCTGGACCACCAGCTGCTGAAGCCGACGCGCCTGATGGAGGTCGAGCGCGAACGGGCACGCGCCGCCTTCGCCCGCGTCGCTGCAGACCTGGGGGCGGGGGGCGACGTGCGCCTCGAGCTGCGCAGCGCCGAGGGACTCGGGGCGAACGCCTTCGCCCTGCCCTCCGGCATCGTGGTCCTGACCGATGACATGGTGGAGCTGGCCGGGGCCGACGAGGAGCTGATGGCCGTGATTGCCCACGAGCTGGGCCACGTGCACCACCGCCACATCATGCGATCGATCCTGCAGAACTCCGTGGCCGCGCTGCTGGTGGCCACGCTGCTGGGCGACGTCACCTCGGTCACCGGGCTCGCCGCCTCCATCCCCACCTTCCTGGTGGAGCAGCGCTACTCCCGGGAGTTCGAGTACGAGGCGGACGCCTTCGCGCTCGCGTGGCTGCGCACCGCCGGCATGGACCCGGATCGCCTGGGCGCCATTCTCACGCGCCTCACACGGTCCGCCGGCGACGACCCGGCGGGCCTCGGCCGCTACCTGTCCACGCACCCCTCCACGGCGGAGCGCATCGAGGCCATCGGCGGTGCGCGAGACGAGGGGCGCTGACCGGCTGCTCCGACTCGCGTTACGGATGTGACGTGAGGCGGAGGGAGGCAGGCGCCATCAGCCGAAGTTGATCTTGGCCTCGAGATTGGTGCGCGAGTCGGCGTTGTTGAGGGCCTCGTCGAGCGACACCCGACCCTCCTTGAAGAGGTTGTACAGCGCGTCGTCGAAGGTCTGCATGCCGCGCGTCCCGCTGTCCTGCATGGCCTCCTTGATGCCGTCGATCTCGCCCTTGAGGATGAGCTCCGCGATGTGCGGCGTGTTGACCATGATCTCGATGGCCGCGCAGCGCCTGCCGTTCACGTCCGGCACCAGGCGCTGGGAGATGACCCCGCGCAGGTTCAGCGACAGGTCCATGAAGAGCTGCTTGTGCAGATCGTGGGGGAACATGTTGATCACACGCTCCATGGCCTGGTTGGCGTTGTTGGCGTGCAGGGTCGACAGCGCCAGGTGACCGGTGTTGGCCAGCTCGAGCGCCGCCTCCATGGTGGTGCGATCGCGGATCTCGCCGATGAGAATGACGTCCGGCGCCTCGCGCAGGGACGCCTTGAGCGCGCGCGCGTAGGACATGGTGTCCACTCCCACCTCGCGCTGGTTGATGATGGACCTCTTGTTGGGGTGGTAGAACTCGATGGGATCCTCGATGGTCAGGATGTGCCCTGCCTGGTTCTCGTTGCGGTGATTGAGCATGGCCGCGAGGGTGGTGGACTTGCCCGACCCGGTGGCGCCCACCATCAGGATCAGCCCGCGCTTGACCATGACCATCTCGGACAGGATTTCCGGGAGCCTGAGCTCGCCAAGCGTGGGGACCTTCGTCGGGACGAACCGCAGCACCATCGCCACCCGGCCGCGCTGCCGGAACACGTTCACGCGGAACCGCGCGCTGTTGTCGGGCAGCGCGATGGCGAAGTCGCACTCGTTCGTCTCCTCGAACTCCGCCTTCTGCTTGTCGTTCATGACGCCGAACGCCGCTGCCTCGCTCAGCTCCGGCGTCAGCGAGGTCTTGCCCACCGAGACCGCCTTGCCCTCGAGCTTGAGCTTCACCGGCGAGTCGGCGGTGAAGAACAGGTCGGATGCGTTCTTCTCGACCATCAGCTTCAGGTAAGGCAGGATGTCCATGCGGTGTCCTCGAGCCAGGGATTCAGGTCACGCCGGAAAAGAAAGGGGCGGCACCGTTCTTCGTGGTCACGACGAACGGCACCGCCCCGGGATTCCGCGCCAACGGCATTCAGAGCCTGTGCAAGCATCGCCCGCCAATGCGGTACAGGCTCCTAGCGCAGCAGGCTCTTCTTCTCCTCGTCGCTCTCCTCGATCGACAGGTGGTCGAGACCTTCCATGCTGTCCTTGTCCTTGGCCGCCTTGCCTTCCAGCTTGATTCGCAGCCGCAGCTCGTTCTGGGAATCGGCGTTTCGCATGGCGTCCTCGAACGAGATGAGGTCGGCCTCGTAGAGATCGAACAGCGCCTGGTCGAAGGTCTGCATGCCCAGCTCCTTCGACTTCTTCATGATCGGTTTGATCTCGCTCAGCTCGTCCTTCAGGATGAGATCCTTGATGAGGGGCGAGTTGAGCATGATCTCGATCGCCGCGACGCGGCCCGATCCCTCGCGGCGCTTGAGCAGGCGCTGGGAGATGATGCCGCGCAGATTGGCGGACAGGTCCATCAGGAGCTGTGGCTTCCGTTCCTCGGGAAAGAAGTTGATGATGCGGTCGAGCGCCTGGTTCGCGTTGTTCGCATGCAGCGTCGCGAGCGCCAGGTGGCCGGTCTCGGCGAACTGGATGCCGTACTCCATGGTCTCGCGGTCACGGATCTCGCCGAGCAGGATGACGTCCGGCGCCTGGCGCAGCGTATTCTTCAGCGCCGCGCCCCAGCTCTCGGTGTCAACGCCGATCTCGCGCTGCATGATCACGCAGCCCTTGTGCGGGTGCACGTACTCGATGGGATCCTCGAGCGTGATGATGTGGCCATAGCTGTTGCGGTTGCGGTAGTCGATCATCGCCGCCAGGCTCGTGGACTTGCCCGAGCCCGTACCGCCCACCATGATGACCAGCCCGTTCTTGGACATGATCACGTCCTTCAGAACTTCGGGCAGGCCCAGCTTGTCGATGTCCGGGACGTCAGTGGTGATGGTGCGTGCCACGAGGCCGGGATAGCCCTGCTGCACGTACGCGTTGCAGCGGTAGCGTCCGATCCCTGGCGGCGCGACGGCGAAGTTGCACTCCTTCGTCGCCTCGAACTCCTTGAGCTGCCGGTCGTTCATGATGCAGTAGGTGAGCGCCTTCGCGTTCTCAGGCGTCAGCGCCTGCTTCGAGACGGGCGTCATCTTGCCGTCGATCTTGATCGCCGGGGGGAAGCCGACCGTGATGAACAGGTCGGAGCCGTTCTTCTGGCGCATCAGCTTCAGAAGATCCAGCATGAACTTGATTGCCTGATCTCTTTCCATCGCTCCACTCCCGGGGCTGGCGCCCTGATGGGCCGCGCGTCGTGGCGCGGCAGCCGTGGCGATCCGAAGGCCGCACAGGGGATCGTGCCCCCGCGCTGCTCGCTACTGGATCGAGTCCTTGTTCGCGGCCTTCGCCTGCGCGGCTTGGCGCGAGACCTTGCCCTCGCGCACGAGGTGCTGCAGGTTCTGGTCCAGGGTCTGCATGCCGTACTGCTGGCCCGTCTGGATGGCGGAGTACATCTGCGCGATCTTGTTCTCGCGGATGAGGTTGCGGATGGCGGGGGTGCCGATCATGATCTCGTGCGCCGCGACGCGCCCGCCCCCTACCTTCTTGAGGAGGGTCTGCGAGATTACCGCCTTCAGCGACTCCGAGAGCATGGCGCGCACCATCTCCTTCTCGTCCGCCGGGAACACGTCCACCACGCGGTCGATGGTCTTGGCCGCGGAGCTCGTGTGCAGGGTGCCGAACACCAGGTGGCCCGTCTCGGCCGCCGAGAGCGCGAGGCGGATGGTCTCCAGATCCCGCATCTCGCCCACCAGGATGGTGTCCGGGTCCTCGCGCAGGGCCGACCGCAGCGCCTCGTTGAATCCGAGCGTGTCCCGGTGCACCTCGCGCTGGTTCACCAGGCACTTCTTCGACTCGTGCACGAACTCGATGGGATCCTCGACCGTCAGGATATGGCCGTACTCGGTGTTGTTCTTGTGATCCACCATGGCGGCCAGCGTGGTGGACTTGCCGGAGCCGGTGGGCCCGGTCACCAGCACCACGCCGCGCGGCGTCTGGGCGATGTCCTTGAAGATGTCCGGAGCGTTGAGGTCTTCCAGCGACAGGATGGTCGACGGGATGGTGCGGAACACCGCACCGGCGCCGCGGTTATGGTTGAACGCGTTGACGCGGAAGCGCGCGAGGCCGGGGATCTCGAAGGAGAAATCCGTCTCCAGGAACTCCTCGTAGTCCTTGCGCTGCTTGTCGTTCATGATGTCGTACACGAGGTCGTGCACGGTCTTGTGATCCAGCGCGGGAACGTTGATCCGGCGCACGTCGCCGTCGACGCGGATCATGGGCGGCAGGCCCGCCGACAGGTGCAGGTCCGACGCGCCGTTCTTGACGCCGAACGCGAGCAGTTCTCCGATGTCCATCCGGTTCTCCTGGGGATGACTGCGCCAGTCCGCGGGCCGCTCGGCACGCGCCGGCTGCGGGAAACCCGCAAAAGTATAGTCCAGCCACACTGCCTCACCAACGTGCGCGCCGTCACATGCCGCCCCCGCGGGATTCCCTCATGAGCGACATCGCGACCCGGCTTGCCAGCGTCAAGGAACGGATTCGCACATTCGAGCAGCGCCACGGGCGCGAGCCCGGCAGCGTCAACCTGCTGGCGGTGAGCAAGACCAAGCCGCCGGAGGACGTGGCCGAAGCCTTCCGCGCCGGGCAGCGGGCGTTCGGCGAGAACCACCTGCAGGACGCGCTCGGCAAGCTCGATGATCTGCGGCTTGCGGCGCTGGATCTTGAGTGGCATTTCATCGGCCCGCTGCAGTCGAACAAGACGCGCGCGGTCGCGCAGCGGTTCCACTGGCTGCACAGCCTGGACCGGCTCAAGGTGGCCCGCCGCCTCGACGAGCAGCGCCCCGCCGAGCTGCCGCCGCTGGACGTGTGCATCCAGGTGAACGTGAGCGGTGAGGCCACCAAGTCCGGCGTGGCGCCAGCGCAGGTGGCGGATCTCGCGGCCGCGCTGGGCGCGTTCCGCCGCCTGCGGCTGCGCGGGCTGATGACCCTGCCGGCGCCGGTCGAGGGCCTGGACCGCCAGCGCGAGCCGTTCCGGGCGCTGCGCGGCCTGCTCGAGGAGCTGCGCGCCGCCGGGCACGACGTGGATACCCTGTCCATGGGCATGACCGACGACATGGAGGCCGCCATCGCCGAAGGCGCCACGTGGGTGCGCATCGGGACCGCCATCTTCGGCGCCCGGCGCTGACGGGTCGCTGCCGCCCGCCACCAGGACGCCACCATCGGGCGCCGGGCGCAGGAACCGCGCCGCCGCGGGTCGGTGTCCCTTGCGTGCTACCTCATCTCCGCGTGGATGAGGCTCACCTTGCGCACCCAGGGCCTCATCCGGCGCACCTGCGCGGGCAGGGTCTCGACGGCCGCGGCGGCCTGCTCGTAGTCCGGATAGCTGCCGTGGACCACCGCGTACCAGCGCCGGCCGCGCTTGGTGGCGCTGTAGATCCCGACCGGGGTGCCGGCGGGGAACCGGGCGGCAAACCGCTCCGCGTCGGCCCGCTCGGCGTAACTGGCGAGCTGCAGGGTGTAGGCCTTGGGGTCCAGGCCCGCCACCCAGGCGTCCGGATCCCGCGTCCCTCCCGGCGCCGGCCCGGAGGGTGTGCCTGGCGCTGCGGCGGCGGTGCCCGGCGACGGCGCCCCCCCGGAGCCGCGGGACGCCTCGACGGCCCCGGGCGGCGCCGTGCCGGCGTCCTGCCGCACCGCGACCGGCGCCGGAGCGGCCAGCTTCGCGGTGAGGGCCGCGTGACGGTCCCGCGCCGGGGCGAAGCCTTGCTCCGCCGCGCGCTGGTACCACTCCAGGGCACGGTGGGCGTCCAGGCGCACGCCACGGCCGTGCTCGTAGAGCGCCGCCAGGTTGTACTGGGCCTGGGCCACTCCCTTGCGTGCCGCCTGCTCCAGCCAGCGTGCCGCCACCGCCTCGTCTCGGGACACCCCACGCCCGCTGGCATGGAGGGTGCCCAGGTTGTACTGGGCTTCCGCCAGGCCCTGCTCCGCCGCGCGCCGGTACCACGCGGCGGCCTGCGCCAGATCCCGGGGCACCCCCCGTCCGGTGGCGTACAACACGCCCAGGTTGTACTGGGCCTCCGCGAGACCGCCCTCGGCCGCGAGCCGGAACCAGCGCGCCGCCTCGCTGTCGTCGCGCACGCTGCCACGGCCGGACGCGAAACGGGTGCCCAGCAGGAACGCTGCCCGCTTGTCCCCCTGCTCGGCCAGCACCCGCAGCGTCTGGGGGTCGAACGGCCCGTCGCCGCCGGCCGGGCCACGGCCCTCCGGGGCCGCGGCCCAGACGTGAGCGGCAACGCACAGCAGCGCCCCCCACGCCCCCAGACCCGGCCGGCGGCGCGCCCCGGCTGGTGATGCTCCGGTCATGGCGCGCATTGTCCGGGATCCGCGCCGCCAACCGAAGGTCGCGGGGCATCGGGTCGGGCAGTTTCGAGCGCTGCGGCGATCTCCCATAATGGTCGCTGGCCCCAGCCCGGATGTTCCTGTTCCATGGACGCTCCCACCATCGCCTTCATCGGCGGCGGCAACATGGCGACCAGCCTGGTGGGCGGCCTGCTGGCCCAGGACCACCCCGCCGACGGCATCTGGATCAGCGATCCGGACACCGCCCGCCTGAGCATGCTGCAGCAACGCTACGCGGTGCGCACCAGCGCCGACAACGCGCTGGCCGCGAGTCGCGCCGACACACTGGTGCTGGCGGTGAAGCCCCAGGTGATGCGGCCGGTGGCGGAAGGGCTGCGGGAGACGGTCCGCGCGGGCCGCCCGCTGGTGATGTCGGTGGCGGCAGGGGTGCGCGCGACGGACATCCAGCGCTGGCTGGGTGGCCAGGCGGCCATCGTGCGCTGCATGCCCAACACGCCCGCGCTGCTGGGCGCCGGGGCCACGGCGCTCTACGCCAACGCCCACGTGAGCGCCACCCAGCGCAGCAACGCCGAGGACATCATGCGCGCCGCCGGCATGACCTTGTGGGTGGACGACGAGGCGCTGCTGGACGCGGTCACCGCGGTGTCCGGCAGCGGGCCGGCGTACTACTTCCTGCTCATGGAGCTGATGGAGAAGGTGGGGGCGGAGCTCGGCCTGGAACCGTCCGCCGCCCGCGCGCTGACCCTGCAGACCGCCCTGGGGGCGGCGCGCATGGCCCTCGAGTCCGGCGAGCCGCCGGGAACCCTGCGCGAGCGGGTGACGTCGCCCGGCGGCACCACCGAGCAGGCCATCCGGCGCTTCCTGGAAGGGGGCCTGGAGCCGCTGGTGCGCGAGGCGCTCACCGCCGCCCGGGACCGGGCGGTGGAGCTCGGGGCGAAGCTGGGCGCGGACTGATGGGCGCCGGTTACGTCTCCAATGCCGCCACCTTCGTGGTGGAGACGGTGTTCGGGGTCTACATCCTCATCGTGATGCTGCGCTTCCTGCTGCAGCTGGTGCGGGCCGACTTCTACAACCCCGTGTCCCAGTTCATCGTCAAGGCCACCCAGCCGCCGCTGAAGCAGCTGCGCCGCGTGGTACCGGGGGTGGCGGGCGTGGACGTGTCCTCGGTGGTGCTGATGCTGGGGCTGCAGATGTTCGAGCTGTGGCTCGTGATGGGGCTGCTCGGGCGCGACGCCGGCCTCGCGGGCGTGCTGGTCCTGTCAGTGGCGCGGCTGCTGGAGCTGCTCATCTACGTGTTCATGTTCTCCATCCTGGCGCTGGTGATCCTGAGCTGGATCCAGCCCCAGTCCTACAATCCGGTGTACGGGCTGCTCAACAGCCTGTCGGCGCCGGTGATGCGACCGGCCCGGCGCCTGCTCCCACCCATGGGCGGGCTGGATCTCTCGCCCATCGTCGCCTTCCTGGTGCTCGGGATCGCCCTCAGGCTGCTGGTGGCGCCGCTGGAGCACATGGGCGCACGCATGCTGCTCTGAGCACCCGTATGCGGCGCGCGCCCGTGAACGCATCACCGCGCCTGCTGCGCCCGGGCGAAGGCGGTCACGCGGTGAGCTGCCAGCGGTGAGCGCCGCCGGGGACGACGTGTGGCTGGCGGTGCGCGTGCATCCGCGCTCGAGCCGAGAGGGGATCGAGGGGTGCGTGGCCGGGCGCGTGCGCGTGCGGGTCAGCGCCGCGCCGGTGGACGACGCCGCGAACCGCCGGGTGATCGAGCTGGTCGCGAAGGCCTTCGGGGTACCGCGCTCGCGGGTGGCGGTGGTGGCGGGCGCAACCCGGCGCGACAAGCGCCTGCGAGTGCGCGGGCCGCGCCGGCGCCCGGACTGGCTCATGGGCTGAGAGCCCGTGAACGCACCACCGCGCCCGGCGCGGCTCAGTCGTCCTTGCGCCCGAACAGGGTGCGGGTGACGTACCCGGTGATGGTGCGCTCCTTCTCGCGCAGGGTCCGCTCGTCCTCGAGCTGCTGCTTGCGCATGGCTGCCTGGACCTGCTTCTTCAGCCGCAGCTTGCCGGTGTTGCTGATGGTGGCGCCCACCAGCTCGTCGAAGCGGTTGGGCCGGCGCAGGAACGCCTTGGCCAGCTCGTCCAGCAGCTTGTCGTTCACCTTCGCCATCGTCAGCGTGTGCCGCGACACGCCGACGGTGGAGAGATTGCGGATCCGCAGGCGGATGGCCATGCGCTCGTAGTCGGCGGTGAACCGCACGGACACCGGGATCGCCGGCTGCACCATGAACACCGCGGAGCCGCCACCGGCGTCGCGAACCTTCGCCTGCAGGCCACTGTCGCGCAGGTAGTCGCGGTAGACGGCCACGGTGGCCGCGTCGCGCTGGTGCACCTGCAGGGCACCGGGCTTGGCGCACACGCAGCGGAAGGTGAAATTCTCGATGCACTCCGGGTTGTCCGTGGACACCCCGTACTGGCCCTGCTGCAGCTCCTCCACGAGACCTATGTCCTTGATCTCGTAGGTGGCCTGGACCTCCTTGCCGAGGGCCTCCAGGTGGTGCTTGAACTCGTTGAAGTACTTGTACAGCTCCCTCATGCGCGGCTCGAGCTGCGCGCGCGCGCGCGCCAGCGCCTGCTGGCGCTGGGTCGTCTCCTGCTCCTTCTCGGCCGCGGCCGCTTCGGCTTCTTTGCGGAGTTCGTCGAGTACGCCCATCACGGGGCCCGGGGGGGACGAAAAACGGTACTATTTGCCTCGCTGAAACATTAGCACACGTACCTATCCCGCAGAAAAGCCGCGAGAAGCCAAGTGTGATCCGGCGCACAGCTTCGGTTCCCGACGCGGGCGCCGCCGCTGCGGCGCACAGGCCCCGGCCCCTCGGCGGCGGCACCCGGCCACCCCCTACCCGAAGCCATGAGCACCCCCTACCCGCCGGATTCCGTGGGCGTGGTCGCGCCCCAGACGGCGCGCTTCGAGCGCAGCCTGGAGCTCGACTGCGGGCGGCGGCTGGAAGGCTTCGAGCTGGTCTACGAGACCTACGGCGAGCTCAACGACCGCGCCAGCAACGCGGTCCTCATCTGCCACGCGCTGAGCGGCGACCACCACGCCGCGGGCTACCATTCCGGCGCCGACGGCAAGCCCGGCTGGTGGGAGGCCTGCATCGGGCCCGGCAAGGTCATCGACACCAATCGTTTCCACGTGGTGTGCCCCAACAACCTGGGGAGCTGCCGCGGCTCCACCGGCCCGCTGTCCACCAATCCGGCCAGCGGCGCGCCCTACGGCCCGGACTTCCCCATCGTCACCGTGCGCGACTGGGTGCGCGCCCAGGCGGTGCTCGCCGACCACCTGGGCATCGAGCGCTGGGCGGCGGTGGCGGGCGGCAGCCTGGGAGGCATGAACGCGATGCAGTGGGCGATCGATCTGCCCGAGCGGGTCGCCCACTGCGTGATGATCGCGGTGGCTCCCAAGCTCTCGGCCCAGAACATCGCCTTCAACGAGGTGGCGCGCCAGGCCATCCGCTCCGATCCGGACTTCCATGACGGGCACTACTACCGTCACGGCCTGGTGCCACGGCGCGGGCTGATGCTGGCCCGCATGCTGGGGCACATCACGTATCTGTCCGACGACAGCATGCGCCAGAAGTTCGGGCGGGAGCTGCGCGACGGCCGCCTCACCTTCGACTTCGACGTCAACTTCCAGGTCGAGAGCTATCTCCGCCACCAGGGCACCTCGTTCGTGGACCGCTTCGATGCCAACAGCTACCTGCTCATGACCAAGCTGCTGGACTACTTCGACCCGGCAGCGGAGTTCGACGGCGATCTCGTGCAGGCCTACCGGCGCATCCAGGCGCGCAACGTGGTGATCTCGTTCTCCAGCGACTGGCGGTTCAACACCGCCCGTTCGCTGGAGGTGGTGCACGCCATGCTGCGCGCCGGGGTGGACGTGAGCTTCGCCGAGATCCGCACCGAGTTCGGCCACGATTCGTTCCTGATGTCCGTGCCCGACTACCTGCGCGTGTTCGGTGCCTACATGGGAAGCATCGAGACGTGATCCTCAGCGAGTTCGAGCGGGTGGTGGAGTGGATCGTGCCGGGCAGCCGGGTCCTGGACCTCGGCTGCGGCGACGGCGCGCTGCTCGCGCGGCTGCGCGACGCGCGCCAGGTGCGCGGTTACGGGCTCGAGATCGACGTGGGCAACGTCGTGAAGTGCATGGCCCGCGGCGTCAACGTGATCCAGGCCGACCTGGACCAGGGCCTCTCGGACTTCGACACCGGAAGCTTCGACACGGTGATCCTGCTGCAGACCCTGCAGGCAGTGCACTTCCCCGCCGACCTGCTGCGCGAGATGCTGCGGGTGGGCCGCGAGGGCGTGGTGACCTTCCCCAATTTCGGCCACTGGCGCGCCCGCGCACAGCTGGGCCTCGGCGGGCGCATGCCGATCACGCCGTCGCTGCCCTCCCAGTGGTACGAGACCGAGAACATCCACCTGTTCACGCTCAAGGACTTCGAGGTGCTGTGCGACGACGAGGGCATCCAGGTGGTGGAGCGCGTGGTGCTGGACGCCCGGCGCCAGGAAGGCTTGCTCGCCCGCAGCTGGCCCACCCTGTTCGGCGAGCTGGCCGTCTACCGCGTGCGCCGCGCCTGATCGCGCGCCCCTGGCGCGTGAATCTTCACCACGAAGACACAAAGGAAACAAAGGATTCAGGAGTGCCCTGCACGGACAGCCGACGTAGCGAGGAACCGACGCCTGATTGATTGAACCACAGAGGCACAGAGGGCACAGAGAAGTCGGATCGGCTCGTTCTCTTTGTATTCTCCGTTCCCTCCGTGCCGCTGTGGTTGAATCCCCGGCCTCCCCGGCCGCAAGAAGCCGAAGGTCGACGGGACCGCCGGCCGGCTGCGAAGCGCCACTCTTCTTCCAACCCCTTTGTGACCTTTGTGTCCTTCGTGTCTTTTTGGTCAATACCGAGGCGCATGGACCCTGGGTCCGCCGCGTCTGCGCGACCAGGGACGATGGCGCATCAGAGATCGAGGTCGTAGTCCATGATCAGCGGCGCGTGATCGCTGAAGCGCTTGCGGGTGTAGATCTTCGCCGCGCGCACCCGGCGCGCGAGGCCGGGAGTGACCACCTGGTAGTCGAGCCGCCAGCCCACGTTCTTCGCCCAGGCCTGGCCGCGGTTGGACCACCAGGTGTACTGCTCCGGCGCCTGGTTCACGACCCGGAAGGCGTCCACGAAGCCCAGCTCGCCGAACACCCGGTCCAGCCAGGCACGTTCCTCCGGCAGAAAGCCCGAATTCTTCTGGTTCGAGCGCCAGTTCTTGAGATCGATGGGCTTGTGGGCGATGTTGAAGTCGCCGCAGATGACGCACTCGCGCCCGCTCGTCCGCAGCCGTTCCAGGTGGCCCGCGAAGCGCTCCAGGAAGTCCATCTTCACCGCCTGGCGCGCCTCGCCGCTGGTGCCCGAGGGGATGTAGAGCGAGATCACGGCCACGTTGCCGAAGCGTCCCTCCAGGTAGCGCGCTTCCTGGTCGACGTCCGGCCATCCGAGCCCCTCCACCACCTCGTCCGGCGGGCGCCGCGAGAGCAGCGCCACGCCGCTGTAGCCCGGGCGTGCGCCCTCGAGGTAGCGGCAGTGGAAGCTCGGCGGGCGGAACTCGCGCCGGTCCAGGTGGGCACCGCCCGCGCGCACCTCCTGCAGGCACACCGCGTCGGCTCGCTGGCGGGTCAGCCACGGGAACAGCCCCTTGCGCGCGGCGGCGCGAATGCCGTTGACGTTGAGGGTGAGGATGCGCACGGGGCGGGACTCGCGGCAAGCGGCTCCGTATCATACGCGCGCCGCCATCAGCCACGGGCCGCGCGCCATGACCGCCGGGGACCACGACGCAGCACGATTCATCGAGTTCGCCATCGAGTGCGACGTCCTGCGCTTCGGCGAGTTCACGCTCAAATCCGGGCGCGTGAGCCCCTACTTCTTCAACAGCGGACTGTTCAACACCGGCGCCCGGCTCGCCCGCCTGGCACGCTTCTACGCCGCCGCCGCGACCGCCTCCGGTCTCGGCTTCGACATGCTGTACGGGCCCGCCTACAAGGGAATACCGCTGGTGGCGGCGGTGGCGGTGGCGCTGGCGGAGCACCACGACCGGGACGTGCCCTGGTGCTTCAACCGCAAGGAAGCCAAGGATCACGGTGAGGGGGGCGTCACCGTGGGTGCGCCGCTCACCGGGCGCGTGCTCATCGTCGACGACGTCATTTCCGCGGGCACGTCCGCGCGCGAGTCCGTAGACATCATCCGCGCCGCCGGCGCCCGCCCCGCCGGAGTGGTGATCTCCCTGGACCGCCAGGAACGGGGCCAGGGCGCGCGTTCCGCCATCGACGAGATCCGCGCCGAGCTGCGGCTCACGGTGGTGAGCGTCGCCGGGCTCGCGGACCTGATCGCGTGGCTCGAGGCGCGCGGCGGCGAGGGCGCCGGGCAGGCGGCGCGCCTGCGCGAGTACCGGGCCCGCTACGGAAGCGCGTAGGCCGTCACAAGAACACGGCCTGCGTTCGCCTATAATTTCCTCCCATGACGACGGCCGGGCGGCGCGCCGCGCCCCCGGCCGGACCGGGAACACGAGCCTTCGGAGGAACCAGGCCAATGAGACCCCTGTCGACCCGCACCGTGCTCGCCGCCGCCGCGGCCCTCGCGCTCGGGGCCGCCATGGCGCCGGCCGGGGCGAAGATCGTGTGCTGGAAGAACAAGGACGGCGTGCGCGAGTGCGGCAACGCGGTGCCACCCGAGTATGCCCAGCAGAGCATCGAGCGCAAGAGCAAGAGCGGCCTCACGGTGGAGAAGACCGAGCGCGCCAAGACGCCCGAGGAAATCGAGGCGGATCGCGTCGAACGCGAGCGCCTGGCAAAGGAGCAGGCGGAGAAGGAGCGCCGCGCTGCGGAGCAGGCACGCATCGACCGCGTGCTACTGCAGACCTTCACCACCGAGGAGGACCTGAAGCTCGCCCGCGATGGCAAGGTGGCCGCCATCGACTCGCGCATCAAGCACAGCCAGCAGCTCGTGAACAAGCTCGAGCAGACCCGCATCGAGCTCCAGAGCGAGGCGGCGAGCCTCGAGCGCGGCGGCAAGAAGGTGCCCGACGAGCTGCGCATGCAGATCGAGGACGTGCAGAGCCAGATCGACAAGACCCTGAGCGAGATCGCCAAGCGCGAGCAGGATCGCGTCGCGGTGCAGCAGCAGTTCGAGTCGGACCTCGCACGCTACCGCGAGCTCAAGGGTAGCTGACGCCCGCGCGGGCGAGGCCCCGCGGGAGTCACAGCGGCAACGCGCGCGCCGCCAGCTCCAGGTCACGGCGCCGCTGGCGGTAGTCGGGCACCACGCGCGCCACCAGCGACCAGAACGCAGGCGAGTGGTTCATCTCCTTCAGGTGCGCCAGCTCGTGGGCCAGCACGTAGTCGGCCAGCCGCGTGGACAGCAGCACCAGTCGCCAGTTGAGGCTGATGGTGCCGCGAGCGGAGCAGCTGCCCCAGAGCGTGCGCTGGGCGCGCACGCTGATGCGCTCGTAGCGCACGCCCAGCGCCTCGGCCATGGGCGCCATGCGGGCGCTCAGCAGCTCGTCCGCCCGACCCCGGTACCAGCGCTCCAGCAGCCGGCGTACCGCGCTCTGCTCCGCCGCGCGCACCTCGACGCGAAGCCGCTGCCCGCGGCGCTCCACGTGGCCCAGCCGGCGACTGTCGGCGTCGCCGGTCTCGAACAGCGAGAGCTGCGCATCCACCACCACCTGCAGGCGCAGGCGCTCGTCCAGCAGCGGCAGCTCGCTGCCCGATACCAGGCCCGGGCGCATGCGCACCCGGGTGCGCGCCTCGTTGAGCGCATCGAGCACCCAGCCGCGGTGCTCCTGGATGGCGGCACGCGCCTCGTCCATGGAGAAGCGCCAGGGCGCGCGCACCTCCAGCGCGCCGTCGTCGTTCACCAGCACGTGCACGTGGCGGCGGCGAGGCACGCGGAACAGCTTGAAAGCCACGGCACGCTCGCCCAGCACCACCCGGTCGCTGCGCACGATGGGAGACGCCGCCATCGCTTCAGGCCCCTACCGGTGCGGACGTTGCGAACACGGCACGCTCCAGCGCCGGCCAGACGCGTGCCCAGTCCGCGTCCGGGCGCTGCCGGAAGCCGGAGCGCATGAACTGCGCCATGCGACCCTCGGCGAACGCGAGCAGCAGGTTCGCCGCGGCGCTCGGCGGCAGCGCGAGGCGCTCGCCCGAGTCCAGCTCGTGCTGGTTGAGCACCTGCCGCAGCTGTGCCTCGCTGCGCTCGAAGAACTGCGCCACTCGCGCACGCAGCCGGTCGTGCTCGCCCAACAGCGCGTCCCCCATCAGCACCCGGGTGATGCCGGGATTGCGCGCCGCGAAACCCAGCAGCACGCCCAGCAGCCGCTCGCAGCGCCGCGGCCCCGCGGTCTCCTCGCGCAGAATGCGCGTGTAGAGCGTGAACACGCTGTCCTCGGCAAAGCCGATGAGCCCCTCGTACATGCGCGCCTTGCTCGGGAAGTGGCGGTACAGCGCCGCCTCGGAGACCTCCAGCGCCCCGGCCAGGCGCGCCGTGGTGATGCGGGCGCCGGGGTGACGCTCGAGCTCGGTGGCGAGCGTTTCGAGGATCTGCTGCCGTCGGGCGCCCGCGGTGCGCGGCATCAGCCGTGACTCTGCCTGCGCGCGATCATCGTGCCGATGCCGCTCTCGGTGAACATCTCGAGCAGCACCGCGTGCTCCACCCGGCCGTCGAGGATGGTGGCGCTGCCCACCCCGGCATGCACCGCGTCCAGCGCGCAGCGCACCTTCGGCAGCATGCCGCCGGAAATGGTGCCGTCGGCGATGAGGGCATCCACCTCGCGCACGCCGAGGCTCACCAGCACCTGGCCCGCCTTGTCCAGGATCCCGGCGGTGTTGGTCAGCAGCACCAGCTTCTCCGCCTGCAGGGTCTCGGCCATCTTGCCCGCCACCAGGTCGGCGTTGATGTTGTAGGACAGCCCGTCCTCACCGACGCCGATGGGCGCGATGACGGGGATGAACCGGTCCTGCACCAGCTTGTGCACGATGCTGGCGTCGATGCTGTGCACCTCGCCCACCTGCCCGTAGTCCGGCAGCGCCGCGCCGCCGTCGCCGCCCGATCGCGCAACGCCCTTGAGCTTGTGTGCCCGGATGAGGTCACCGTCCTTGCCGGTGAGCCCCACGGCGCGGCCTCCGTGTCGGTTGAGCAGATTCACGATCTCCTTGTTCACCAGCCCACCCAGCACCATCTCCACCACGTCCATGGTCTCGCTGTCGGTCACCCGCAGCCCGTCGATGAAGCGGCTCTCCTTGCCGAGGCGCTCGAGCAGCCGGCCGATCTGCGGGCCGCCGCCGTGCACCACCACGGTGTTGATGCCGACGTGCTTCATCAGCACCACGTCGCGCGCGAAGCCGTCCTTCAGGCGCTCGTCCGTCATGGCGTTGCCGCCGTACTTCACCACCACGGTCTTGCCGGTGAAACGGCGGATGTAGGGCAGCGCCTCGGCGAGCACCCGGGCGGTCTGCACTGCGCTGTCGCGACTTGTGGCGGAATCGTTCACTGTTCGAGGCCCCGAGCGAATATGGCCGTGGTCCCGGCGGGCGCGTGGCCCGCGGGCATCCGGAGGCGCGTATCGACGCCGTCCGCGCGGGAAGGGAGGGGTGGCTGTGCCCGTACGCGGCAGGGGCGAGGCGGAAACCGCGAAATGTCCAGTGGACCTTTCGCCCGCCGAGCGGGCCCGCCACGGATGGCGGGCCCCGGCCCCGCGTGCGGCGCGAGATTGCGCCGCACGGCGGGTCGCGTTCGAGCCTCCAGGGACGGATTCACGGCGTGGCGCACCCACTCCTCCCTTGCCGCAACCTGCGACGGACGTTTGGCGCGGCTTGCTGCTCCTCGTTCAAAACGGCAGTGACAGGTCCGGTCTCTTCTCGAGCAGAAGGCCGCGGAAGGTCTCCTTCACCCGTTCCAGCGCCTTCTCGTCGTCGCCTTCGAAGCGCAGCACCAGGCTGGGCGTCGTATTGGAGGCACGCACCAGACCCCAGCCGTCCTTCCAGTCCACGCGCACCCCGTCGATGGTGGTGATCCGCGCGTCGGGGAACTGCTGGGCGTCCTTCAGCGATTCCACGAAGGCGATGTTCTCGCCCTCCCCCATGTCCACGCGCAGCTCCGGCGTGCTCACCCCCGTGGGCAGCTTCGCGAACACCTCCGCCGGCTTCTGCTTGAACCCCATGAGGATCTCGAGCATGCGCGCGGAGGTGTACAGCGCGTCGTCGAAGCCGTACCAGCGCTCCTTGAAGAAGATGTGCCCGCTCATCTCGCCCGCGAGCGGCGCACCGGTCTCCTTCAGCTTGTTCTTGATGAAAGAGTGCCCCGTCTTGAACATCACCGGCTTGCCGCCGAGCTTGGCAATCACCTTGCCGAGGCGCGAGGAGCACTTCACGTCGAACACGATCTCGGCACCCTTGTTGCGCGAGAGCACGTCCCGGGCGTAGAGCATCATCTGGGAATCGGGCCATACGATGCGCCCGCTCGCGTCCACGACGCCCAGGCGATCGCCATCGCCGTCGAACGCGAAGCCGAGATCCGCGTCGTTGTCCTTCACCGCCTCGATAAGGTCGACGAGGTTCTCGGGCTGGCTCGGGTCCGGGTGATGGTTGGGGAAGTTGCCGTCCACGTTGCAGTACAGCTCCACCACGTCGTGCCCGAGCGCGCGGATGAGCTTCGGCGCGAAATCGCCCGCCACGCCGTTGCCGCAGTCGATGACCACCTTGAAGGCGTTGCCCAGCGCCACCGGCACGTCCTCGCTGACGCGGCGGATGTAGTCGGCGGAAATGTCCATGTTCTGCAGGTTTCCCGCGCCGCTCGCGAACTCACCCGCCTCGATGCGCTTCCTCAGGCCCTGGATGTCGTCGCCGAACAGGGTGTCTCCGCCGAGCATGATCTTGAGACCGTTGTACTCGGGCGGGTTGTGGCTGCCGGTGACCATCACCCCGCTGCCCGTCTCCAGGTAGTAGGTGGCGAAGTACAGCACCGGGGTGGGCACGCGCCCCACGTCGATGACGTCGCGTCCCGACTCGCGCAGCCCCTCCGTCAGGGCGGCCACCAGCTCGGGGCTCGAGGCCCGCCCGTCGCAGCCCACGCACACGGTCTGCTGACCGCGATCGTAGGCCTCGCTGCCGATGGCGAGGCCGAGCTGCTTCACCACCTCGACGGTGAGGCTCTCGCCCACGATGCCGCGCACGTCGTAGGCACGGAAGATGGCGTCGGACACGACCCCACCGGCGGCGGGCGCCACCGGCACCCCGCCTTCCACGACCTCGATTCCGCCTTCCCCCTCGCCGAGCGACGTGGGCTCGTCGGTGAGCCCGAGCGCCTCGTCGACGGCGGCGTCCTTGGCGGGCGCCTCCCGCGCCTTCTCCGTCTGGGCTCGCGCTGCAGTCCGGCCCGTCGCACGGCGCCGGCGCAGCACCACCAGCGCGGCCCCGGCCGCCAACAGCACCAGCGCCGCGCCCGCCGTCGGCACCAGCGGCAGTCCCACGTCCGCGGAGGGCTGCGCGGCGACAGACGTCTCGGCCCAGTACAGCACCCGCAGCCGGGTGCCCTGCACCGGCAGGCTGGTGATCGGCACACCGGACTTGTAGCCAGGGTGGCCCTTGGTCGCCACCACGGCGCCCCCCTTGCCGCCGCCCTGCACCAGCTCGACGTAGCCGGACGGCATGTCGGCGCGGGCCACCGCCTTCGCCAGCAGATCCACGTCGAGGCCGAACAGGACGAAGCCCGCGACGGCGCCGTCGGCGCCGACCACCGGGCGCAGCACCGCCACGTGCTGCTCCTTCTCGCCGGCCAGCAGCACCTCCGGCTCGGGCGCCTCGCCGCTCGCGCCGGCCTGGCGCATCATCTCCAGCGACGCGTAGGTGATCGGCGGGACCGCGTCGTAGTTGGGCTCGCGCAGGTCCGACTGGATGACGCGCACCCCGAGCGCGCCGGGCACCGCCTCGACCAGGGCCGCCTCCTGCTCGCGCAGCGCCACCGCGTCGCCGGCGGCCAGCAGCTTCGCCAGCGTCGCCTGGCCCAGGGCGGCGTCCACCGAGCCGAGAATCCCGCTGACGGCCTTGCCCACCTCCTCCGTCACCGAGCGCGCGCTGACCTGGACGAGGCGCTGCCGCGACTCCTCGGCGTTGCGCTGCCAGGCGTCCCAGGCATACCAGCCAGCCACCACCACCACGAGGCCCATCACGCCGGCGACGATGGGCACGCGAAAGCGCAACCAGAGCTTGGTGAGCTCGCGACGCTGCCGCGTCAGGGATGTGGGCAGTGGGATGCGGGCCATGTAGGCGCTGTCGCTGGAACGTCCCTCGTCACGCGCGCCCGGTGTGGCCGAAGCCCCCTTCCCCCCGGGCCGTCTCCTGGAAGGCGTCGACCACCTCGAAGTGAGCGCGCACTACCGGCACGAACACCATCTGGGCAATACGATCACCGGGCCGGATGGTAAAACCATCGGCACCCCGATTCCAGCAGGAGACGTACACCTGGCCCTGGTAGTCGGAGTCGATGAGCCCCACCAGGTTGCCGAGCACGATGCCGTGACGGTGACCGAGTCCGGAGCGTGGCAGCAGCACCGCCGCCAGCGTCGGGTCGGCCATGTGGATGGCGAAGCCGGTGGGGATCAGGTGGCACGACCCTGGCGCCACCTCGAGATCCGCGTCCAGGCAGGCCCGCAGGTCCAGCCCGGCAGCGCCGTCGCTGGCGTACCCGGGGAGCGGGAACTCCCGACCCAGACGGGGATCCAGGATCCTAAGCTGTACGGGCTGCACGGTAACGCTCCGCCACCAGCTCCACCAGCGCCCGGGCGATTTCCCGCTTGCTGCCCAGGGGGAACGCACGCGAGCCGTCCGGCCAGAACACGGTGATGGCGTTGTCGTCGGCGTCGAAGCCGCGGCCCGGCAGGCCCACCTGGTTCGCGGCGATCATGTCCAGTCCCTTGGCCGCGAGCTTGCCTCGGGCGTGCTCCTCCATGCGCTCGGTCTCCGCGGCGAAGCCGACGGTGAAGGGGCGCGGATCGAGGGCCGCCACGGCCGCCAGCACGTCCGTGGTGCGCACCAGTTCGAGCTGCGAGGTGGCGGCGTTCTTCTTGATCTTCTGCGCGGCGCGCGCCGCCGGGCGGTAGTCCGCCACCGCCGCCGCGCCGATGAAGATCTGGTGGTCGGAGATGCGCTGCATCACCGCCCCGTGCATGTCCTCGCAGGACTCCACCACGACCCGTTCCACCCGCGGCGGCGGGTCCAGCGCGGTCGGCCCGCTCACCAGGGTCACCCGCGCGCCCGCCTCGGCGGCCGCGCCGGCCACGGCGTAGCCCATCTTCCCGGAGCTGTGGTTGCTGATGAAGCGCACCGGATCGATGGCCTCGCGGGTGGGGCCCGCGGTGACCAGCACCGAGAGGCCGCCGAGGGCGCCGCCGACGAGCAGGCGCTGCACGCGCTCGGCGATTTCCAGCGGCTCGAGCATGCGCCCGGGGCCCACGTCGCCGCAGGCCTGGTCGCCTTCGCCCGGCCCCAGCACGTGCACGCCGCGGGCGGTGAGCCGGCGCAGGTTCTCCCGCGTCGCGGCCGCGGTCCACATCTGCTGGTTCATCGCCGGGGCAATGGCAATGGGCGCCGCGGTGGCGAGGCACACGGTGGTGAGCAAGTCGTCCGCGAGGCCCGCGGCGAGCCGCGCCATCACGTTGGCGGTGGCCGGTGCGACGAGCACCAGGTCCGCCCAGCGCGCGAGCTCGATGTGGCCCATGCCGGCCTCGGCGCGCTCGTCCAGCAGCGTCGTGTGCACCGGGTTGCCGGACAGCGCCTGGAAGGTAAGCGGCGTGACGAAGGCCTGTCCGCCCGCGGTCATCACCACCCGTACCCGCGCGCCGCGCTCGCCCAGGCGTCGACACAGGTCCGCGCTCTTGTAGGCCGCAATCCCGCCGCTCACGCCGAGCACGATGTTATGGGTCAGCATGCCGCTCATGGTGCGCTACAGTGTAGCAACTGGCCTCGTGACATCCGGTGCAGCGCGACAGGGAGGTCGCCATGCCCCAGGCACCCCGACCCATCCACAGCTGGCCGGCAGCGGAACGGCCCCGGGAGAAGCTGCTCGCCCGCGGCGCCCGCGTGCTCTCCGACGCGGAGCTGCTGGCAGTGATCATCGGCAGCGGCGCGCGCGGCGTGAGCGCCCTGGATCTGGCCCGTGACCTGCTGGAGCGCTTCGGCGGGCTGCGCGAGCTGATGGAGAGCGACCGCGTGCGCGCCTGCGCGACACCGGGCCTCGGCGCCGCGCGCTATGCGGAGATCAAGGCCTGCCTGGAGCTGGGTCAGCGCTACCTGGAGGCGCGGCTGCGCCGCGGCGACGCCCTGGGCAGCCCGGGCGACACCCGGCGCTTCCTGGAGGCACGGCTGCGCGGCTACGGCCACGAGGTGTTCGCCTGCCTGTTCCTGGATGCCCGCAACCGGGTCATCAGCTTCGACGAGATGTTCCACGGCACCATCGACGGCGCCAGCGTGCACCCCCGGGAGGTCGTGCGCCGGGCGCTGGAGCGCAATGCCGCGGGGCTCATCGTGGCCCACAACCACCCCTCCGGCGTGGCGGAGCCGAGCCGTGCCGACCGGGCGCTGACCCGGCGGCTGCAGGAGGCGGTGGCGCTGGTGGACGTGCGTCTGCTGGACCACTTCGTGGTGGGCGACGGCGAGGTGGTGAGCTTCGCCGAGCGGGGGTGGTTGTGAAGACTTGCCCGCTTGCGGGTCCGGGTGGTTAAATGCGCGGCTTCCCGATTTCCGACCATTGAAGGTCCAGCCATGTCCAAGGTCTGTCAGGTCACCGGCAAGCGGCCGATGACGGGGAACAACGTCTCCCACGCCAACAACAAGACCCGGCGGCGCTTCCTGCCGAACCTGCACACCCAGCGCTTCTGGGTGCCCGGCGAGAAGCGCTGGGTGAAGCTGCGGGTGTCGACCCGCGGCGTACGCATCATCAACCGCAAGGGCATCGAGACGGTGATCGCCGACCTGCGGGCGAAGGGCGTGCGGATCTAGGCCACCCCACACCGGGGCCAGCGACCATTTCGGAGGACGACCGCGATGCGTGACAAGATCAAGATGGTGTCCAGCGCCGGCACTGGCCACTACTACACCACCGACAAGAACAAGCGCACCACGCCGGACAAGCTCGAGATGAAGAAGTTCGACCCGGTGGTGCGCAAGCACGTGATCTACAAGGAAGCCAAGATCAAGTAACGGTGCGACGCCGCGTCCCGAAGGACGACGGCGACGGAAATGAAAAAGGCCGCCCTCGGGCGGCCTTTTTCGTGGGCGCTGAGTCGAACCCGCCCGGCGCGGCGACCTCTCAGGTGGCGGCCATCGCGAAGCGAGGCACGCGGCGGGCGAACTCCTCCAGCGCGGCGATGCCGCTGGCCTCCGCCTCCTCGCACCACTCCTTCAGCGCCTGCACCAGGCGCTCCTGGCTGGCGTGGCGCTCCTGCCAGATGGCCTTCAGCCGCTGCTGGAACTGGTAGGCCACGGCCAGGGCATCGCTCTGCTCGAGGGCGGTATCCAGGCGCGCCTTCGCGGCGTCGCTGAGCATGGTCTCCTCGCGCCCCAGCAGCCGCTTGGCCCGGCGCAGCAGGGCCCGCTTGTGGCCGTCCAGCAATGCCATCTCCTCGCGGTACACCTGCAGCAGCACGGTGCGGGCATAGTTGCCCATGACCTGGAAGCGGTTGGAGACCACGGCCCGTACCGTGTCGGCGTCGGGCAGGCCCTTGCCGGGGACCTCCACCATGCGCGGCGGCAGCTTCTTCACCCGGGCGAGGCCGAGGGCCTGCAGGATACTGATGTAGCACCAGCCGATGTCGAACTCGTACCACTGCACGGAGAACTTCGCGGAGCTCGCGAAGGCGTGATGGTTGTTGTGCAGCTCCTCGCCGCCGATGATCGTGCCCCAGGGCACGATGTTGGTGGAGGTGTCGGCGGTCTCGAACTTGCGGTAGCCGGCATAGTGGCCCACGCCGTTGATGACCCCGGCGGCGAACACCGGAATCCACAGCATCTGCACCGCCCAGATGGTCAGGCCGATGGGGCCGAAAAGGGCGATGTTGGCCGCCATCAGCAGGTAGTAGCCCTTGTTCGAGTGGCGGCGGTAGACGTTGCGCTCCATCCAGTCTTCCGGGCAGCCGTGACTGTAGTGGCGCACGGTCTCCTCGTCGCGCACCCCGATCCGGTAGAGCTCGGTGCCCTCGAGCAGCACCTTGCGGATACCGTGCACCTGGGGGCTGTGGGGATCGTCGGCGGTCTCCACCTTGGCGTGGTGCTTGCGGTGCACGGCCACCCACTGGCGGGTGTCCATGCCGGTGGTCAGCCACAGCCAGAACCGCAGCACGTGGCTCACGGCCGGGTGCAGGTCCAGGGCCCGGTGGGCCATGGCACGGTGCAGGTAAAGCGTGACGCCGATGATGGTGAGGTGGGTGGCCAGCAGGGTGTAGACCACGTAGCCCCACCAGGGGATGTCGAGAAGACCGGTCATTTAAAAGTCCGTAGTTGTCAGGTCGTTGATAGGAATAGAGTTTTTGAAACCGTCAGCAGCAAACCCTTCCGGCTGCCGGACGGCAATCGACGGAGTGTATCACCCGCCGCCGCTCAGTCATACGGTTTCGTCCTCCCGGCCGCGCTCTTGAGCACTGATATCATCCGGCGCCCATGAGCGGCGAGCCACTGGTGCAGGTCTGCGGGCTGCACAAGCGCTACGGCCCGGTGCACGCCGTGCGCGGCCTCGACTTCCACCTGGAGCGGGGGCGGGTGCTGGGGCTGCTGGGCGCCAACGGCGCCGGCAAGACGTCGACCCTGGGCATGCTCGCCGGCGTCCTGGCACCCAGCGAAGGCCGGGTCGTCATCGCGGGTCACGATCTGCGTCGCAGCCCCCTGGCGGCCAAGGCACGCCTCGGCTACCTGCCTGAAACTCCGCCCGTGTTCCAGGACCTCACCGTGGACGAGTACCTGCACCACTGCGCCCGCCTGCGCGGCCTGACGGGCCGGCGCCTGGCAGCTGCGGTGGACGCGGCCAAGTCGCGCTGCGGCCTCGCGGACAGCGGCACCCGGCTGCTGGGCAACCTCTCCAAGGGCTACCGCCAGCGCGCCGGCCTGGCCCAGGCCATCGTCCACGCCCCGGACGTGGTCATCCTCGACGAGCCCACCGCGGGTCTGGACCCGGCGCAGATGCGCGACCTGCGCCAGGTGATCCGCGCCCTGGGCCGCGAGCACGCGGTGATCCTCTCCACCCACGTGCTGCCGGAGGCCCAGACCCTGTGCGATCGGGTGCAGATCATGCACGAGGGCCGCCTGGCCCTGTCCGCGCCCATGGACGCGCTGCCCGGCGACGATGCCGGCCACCGGGTGCGCCTGCGGTGTAGCCCTGGCGCGGGCAAGGTGGCCGCGCTGCCCATGGTGGATGCGGCGGAAGAGGACGTGGACGGGAGCCTGCGCGTGCGCGTGCGGGGTGGCGAGGACGGCGTCGTGGACTTCGCCGCCGCCTGCGCCGCCGCCGGCTGGGGCCTGCTGGAGCTCAGCCCCCGGCGCCAATCGCTGGAGGATCTGTTCATCAGCATCGCCTGCTCCGACGGCGCCCGCGAGCCGGCAGCGTGAGGGGCGCGCTGGTCATCGCCGCGGGGGATCTGCGCCGCCTGTTCGCCGGGCCCCTGGCCTGGTGCGTGCTGGCCCTCACCCAGCTCGTGCTGGGTGTGTTCTTCTTCATGGTCTTCCTGTGGGACTTCGGCGAGAAGCAGCCGCTGCTGGTGGCCGCCAAGAGCAGCTTCGGCATCACCGCGTACGTGGCCGCGCCGCTGTTCAAGGCGGCCGCGCTGCTGATGGCGCTGGTGGTGCCGCTGCTCACCATGCGCGCCATCGCCGAGGAGCGCCGCAACGGCACCCTCGCGCTGCTGCTGTCCTCGCCGGTGAGCATGACCGCCATCGTCGCCGGCAAGTACCTGGCGCTGCTCGCCTTCCTCGCGCTGATGACGGGCCTGATCGGGCTCATGCCCCTGTCGCTCGCGCTGGGTGGACGGCTGGACGCCGGCCTGCTGGCCAGCGCGACGCTGGGACTGGCCCTGAGCGCCGCCACCTTCGCCGCCGCGGGCCTGTACGTGTCCAGCCTGTCGCGCCAGCCGGCCACCGCCGGGGTGGCGGCCCTGGCCCTGCTCGTGGCCCTGTGGTTCATGGATTACGGCGACGCCGTGGGTCAGGGCGGGCCGGCGGAGGCACTGGCCTGGCTGTCGCTCACGCGGCACGCGGACGCGCTCATGCGCGGCGTGTTCGCCACCGCCGATCTGGCCTACTTCGGGCTGCTGATCCTCACCTTCCTGGTGTTCACCGTGCGCCGCCTGGACGCGCTGCGCCTGGGCGAATGACGGCGCCGCGCAGACGCCTGGGCGCCGCGGCAGAACGTGCCCTGTTCACGGTGCTGTTCCTCGCCGCCGTGGCGCTGCTGGGCTACCTGAGCCAGCGCCACTCCCTGGCGGTGGACTGGACTGCCAGCGGACGCAACACCCTGTCCGCGGCCAGCGCGGCGCTGCTCGAGCGCATGCCCGGGCGGATCCACGTCCGCGCCTTCGTGAGCGGCGACGACCGGCTGCGTGAGGCGGTGCGCCAGCTCGTGGACCGCTACCGTCGCAGTCATCCGCGCATCACTCTCGAGTTCATCAACCCGCAGCGGGAACCCCGGGAGACGGAGCGCTTCGGAGTGCGCCAGGACGGTGAGCTGGTGGTGGAGTACGAGGACCGCCGCCGCAACGTGCAGGGGCTCTCGGAGACCCTCCTCAGCAACGCGCTGGCGCGCCTCGCACGGGAGAGCGCACGCTGGGTGGCCTACACCTCGGGCCACGGGGAGCGGGATCTGCTGGGCGGCGCCCGGGGCGATCTGGGGGAGTTCGGCCGCCACCTGCAGTCCCTGGGTTTCAACCTGCAGCCGCTGGCCGCGGACGGCCCACGACAGGTGCCGGACAACGTGGCCGTGCTGGTGGTGGCGCAGCCGGCGCAGCCCTGGCCCGACACCGTCGCTGCCCGGGTATCCGACTGGCTCGCGGCGGGCGGCAACCTGCTGTGGCTCGCGGACCCGGGCGGCACGGCGCCGCCGGCCCTGGCCCGCAGCCTGGGGGTCACCCCGGAGCCGGGTCTGCTGGTGGACCCCACCAGCCGGCTGAATGGCCAGCCCACGCCGGAGTTCGTGCTGGTGACCGGCTATGCGAGCCACCCCACCACCGCGGGACTGGATCCCTTCACGGCCTTCCCGACCGCTACCAGCCTCGCCTGGGAGGCCCGCGACGGGTGGCAGGTGCGCGGCATCGCCGCCACGGGCCTGCGGGCCTGGCGCGAGACCGGCGATCTGGATCGGGCGGTGCGCTTCGACGACGGCGCCGACGCCGCCGGCCCCCTGGACCTGGTGGTCGCCCTGGAGCGCCCGCGGCCGGCTGGCGGGAGCCAGCGAGTCATGGTGTTCGGCGACGCGGACTTCCTGTCCAACGCGTACCTGGGCCTCGGCGCCAACCGGGCCCTGGGCAGCAACGCGATGAACTGGCTGTCCGGCGACGACGCGCTGGTGGACGTGCCCGTGGTCATGGCGCCGGATCTGGACTTCGCCCCCGGCCAGGCCGAGCGCGCAGTGATCGCGCTGGGGCCGGGCCTGGTGCTGCCCCTGGCGTTGCTGGCCTTCGGCCTCGTTCGCTGGCGGCGGCGCAACCGCTGATGGTCCGGGACGACCCACCCGGGCCAGCGCCGGACCACGCCCCGTGAGCCACCGCCTCCTGCTCAACCTGGTGCTGGTCGCCGTGGTCGTGACCCTCGGCTGGCTCGCGTGGCGGGGCGACGGCCCGCCCGACGGTCCGCCGCCGGGTCTGCCGGTGACCGGCCTGGACCCGCAATCGGTGCAGCGCATGGCCGTGCAACGTCCCGACCGTCCCGAGGTGTCGCTGGCCCGCGACGACGGTGGCTGGCGGCTGCTGGCCCCCCTCGCGGCACCCGCCGACGAGTTCCGCGTCCGCGCCCTGCTGGGACTGGCCGCGGCACGCAGCGCCGAGGGCTTCCGCGCCGCGGGCAACGACCTGACGCAGTACGGGCTCGAGCCGCCGCGGGCGCGGGTGCGCTTCGACGACGTGGAGGTGGCGGTGGGGGACGCGGAGCCGGTGAGCGGGCTGCGCTACGTGCTGAGCGACGACCAGGTGCACCTCATCGAGGACGCCTGGTTCGGGCAGGTGTTCGGCGATTCGGAGGCCTGGGTGGACCCGCATCCCCTGCCCCGGGACGCGCGGCCCGTGGCCATCCGGCTGCCGGATGCGGCATGGGTGATGGAGGCAGGCCGCTGGCGGCGCGAGCCCGCGGATCCGGCGGTGAGCGCCGACGCGGGCACCGCCCTGGCCGACGCCTGGCAGCGTGCCCGGGCGCTGGCGGTGCGCGCCCTGGACCCGGCGCTGCCCTGGGACGGCACGGTGGAGATCGTGGCCGGCGCAGGCGACGCGCCGCTGCGCTTCGCCGTCGCGCGCATCCCCGAGGCGGTGTTCCTGGGGCGGCGCGATCTCGCGGTGCAATACCGCTTCCTGCCGCGCCAGGGAGACACGCTGCTGGGCGCACCGGAGCGCTGACCGGCTGTTTTCCGTATCGCCGCTTGCCGATCAGGAAGGACGAAGGCATGGGTCGGTGCGCCCGTAGGCGGCATGGACGCCGCCTTCGAGCCCCCAGGGACGGGTTCACGGCGGGGCGCATCGACCCATGCCTTCGTCCGCACGGGGCAGATCTGTCGCGCGACTTGCAACGGACATCCAGCCCGGCGCGTCAGGCGTTGGGCGCGGCGGCGTCCTCGTCCCGCCGCCGGCCCACGTAGATCTTCGAGAACACGAGGCCCAGCTCGAACAGCGCCCACATGGGGATCGCCAGCAGCGTCTGGGAGATGGCGTCCGGCGGCGTGAGCAGCATGCCCAGGACGAAGGCACCCACGATCACGTAGGGCCGCTTCTGGCGCAGCGACTCCGGCGTGGTGAAGCCGGCCCACACCAGCAGGATGGTGGCGATGGGCACCTCGAAGGCGATGCCGAAAGCGAAGAAGATCTTCAGCACGAAGTCCAGGTACTTGGTGATGTCGGTCATGATGGCCACGCCCTCGGGGGCAGTGGTGGTGAAGAAGCCGAACATCAGCGGGAACACCACGTAGTAGGCGAAGGCCATCCCCAGATAGAACAGCACCGTGCTGGTGAACAGCAGCGGATAGACCAGCTTGCGCTCGTGGCGGTAGAGCCCCGGCGCCACGAACGCCCACAGGTGGTAGAGCGCCACGGGCATGGCCAGAAAGATGGCGCACACCAGTGCGAGCTTGAACGGCGTCAGGAACGGCGACGCCACCTCGGTGGCAATCATGCTGGTGCCCGCCGGCAGGTGGCGCATCAGCGGCTCGGCCAGCAGCAGGTAGAGCTGGTTGGAGAACGGGAACAGGCACAGCAGCAGCACGAGCACCGCCGCGAGCACCTTGACCAGCCGGTCGCGCACCTCGATCAGGTGCTCGACGAAGGTCATCTCGCCCGCGGGATCGAGCTGATCGTCAGCGCTGTCCTTGTCGTTCCGGCTGCTTTTCATCGTCCGCCGTCGTGTCGTCCGGCGCGGCGGTCTCGTCCGTGCCTGGCGCCGCGTCCTGCTTCACATCGCCGCCCGTGCCGTGGGCCACGCCCTGGGCCTGGGCCTCGGGCGACACCCCCGCGAGACTCGCGGGCGCAAACGGATCCTCGTCCACCGCGTGGTGGGGCACGCGGCGCGATGTCTTGTCGGGGGCGGCGCCGCCGCCGGCGGGCGCGCTCTTCCCGGCGTCGTCCTCCCGCCCCTTCCTCGCCGCGTCGTCCAGCCCGCGCCGGGCGTCCTCGAGCGCCGACGCGGTCTCCCGCGCCACGTCCCGCAGCTCGTCGAGCTCCCCGGGCTTCTCCAGGAGCTGGCGCACCTCCTCGGCGTGCAGCTCGCGCTCGATGTCGCGGCGCACGTGGGCCACGTAGCGACGGATCCGCCCCACCCACAGGCCCACGTTGCGCGCCACGCCCGGCAGGCGCTCCGGGCCGATGACCAGCAGCGCGATCACCCCGATGACTGCGAGTTCCCAGAATCCGATGTCGAACACGTCCCGGACCCTCTGGACAGGCTATGCGAATCACGAAGCGTTTCCGGCTTCGCTTCGTCGCCGCCTGCCTGCTTCCCCTTGTCCCCGCACCTCGTCACGAGCGGGAAGGGGCGTGGCACAAAGGCTCACGTATGAAACGGTTGCGCCCGGCCATCCAGCCAGCTGCGATCGACGCGCAGGCGGCGGGCCACTGGCGGTGGCGCCGGCTCAGGCGCGGTCGCGTTCCTTGCTCGCCACCTCGCCCTCCACCACGGAGGCATCCTCGCGCTCGAGCTTCTCGGGCTCCTTGTCCTCCTGCGCCTCCTCGGCGCCACCGTCCTTCATGGCGGACTTGAAGCCCTTCACCGCGCCGCCCAGGTCCGAGCCCAGGTTGCGCAGCTTCTTGGTGCCGAACAGCAGCAGCACGATGACCAGCACGATCAGGAGCTGCCAGATACTGATTCCCATGGATGCCCTCCCTTTCCGGGACCGTTACGGGCCGCCGGTCGGTGTGTCCCGCCGCGGCCATGTGCCGGGTCGCGCCTGTTTCCGTCAGCCGCGCGCCGCCTTCTCCACGTGTCCGGACACGCCCGTGCGTCGCCGGAGCTCCGCCAGCACCGCCCGCGGGTGCAGCCCGCGCTGGCTGAGCAGCACCAGGGTGTGGAACCAAAGGTCCGCAACCTCGTGCACCAGCGCGGCGTCGTCTCCGTCCTTGGCGGCGATGATCGTCTCCGCCGCCTCCTCGCCGACCTTCTTTAGGATCGCGTCCAGCCCACGAGCGTACAGGGAGGCCACGTAGGACTCCTCCGCGGCCGCTCCCTTGCGGGCTTCGAGCGTTGCGGCAAGTTCCGCCAGTATGTCGCTCATGTGACTGGGGACGCCGCCGGGCGCCGAAACGCGATCCAAGCGTGCCATGATACACGCATCGGCCGCCCCCTCTCGCCCTCCGGCCGCCGGCCGGGCGCCTTGACCGGCGCACCGGCGGGTGGGAATCATTGTCCTTCGCACGGCCAGGAGCACGACCGTCCCCATGCGCCACGAGAGAATCGCCATCATCGGCGGCACCGGCTTCATCGGCGGGCACCTGGTGTGCGAGCTGGCCCGCCAGCGCTACGCCATGCGCGTCATCACCCGCCGCAGGGAGCGCGACCGCAAGCTGCTGGTCATCCCGCGGCTCGAGCTGGTGGAAGCCAACGTGCACTCGGCGTCGTCGTTGAGCGCGGCGCTGCGGGAATGCGATGCGGTGGTGAACCTGGTGGGCGTGCTGGCCGGACGCGATCGCCCGGGCGAGAGCTTCCAGGACGTGCACGCGAAGCTGCCGATGACGGTGGCCGAGGCGGCGCGCTTCAACCGCATCACCCGCGTGCTGCACATGAGCGCGCTGGGGGCATCTCCCGACGCACCGAGCGCGTACCTGCGCAGCAAGGCCGCCGGCGAGGAGGCGGCCCACGCCCAGGCCGCCGAGGGCATGCAGGTCACGAGCTTCCGTCCGTCGGTGGTGTTCGGTCCCGGCGACGGCTTCCTCAACCTGTTCGCGGGCTTCCTCAAGATCAGCCCGTGGATCTTCCCCCTCGCCTGCGCCGGCGCGCGATTCGCGCCGGTGTACGTGGGCGACGTGGCGCGCGCCTTCGTGAGCGCGATGGAAGACGACAAGGGCACCGCGGGGGAGCGCTACGAGCTGTGCGGGCCGCGCAGCTACACGCTCCGGGAGCTGGTGGAGTACACGGCCCGCGTGCTCGGGCTGAAGCGGCGCGTGGTGCCGCTGCCGGACACCCTGTCCCGGCTGCAGGCTCAGGTGCTGGAGCTGGTCCCGGGCGCGCCCTTCACCATGGACAACTACCGCTCCATGCAGGTGGACAGCGTGTGCACCGACAACGGCCTCGCCCGTCTCGGCATCACGCCCACGGCCCTCGAGGCCATCGCGCCCGGCTACCTGGGCGGATCCTCCAAGGACCAGCTCTACATGAAGCTGCGCACGCGGGCAGGCCGGGGGTAGCCGGGGTCAGGCCATCAACGCCAGCAGCAGCACGCCCAGCACCAGCCGGTAGATCACGAAGGGCAGCATCCCCACCCGCTCCACCAGGCGCAGGAACGCATGGATGCAGGCGAAGGCGCACGCCGCCGAGGCAAGCGTGCCCGCGAGTACCGCCGGCCAGTCCACCGCCACCCGTTCGCGCAGCGCCTCCACCGCCTCGAGGCCTCCGGCCAGCACGATCACCGGGATCGCCAGCAGGAAGGAGAAGCGCGCCGCCGCCTCCCGCGTCAGCCCCAGGGCGAGGCCTGCGGTCATGGTGACGCCAGAGCGCGACGCACCGGGGATCAGCGCCAGCGCCTGGGCGCAGCCCACCAGCAGCGCGTCGCGAAGGCGCATGTCGGCGAGCCCCCGGCGGCGCACGCCGCGGGCGTCGCTCCACCACAGCAACGCCGCGAACACCAGGTTGGCCACGGCGATCACCACCACCGCGCGCAGCAGATCGCCCGCGAAGGCCTTCACCGCGAGCCCGCCGAGCCCGACGGGGATCGTCCCGACGACCAGGAACCAGACCATGGCGCTGTCGCCCACGGGACGGCGGCGCGCCACGCTGAGCGCCCAGTCGCGGCCCATGCGCCACAGGTCGCGGGCGAAGTAGGTCACCACCGCCGTCAGGGTGCCCACGTGCACGGCCACGTCGAAGGCCAGACCCTGATCGGGCCAGTCGGACAGGCGCGGCAGGAGGATCAGGTGCGCGGAGCTGGAGATGGGCAGGAACTCGGTCAGCCCCTGCACCAGCGCCAGCACCAGCGCGTGCACCAGGTCCATGGCGGGTACCGGTCAGAGGCGGTGAATCATGTCGCGGCCGCGGAAGCCGCCGGGAGGCTCGGGCAGGCGCCGTGCAAGGGCCATCACCTTCACCGCCTCGCCCATCTCGGCGGGCAAGGTAAGGCGGTGGATCTGGCCGGTCAACCGGGCGCGGGCGCGCTCGTCGAGCGCCGGGTCGTCGAGCCCCTCCAGCAGCCCCGCGTCCAGCAGGAAGTGCGCCTGGGTGGTGAAGCCCGCCACGTCCAGACCGGCCTCGGCGCCGGCTTCGGCCACCGCGGTGAAGTCCACGTGCACCGACAGATCGGTCAGACCCGGCCACAGGAAGGGATCCCCGTGCACCCGGTGGCGGTAGTGACAGGCGAGAGTCCCGTCCACCCGCTGCGGATGGTAGAGCTCGCGGCGGGGATAGCCGTAGTCGAACAGCAGCAGCGCCCCGGCCGCCAGGCGCGACGCCGCCGCGCGCACCCAGGCGGCCCGGGCCGGGGCGAGCTCGCCCCGGTAGCGGTCCGGCAGCGGGGCGAGCAGCTCGCCCAGGGTCTCGGCCACGTCCGGGGCCGGACCCGCGTCTGCCCACGCGAACCCCTCGCCGGTGGCGGCGACACCCAGCTCCCGGGGCGTGCCGCCACGCAGCGTGAAGCGTCGCGCCGGCAGCGCGTCCAGCAGCTCGTTGGCGATGACCACGCCGCGAAAGCCGGCCGGCGGGAAGTCGTCCAGCCACCGCACCCGATCGCCGAAGCTCGCGAGCCGCTCCTGCTGGAAGCCTCGGGCACCGGCGCTGCGCTCGAGGATCAGGTAGGGAACGTGGTCGAAACCCAGGGCCGCCAGGTGCTCCAGGACCCCCGCGGCCAGCGTGCCGTCGCCGGCGCCCGCCTCCAGCACCGCGCCGCCCGTGTGGGCGAGGACCGACGCGACGGCGCGCGCGACGCAGCCCGCGAACAGGGGCGAGATCTCCGGCGCGGTGACGAAGTCGCCGCACGCGCCGAAGCGGCTGCGCGGCGCGCTGTAGTAGCCCAGCCCGGGGGCGTACAGGGCCAGCTCCATGTAGCGGTCGAAGCGGATCGCGCCGCCGGCGGCGTCGCAGGCGGCACGGATCCGCTCGACCAGCGCCTCGCTGGCGGCGGCGTCGGGCGCGTGCGGCGCCGGCAGGTCGAGTGCGAGGGAGGGGCTCGGCGGCATGCGGTCCAGCGCGCGTCGGGTGTCGAGCGGCGCTTGATAAGCTACCACCGCCGGCGCTCGGCATGGGCCGCGGCGCCGTGGAGAGAACCGGGATGACGGTGCGCGACACAGGTGCGGGCGAAGGAGCGGGCAACCGGGTGGCACTGGTCACCGGTGCCGCGCGGCGGGTGGGCGCCGCCATCGCCGGTGCACTGCACCGTCGCGGGCTCTCGGTGGCGGTGCACTACCGCCGATCGGCGGCGGAGGCCGAGGCACTGGTGGCATCGTTCAACGCCGTGCGGCCCGCCTCGGCGGCCGCATTCGCGGCTGACATCGCGGACGCGGAGGCGGCGCGCGGGCTGGTGGCCCGGGTGACGGCGCGCTTCGGCGGCCTGGACGTGCTGGTGAACAACGCGTCGAGCTTCTACCCGGCGCCGGTGGACACGCTCACCGAGGCGCAGTTCGACGACCTGGTGGGCAGCAATCTCAAGGGCCCCGTGTTCCTGTGTGGCGCGGCGGCGCCGCATCTGCGCGCCCGGGGCGGCGCCATCGTCAACCTCAGCGACATCCACGCGCGGCACCCGCTGAAGCGCTTTCCCGTCTACTGCGCCGCCAAGGCCGGTCTCGAGTGCCTGACCCGTGCCCTGGCCCGGGATCTCGCCCCGCGGGTGCGGGTGAACGCGGTGGCCCCCGGCGCCGTGCTGTGGCCGGAGGACATGCCGGAGGACGCCGGCCGCGACGCCATCGTCGCCGCCACGGAGCTGAAGCGCATGGGCGAGCCGGCGGACGTCGCCGGCGCGGTGGCCTACCTGGCCCTGGACGCCCCCTACGTCACCGGTCAGGTGCTGGCGGTGGACGGCGGGCGCACCCTCGGGCCGTAGCCGGCGCACTGCCCGCGCCGTCGCGCACGCACCTGCCGTTCGCCCGCAGGCAGGCACCGGCGGGGCAGACTCAGATCGGCCGCCGATGCACGTCGATGACCCGGGTGGGGAAGGCGCCGGAGGCGCGGTCCTCGAAGTAGTGCCTGAGGGTGATCTCGATGGCGGGGAACGCCAGCGCGTCCCAGGGGACGTCCTCTTCCCGGAACAAGGCCACCTCCAGGCTCTCGGCCCCCGGTCCCACGTCGGGGTCCAGCAGTCGCGCGCGGAAGATCACGTACACCTGGTTGATGCGCGGGATGTTCAGGTACGTGTAGATGTCGCCCACCTCGACCCGCGCCTTCGCTTCCTCCAGCGTCTCGCGGGCGGCCGCGGCCTGGGTGGTCTCGCCGTTCTCCATGAACCCGGCGGGCAGCGTCCACAGCCCGTGGCGAGGTTCGATGGCGCGCCGGCACAGCAGCACGCGGTCCTCCCACACCGGCACGCAGCCGGCGACGATGCGCGGGTTGCTGTAGTGGATGGTGCCGCAGGCGTCGCACACGTGGCGCGGCCGGTCGTCACCCTCGGGGACGCGCTCGACCACCGGCGACGCGCAGCGCGGGCAGAAGTTCACGACGCCTCCGCCGCACGGGCGGCGAAGTCCACGCGGCGCATCCCCGCGGTATCGAGGTGCAGGCGCGCCACCAGGTCCTGGTAGGTCGCGCCGAGCAGCGGGTGCTGCGCCCGGGGCGCCACCTCTGCCAGCGGCAGCAGCACGTAGGCCTGGCGCGTGATCTCGCTGCGCGGCACCTCCACCGGCTCGCCGTCGCAGATGAGATCGCCATAGGTGAGCACGTCGATGTCCAGGGTGCGCGGCCCGTAGCGCTTCTCCGTGCGCACCCGCCCGGAGCGGATCTCGATGTCGCGCAGTGCGTCCACCACGGCGTCGAGCTCGAGCTCCGTGTCGAAGCCCGCCACCAGGTTGAAGAAGGGATCGCCGTCGAAGCCGACCGCCTGCGTCTCGTAGACCGCGGACAGGCGCACCGGGGCGAAGCGCGCATCCAGCGCCGCCACCGCGGCACGCACGTGATGCTCGCGCTCCGTATTGCTGCCGATGCTCACATACACCCGGGGCATGACGCCTGCGCGCGCCGGGCTCACGGGCGCTCGCCGCGCTCGATGATGACGCCCACCCCGGTGGCGCCGCGCAGCGCGCCGCGCTTGTTGAGCGAAAGGCGTACCCAGGCCACCGCGAACTCCTCGCGCACGATCGCCGCCACCCGCTCGGCCAGGGTCTCCACCAGCCGGAACTCGCTCGCCTCCACGAAGGCGATCACGCGCTTGCACACCGCCTTGTAGTCGAGCGTGTCCTCCACCGCGTCGCGCTCGGCAGCGCGAGCGCAGTCGCCCGACATCTCGATGTCGATCACCACCGGCTGCTTCACCTCGCGCTCCCAGTCGTAGATGCCGATGACGGTCTCCACGGTCAGCTCGCGGATGAAGATGATGTCCATGGGCGGGACCGGGCGCGGCGGCTTCGGGCTCTCCTGACTCTAGCCCGCATTGTTCATGAACGCGACTGGCGAGGACGTGGAGATGCCGGTAGATGCAAGGCGGGCGCCGCCGCGGGCGCGCAGGCGTACCTGAAAGGTACGTCGAGCACCCGGGGCAAGCCCAACGCGGCACAAATCGGCAGGATTGCCGATCTGGTCGCGCGCGGCGCGGCCGAAGGGGGCGGGTGCAGGGACGCACCCGCCACGGATGCCGGCAGATCCGCGGCCGCAGCGGAGTGTTCATGAACAATGCGGGCTCGCAGCAAGCCGCCGCCGCGCGGACCGTACCTTGACCCCCGTTCGGGCAGCGGGCTTCAATGCCGCGATGCTGCTGGAGATCGCGTTTCCGGTCATCGGCTACCTGGCGGGCTCGCTGGCCTCGGCGGTGATCGTGTGCCGGCTGATGGGCCTGCCGGATCCGCGCAGCGTCGGCTCGGGCAACCCGGGCGCCACCAACGTGCTGCGCCTGGGCGGGCGCAAGGCCGCCGCGCTGACCCTGGTGGGCGACGTGGTGAAGGGTGTCGCACCGGTGCTCGCCGCCCACGGCCTGGGGCTCGCCGAGCCGGTGCCGGCACTCACCGCCCTCGGCGCGTTCCTGGGGCATCTCTACCCGGTGTTCTTCCGATTCCAGGGTGGCAAGGGGGTGGCCACGGCCTTCGGCGCCATCGCCGCCCTGTCCTGGCCCGTGGGGCTCGCCTTCGGCGCCACCTGGATCGGGCTCGCCTGCGGCACCCGCTACTCCTCGGTGGCGTCCCTGTCCGCCGCCGGGCTGTCGCCGCTCTACGCCCTGGCGATCACCGGCGACGGCGCCCACGCGGCCGTGCTGGCGGTGATCGCGGGCTTCATCGCCTGGCGCCACCGGAGCAACATCCAGCGCCTGAAGGCGGGCACGGAGGGTCGCATCGGCCAGAAGTCCACGGGCTGACTCAAGTATCCTCGAGCGCCTCCAGCGACCACCGCGGGTGCACCGGGAAACCCAGATCCTGGTGCTGCCCCAACGCCAGTCGCCGCCAGCCGGCGTAGGCGATCATGGCGCCGTTGTCGGTGCACAGCTCCGGCGCCGGGTAACACAGGCGCACGCCCGCTTCCTGCGCCCACGCGCCCAGGGCTGCACGCAGCCGTCGGTTGGCGGCCACGCCGCCGGCCAGCACCAGGGTCGCCACGCCAGCCTGCTCCACGGCCCGGCGGCACTTCACCACCAGGGTCTCCACCACTGCCTCCTGGAACCCCGCCGCCACGTCGGCGCGCAGCGCCGGATCGTCCGCCGGTGCCCCGGCGAGCCGGGTGAGCACCGCGGTCTTCAGGCCACTGAAGCTGAACTCGAGCCCGGGCCGGTCCGTCATGGGGCGCGGGAAGCGGAAACGGTGCGGATTGCCGCTCTCGGCGAGGGCGGCCACCGCGGGACCGCCCGGGTAGGGCAGCCCCAGCATGCTGGCCACCTTGTCGAAGGCCTCGCCGGCGGCGTCATCCACCGACTCGCCCATCAGCCGGTAGTGCCCGGCCCGGGCCACCTGGACGAGCTGGGTGTGGCCGCCGGAGACCAGCAGGGCAACGAAGGGCAGTGCCGGCGGGTCCGGCTCCAGCATGGGCGCCAGCAGGTGGGCCTCCATGTGATGCACCGCCACCGCCGGGATGCCGAGCCCGTAGGCCAGGCTGCGCCCGAAGGCGGCGCCCACCATGAGGGCGCCGGCAAGCCCCGGGCCCGCGGTGTAGGCCACCCCGTCCAGATCGTCGAAATCCAGGCCGCACTCGGCCAGCAGGGCCTCGGTGAGCGGCGCCAGCCGCCGCACGTGGTCCCGGGACGCCAGCTCCGGCACCACGCCGCCGTAGGCCGCGTGCAGCGCCACCTGGCTGTGCAGCCGCTGGCCCAGGAGCCCGCGGGTGCCGTGGTAGAGGGCCACGCCGGTCTCGTCGCACGAGGTCTCGATGCCCAGCACGGTGAGCGCCTCGGGGGCGCGCTGGGGGGCAGCCGGGTCGCGTGCGGTCATGGAGCCGGTTTACAGGATTCGAGGCAGGCAATTAAAATGGTCGACTGCCGTTGACAATGGCCCCGTAACGAGTGCCCCCGACGACTTCACCAGTACGGGGGCACACGGGCGGGACGACGCCCGACACAGCCACCCCCGGTCGGCCTCCGGGGATCCAGACAGGAGCCTGCATGCCCTCCATCCGAGTGAAAGAGAACGAGCCCTTCGACGTGGCGCTGCGCCGTTTCAAGCGCGCCTGCGAGAAAGCGGGCGTCCTGACCGAGGTCCGGCGCCGGGAATTCTACGAGAAGCCCACGACGGTGCGGAAGCGCAAGGCCGCCGCCGCCGTCAAGCGCCACCTGAAGAAGGTCTCCCGCGACCAGATGCGGCGCCAGCGCCTCTACTAGTCGCCCGTCGAAGTCGCCTGTAGAAGGCACCTGTAGAAGGCACCTGTAGAAGGCACCTGTACTGGCCACCAGGACCGGCCACGGCCCGCATCCCCCGGGCAGTGCCGCCCGGATGAACCGAAGGCCCGCTCCAAGCGGGCCGTGTCGCCAGCCCCCGGACCGTCACCGCACCGTTCCATGAGCGCCGATCTGAAGTCCCGCATCCAGGAGGACGTGAAAACGGCCATGCGCGCCCGGGACCGGGACCGCCTGGGCGTGCTGCGCCTGATCACTGCCGCCATCAAGCAACGCGAGGTGGACGAGCGGGTCACGCTCGACGACGCGGGCGTGCTGCAGGTGCTGGACAAGATGGTGAAGCAGCGCCGCGACTCCGAGTCCCAGTATCGCGACGCCGGCCGTGCCGACCTGGCCGACCGCGAGGCCTACGAGATCGGCATCGTGCAGGAGTACATGCCCGAGGCCCTCGACGAGGCCGAGATCGCGGCCCTGATCGACGGCGCCATCGCCGAGACCGGCGCCGCCGGGATGAAGGACATGGGCAAGGTCATGGGCCTGCTCCGCCCGAAGGTGCAGGGCCGCGCCGACATGGGCGCGGTGAGCGCCGCGGTCAAGGCTCGCCTGTCCGGCTGACGCCACCCGTACCCCGCGCTCGCCCGGGATATCCCCATGCGCTCCTCCCCAGCCTCTCCTCCGGGAGGGGAGAAGGCAGGGTGAGGGGGCGCTTGATCTGACCCCACGGCGCGCCGGGCGCCGCAGGGTCCGCCTGCCCTCTCCCCACAGCGGGTCTACACTTCCTCCCCCGCCGCGCCGCGCTGCGCGGCGTCGTGTCACCCGATCCCATGGCCGGCCGTATCCCGCAAGCCTTCATCGACGAGCTGGTCGCCCGCGCCGACATCGTGGAGATCATCGACGCGCGGGTGCCGCTGAAGAAGGCCGGGCGCGAGTACAAGGCCTGCTGCCCCTTCCACGACGAGAAGACGCCCTCCTTCACGGTGAGCCCGGGCAAGCAGTTCTATCACTGCTTCGGCTGCGGGGCCCACGGCACGGCGCTCGGCTTCCTGATGGAGTTCGACCACCTGGACTTCGTGGAGGCGGTGGAGGAGCTGGCCGCGCGCTACGGTCTGGAGGTGCCGCGGGAGGGCGGCGCGCCGGCGCCGGACGACGCCGCCCGCGCCCGCAGCGAGGCGGCATACGCCATGCTGCAGTCCGCGTGCGACCTGTACCGGCGCTGGCTCAAGGAACACCCGCAGTCGCAGCCGGCCAAGGAATACCTGAAGGGCCGGGGCATGAGCGGGCGCACCGCGCACGCCTTCGCGCTGGGCTTCGCGCCCCCCGGCTGGGACAACCTGCTGGGCGAGCTGGGGGGCAGTGACGAGGCCCGCCGGGCGCTCGAGGACGCGGGCCTGCTGGCCGGCTCCGAGGACGGGAGGCGGCGCTACGATCGATTCAGGAACCGCATCATGTTCCCCATCCGCGACCGGCGCGGGCGGGTGGTGGGTTTCGGTGCCCGCACGCTGGGGGACGACACGCCCAAGTACCTCAACTCCCCGGACACACCGGTGTTCCACAAGGGCCGCGAGCTGTACGGCCTGGATCGCGTGGCGCGCCTGCGCGAGCGCCTCGCGGCCATCGTGGTGGTGGAGGGCTACATGGACGTGGTCATGCTGGCAGAGCACGCCATCCCGTACGCCTGCGCCACCCTCGGCACCGCGGCCACGCCGGAGCAGATGGAGCGGCTGTTCCGCGCCGGCGCCGACGTGGTGTTCTGCTTCGACGGCGACACCGCGGGGCGGCGAGCCGCCTGGCGCGCCCTGGAGAACGCCCTGCCCTTCATGCGCGACGGGCGCAGCGCACGCTTCATGTTCCTGCCCGAGGGGGAGGATCCGGACAGCTTCGTGCGCGCCCAGGGCGCGGCGGCCTTCGAGGCGCAGATGGCCCGGGCCCCGACCCTGACCGAGTTCCTGTTCGAGCAGCTGCGCGAGCGCGCCGATACGCGCAGCGCCGAGGGCCAGGCGCGGCTGAAGGAGGAGGCGCGCCCGCTCATCGAGCGCCTCCCGGACGGCACGCTCAAGACCCTGGCCACCCGGCGCCTGGCGGATCTCATCGGGCTCAGCCTGGACCGCACCGAGGACGCCCTGGGCCTGCGACGCCCCGGGGCACGTGCGACCCGGGCCAGCGCGGGCGGCACCCGGGCCGCGCCCGGGGTGGCGAGCCCCGCGCGGCGTGCCGTCACGCTGCTGCTGCACCACCCGGAGCTGGCGGAGGCCGCCGGCGACGTGAAGGACATCGCACTTCTGGACACCCCCGGCGCCGGGCTGCTCGCGGAGCTGGTGGAATTCCTCAAGAACCGCCCCCATCTGACGACAGCGGGGCTCGTGGAGCACTTCCGGGACCACCCCCAGGGCCGGGCCCTGATGCGGCTGGCGGGCGGTGATCCGCCGCCTGCGGGCGAGGCGCTGGACACGGAGCTGCGGGACTGCCTGGAGCGGGTACGGCGCGAGCCCGCGGAAGCACGCTTCCAGGAGCTGCGCCAGCGGGTGCGCGACGGCAGTGCCAGCGCCGCCGAGCAGCGCGAGTACGCGGCCCTCGCCCAGGCCCGTGGAGCAGCCCCGGGATGAACGAGAATCCCGCCTCCACTGCCGCTCACGCCGGCTGCCAGTTGCTATAATTACCGGTTATCGCGTTTCAGATTCATTACACCGCGGGCATCCCCTATCCCATGGACATCACGCAGCAGCAATCCCAGCTCAAGACCTTGATCGCGAAGGGAAAGGATCAGGGCTACCTGACCTATGCCGAGGTCAACGACCACCTGCCCGACGGCATCGTGGACCCGGAGCAGATCGAGGACATCATCTCCATGATCAACGACATGGGGATTGCCGTTCACGAGGTGCCGCCCGATGCCGACGAGCTGCTGCTCACCGACAGCGCGGTGAACTCCGATGACGACGATGCCGCCGAGGAGGCGGTCTCCGCGCTGGCCACCCTGGACGCGGAGTTCGGCCGCACCACCGATCCGGTGCGCATGTACATGCGCGAGATGGGCACCGTGGATCTGCTCACCCGCGAGGGCGAGATCCGCATCGCGAAGCGCATCGAGCAGGGACTGAACCAGGCCCTGCGCGCGCTGGCTGCCTATCCCAACACCATCATCACGCTGCAGGACGCCTACGCCCTGCACGAGGCCGGCGAGTGCAAGCTCACCGACATCATCGCGGGCTTCGTGGACCCGAACCAGACCGAGGCGGCCATCCCACAGCCGAAGGCCGCCGCCGCCAGCGACGACAGCGACTCCGACTCGGACTCCGACGACGACAGCGATGAGCAGGAGGAGGTGGATACCGGCCCGGATCCGGAGGAGGCCAAGGCCCGCTTCAACCGGATCAAGCGCACCGCCGGGCGCCTTCGCGCCGCGGCGAAGAAGCATGGCCTGCATTCCACCCAGGCGCAGAAGATCCGCGACTCGCTGGCGGATCAGTTCCTCGAGCTCAAGCTCACGCCCAAGCTCACCGATCGCCTGGTGGGGGATCTGCGCGAGCTGGTGGAGCGCATCCGCGCCCACGAGCGGGCCATCATGACCATGTGCGTGCGCGAGGCGAAGATGCCACGCAAGGACTTCGTCTCGAGCTTCCCGCAGAACGAGAGCGACCCCACGTGGCTGACGAAGCAGCTACGCCGGCGCACCAAGTACAAGGCCGCGCTCAAGGAGCGCGGCGACGAGATCAGGCGCCAGCAGGCCCGCCTCGGGCAGATCGAGGAGGAGGCGGGGCTGACGATTCACGACATCAAGGAGATCAACCGCAAGATGTCCATCGGCGAGGCCAAGGCCCGCCGTGCGAAGAAGGAGATGGTGGAGGCGAACCTGCGCCTGGTGATCTCGATCGCCAAGAAGTACACCAACCGGGGGCTGCAGTTCCTGGATCTCATCCAGGAGGGCAACATCGGCCTGATGAAGGCGGTGGACAAGTTCGAGTACCGCCGCGGCTACAAGTTCTCGACGTATGCCACGTGGTGGATCAGGCAGTCCGTGAGTCGCGCCATCGCTGATCAGGCGCGCACCATCCGGATCCCGGTTCACATGATCGAGACCATCAA
>JBFHNV010000013.1:0-47468 GCA_041593595.1 Gammaproteobacteria bacterium
CGAGGGCGTGGAGATGCCTGCAGATTCGGGCCGCACGGACCGAGGAGCGAGGAGTGCGTAGTCGACACTCCGTCGACGAGCCCGCAGGGAGTACGGCCCGAAGATGCGGGCAAAGCCGCGGCCGCAGCCGTGCGGTGGTGAGAGATGCGGGCTAGCGGGACCTGGCCCGAACGCGGCACCGTGCTGTTGATCGGCGCCGACGGGCAGCTCGGCGGTGAGCTGCTGGCCGCCCTCACGGCGCATGGCAGCCCGTGTCGCGCCGCGGCGCGGCATCCGCCCCGAGCGGACTGGCTGGCCGTGGACCTGGCCGACCCGGGCGCGACGGCGGCGCTGGTGTCGGCCGAGCGACCGGCAGTGGTGATCAACGCGGCGGCCTACACCGCGGTGGACCGCGCCGAGGACGAGCCCCGGCAGGCCATGGCGGTGAACGCCCATGCTCCGGGTGTGCTGGCCCAGGCCTGCCGCGACATCGGCGCGCTGCTGGTGCACTTCTCCACCGACTACGTGTTCGACGGCGCGTCGGCGCGCCCTTACGTGGAGACGGATCGGCCCGCCCCGCTCAGCCAGTACGGGCGGAGCAAGGCCGCTGGCGAGGAGGCGGTGCTGCGCTCGGGGTGCGCCCACCTGGTGTTCCGCACGAGCTGGCTCTACACGCCCGGCGGGCACAATTTCGTGGCCACCATGCTGCGCCTGTTCCAGGGCAGCGAGCCGGTGCGGGTGGTGGACGATCAGCACGGCTGTCCCACCTGGGCGCGGCCACTGGCCGAGGCCGTGGCGGGCCTGCTGGCAGAGCGCGATGCACGGACCCTGGAAGCCCACCGGGGCCTCTATCATCTATGTGCCGCTGGGGCCACCAGCTGGCACGGCTTCGCCGCCGCCATCCGCGCCCGCGCCCGGCCGCCGGCGCGGGCACCGCTGTACCCCATCCGCAGCGCCGAATACCCGGTGGCGGCCCGCCGACCGGCCCGCTCGGTGCTGTGCTGCGACCGGGCGCGAGAGCGCCTGGGCCTGGCCCTGCCCGGCTGGCTCGAGCAGCTGGACGGGGCCATGCCGGAGTTCAACGCGGCGCGCGCCGATGCACACTGATCCGCGCCTGCTGGCGCCCCGCTGGTGGCCGACCTGGCTGGTCGTGTTCGCCCTGGCCGTCCTCGGCCGTGTGCCCCGTGTATTGCGGCTGGCACTGGGAGCGGCACTCGGCCGCGCCCTGGAGCGTCTCATGGGGCGTCGGCGCCGGATCGCCGCGGCGAACCTGGCGCTGTGCTTTCCGCGCCATGGCGAGCGTCGCCGGCAGCGCCTGCTGCGGGCGCACTTCCAGGAGCTCGGCATGGCGGTGCTCGAGACCGCCGCGGCCTGGTCCATGAGCGGGCAGGGGCTTGACCGGATCACGCGGGTGCGCGGGGCCGAGCACGTGGATCGCGCGCTGGAGGTGGGGCGGGGCGCGATGCTGGTGTGCGCGCACCTGACCTGCCTCGAGATGTGCATGCAGATCGCATCGCGCCACGTGCACGCCCATGCCATCTACCGGCGCAACAAGAACCCGGTACTGGACCGGGTCACACTCAGCGGGCGCGCCCGCCAGGGTGCCAGGATGTTCTTGCGAGAGGACATGCGCACGCTGCTCGCGGCCCTGCGGGACAACGAGCTGGTGTGGTTCTCCCCGGACCAGGACCACGGCATCGCCCAGGGCGACTTCGTGGAGTTCTTCGGCCAGCCGGCGGCCACCGTGACCACGCCGGCACGAATCGCCGCCCGCACCGGCGCGGCGGTCATTCCGCTGCTCTACCGGCGCCTGCCGGGCCGGGCCGGGTACGAGTTGCGGTTCCTCCCGCCCCTCGCGGACTTTCCCGGCCGCGACCTGGTCGCGGCCACACGTCGGCTGAACCGGCTCATGGAGCAGCAGGTGTACCTGGCCCCGGCCCAGTACCTGTGGGTGCACCGGCGATTCAAGACCCGGCCGGCGGGAATGGCGCCTGTCTACGACGGCTGACTCGCAGTGAAGACGGTCAGGACGACGATCGGTGCGAGCGCTCACTTTCAACATGAGGTCCAGGATGTGGGCTTGTGCTGGCCGGCGTCCAGCGTGACCTGAAGTCGGCGCCGCAACGCGACCGCTTCCTGTAACGTCACTCGCCCGCCGTTCGGGGAGGGCCCGCGCCCGCCATGCGCACCATGCACGTCATCGGCAGCCGCTACGAAGGCGGCGCGGAGCGTTTCTTCCTGCGCCTCACCAGAACCCTGGCGGCCCAGGGAGAGGAGGTGCTGGCGGTGGTGCGCCCACACAGCGTGCTGGTGGACCGGGTGGACCCGAGAGTGGCGCGGGAGACGGTACGCATGCGCAGCGTCGTCGATCCCTTCGCCCGCGCCCGTATCGGGGCCCTGGCCCGGGCCTTCGGCGCGCAGGTGGTGCAGACCTACATGGGGCGCGCGACCCGCCTCACCCACTGCGGCGGGCGTCGGCAGGGTCCCGTGCACGTGGCCCGGGTGGGCCGGTACCACGAACTCAAGGGCCTCCGTCACGCCCAGGCCTGGATTGCCACCACCGACGGCATTCGCCGCTACCTGCTGGACGGGGGCCTGCCGGCGGCGCGGGTGTTTCGCGTGCGCAACCTGGTGATCCCACCGACGGCGCCGGATGCCGCGGCGCTGGCGGCCCTGCGGGCAGAGCTCGGGCTGGAGCCGGATGCCCGGGTGCTGATGTGCGTGTGCCGGCTGCACCGGGAGCGCGGCGTGGATCTGCTGCTGGATGCGATGGCGCGCCTGCCGGCGCGCGCCGGCGATGCGCCCCTGCGGGCGGTGGTGGTCGGCGACGGCCCGCAGCGCGCGGCGCTGGTGCAGCAGGCCGAGACGCTGGGTCTGGGCGGGCGTGTGCGCTTCGTGACCGGCCCGGCCCTTCCCGAGCCCTACCTGGACGTGGCCGACCTGTTCGTCTACCCGGCCCGGGACGCCCCCACGGGCACTGCAATCCTGGAGGCCTGGAACCACGGCGTGCCGGTGATAGCCGCCGATGCGGCGGGACCGTGCGAGCTCATCGAGCACGGCCGCAGCGGGCTCCTCGTGCCCCGGGACGACCCGGACGCGCTGGCCGGCGCCATCGCGGGCGCGCTGGCGGCCGGCGGCGACGAACGGGCGGCCATGGTGACGGCGGCGCGCGAGCAGCTCGAGCGGGATCACAGCCCCCCGGCAGTGGCCCGCGCCTACCTGGACGTCTATGCGAGGGTGCTGAAATGAAGCTCGGGCCAGTGTGCGAGGAGCGCGCGGGCGCAGCGCCGTGCCTCCTGGAGGGGCGCCGGCGGCGCTGACGGCTCGCGCCCGGCCCGCCAGTCGGCCATGGCGGTGGCGAGGCCCGCGTCCAGCAGTGCCCGCGCCGCCGCGTGCACGCGCCCGCGGCGGCGTGTGGGAACCTCGAGCAGGCCGGTGGGCGCGCCGCTCGAGACCGCCTCGTAGGCCATGGACACGCTGTCCTCGCTGACCCACACGACGCCGGCACGGGCCAGCTGCGCGGGCAGCCACCGCGGCGTGGTGGTGGCGAAGGGCACCACCTGCACGTCCGCCAGACTGGCGATCCGCTGCAGGGTTGCCGCCGGCGTACGCGGCGAGCCCGCGACGGTCCAGCGGCGCCCGGGGGCTGCGCCAGCGAGGGCGCGCAGCTGCGCCTCGATGGCATCCGGGTCCCAGCCGTGGTGTCGCGAGGGCCCGCCCAGCAGCACCAGCGCCGCCGACGGGTCACGGGGCGCCGCGGGCGGCCGGATGCGATTCAGCGCCCCCAGGCTCAGCAGCACATTGCCGCCCTCCGCGACGCCGTCGTGGGCGGGCACGATGCACAGATCGAACAGCACACGGGGCAGGCTCGGGTTCATCAGCACCACGCTGCGCGCCCGGTGGCGGCGCGCCGCCACGATGAGCGGCAGGTGGGTGGCGTGGCCGGCGCCCACCACCAGATGGGGCGCGCCGGCGTCGGCCGCCCGCAGCACCGTGCCGGTGCCGCGCACGGCACCGCGCACCGGGATGTCGGCGCAGTCCATGGCGACCAGCTCCGCCAGGGCCTCTACCAGGCCCAGGCTCTGGTTCTCGTGCCCGCGCCGCCCGTCGCACAGGCGCCACACGCGCAGCACCCCGGGCACGGGTACGCCTCAGCGCGCCTGCGCGGAGGCGCTGTCGTCCGCGGCGCGCCCGGACTGGAAGCGGTAGAGGCTCGCGTACAGGGTGCTTCGTTCCAGCAGCTCCGCGTGGGTGCCGCTGTCCAGGATGCGGCCGTGCTCCATCACCACGATGCGGTCCGCGTCCTCGATGGACGACAGCCGGTGGGCAATGACCAGGGTGGTGCGCCCGCGGCTGAGCTCCCGCAGCGCCTGCTGGATGGCACGCTCGGAGCGGTTGTCCAGCGACGAGGTGGCCTCGTCCAGGATCAGGATCGGCGCGTCCTTGAGGAACGCGCGCGCGATGGCCAGGCGCTGGCGCTGGCCCCCCGAAAGGCGCACCGCGTTCTCGCCCACCTGGGTGTCGATGCCCTGGGGCAGGCGCTCGATGAACTCCCGCGCGGAGCCCGCGTCCACGGCGCGCCACAGGGCCTCCTCGCCGCGCTCCGCCAGGGGCCCGTAGGCGATGTTCTCGCGCACGCTGCCCTCGAACAGCACGACCTCCTGGCTGACCAGCGCGATCTGCTCGCGCAGCGAGCGCAGGGTGATCGCGCTCACGTCGATGCCGTCCACGAGCACGCGGCCGTGCTGCGGGTGGTAGAAGCGCGACAGCAGGTGCGCCAGGGTGGTCTTGCCACTGCCGGACGGTCCCACCAGCGCCAGCCGCTCGCCGGGGTCGATGGCAAGGTCCACGCCCCGCAGCGCCGGCTCCCGCGCCCCCGGGTATCGGAAGCTGACGCCCTCGAAGCGCACCTCGCCGCGGGCGCGGCCGAGGGTGCGGGTGCCGGTGTCCGGCTCGGAGGGCTGGTCCACCAGGGCAAACACGCTGGTGGCGGCGGCGATGCCGCGCTGCAGCCGCGCGTTCACGCTCGTGAGGCGCTTCAGGGGCGCGAACAGCAGGCCCATGGCGGCGAAGAAGCTCGCGAAGGTGCCCACGGTCATGGCGTCCGCCGCCGACTCCCGCGCCGCCATGTAGAGCATCACCGCCAGCCCGCAGGCGGTCACCAGCTGCGCGATGGGGGAGATGATGGAGGCCGCGGACGCGAACTTGACCTCGAACTGGCGCAGGCGATTCGCCGTGCTCGCGAAACGCCCGCGCACGTGGTCCTGGGCGCCGAAGCTGCGCACCACCTTCTGGCCCTCGAGGGTTTCCTGCACCACGTGCGTCGCAAGCCCCATCAGGCGCTGCAGCTCGAAGGACACGCGGCGCAGCCGGTGGGTGAAGTGCTTCACCACCAGCACCACCAGCGGCGCGGCCACCAGCCCGATGAGGGTCAGCTTCCAGTTGTGGTAGAGCATCACCCCCAACAGGCCTGCCACCAGCACCGTGTCGCGCACCAGCACGGTGATCACCTGGGTGGCGGCCTCGGTCACCTGGGACGCGTCATAGGTGATCTTCGAGACCAGCGCGCCGCTGCTGGTGGCGTCGAACGCCTCGTTGGGAAGCTCCATGAGCTTGGCGAACATCTGCCGGCGAAGATCCATCACCACCTGGCTGGACACCGACGCCATGGCCAGCGCGCTGGCGTAGGTGCACAGCCCGCGCACGCCGAACAGCACCACCAGCAGCATGGCCATGAGCGCCACCGTGCCCACGTCCTTGTCCACGAAGCTGCCGTCGAAGGTGGGCTTGAGGATGGCCGCCAGCGCCGGCTCCGTGGCGCCCAGCACCACCATGGCGGCGAGACCCAGGGCAAAGCGCCGCCAGTGGGGCATCACGTGGCGGAGCAGGCGCGCGTAGACCCTTCGACCCTCGCCCTGCACAGGGCCCGCGGTGCTGCTCATGAGACTCTCGCCCACGGGTGCGCGGCGCGCCGGGCGCCGGTGCGCGGCCCGTCCCGGGCGCCGGCGCTCAGCCGGCGTCCTCGAGCACGTAGTCGGCGCCGCAGTAGGGGCACTTGGCCTGGCCGGTGCTCTCCACCGGGAGGTAGACCTTGGGATGCGAGTTCCACAGGTACATTCCCGGCATGGGGCAGCTCAGGGGCAGATCGGCCCGGGACACCGTGTAGCGGTTCTCGGCGTTGGGCTCCACGAGGCCCTGGCTCCCGGCGGTGCGCGGTTTCATGGTGGGCTGCCTCGTCTCCTGGCGGCTCGCGGTGACGGGGGCCTAGTCTATACCGGAGCACGTCCCCTCCGGTGTCCGGTGCGAGGAGTCAGGGCGTGCCGTCGCCCTCCATCAGCCGGTGCCACACATCCGAGACCTGGGCCCTGAGCTCGTCGAAGGCGTCCAGGGCCACCACCCCCGAGCGCTGCTGCAGCGACAGGCGGTGCATGCGCTCCCGGTAGCGCTTGTAGGCCCCGTTGAGCAGTGCCGCGTCCTCCGCGGACAGCAGCCCCGCCGCCTCGAGCCCCTCCAGCAGCCGGATGTTGTCGGTGAAGCGCAGATGCGAACCGAGACGGCGGCCCCAGCGCAGGGCCGCGTACTGCACCATGAACTCGATGTCGGTGATGCCACCCGGATCCTGCTTGATGTCGAACTCGCCGCCGCGCTTCGACCCGAGCTCCGCGCGCATGCGGGTGCGCATGTCCCGCACCTCCCCCAGGAGCTTGTGAGGGTCCCGAGGCAGCAGCAGGATGGCCTCGCGCACGGCTGCGAACGCGGCGGCGAGGTCCGGGTTTCCCGCCACCACCCGCGCGCGCACCAGAGCCTGATGCTCCCAGGTCCACGCCTCCTCGCGCTGGTAGTGCTCGAAGCTCGCGAGGGACGTGGCCAGCATGCCGTCCTTGCCGTGGGGACGCAGCCGCGTGTCCACCGGATATAGGGTGCCGTCCGGAGTGGCGGTGGTGAGGTAGTGCACCACGCGTTGCGCGAGGCGCAGGAAGAACACCTGGGCGTCCACCGGGCGCGCGCCGTCGGTGCTCGCGGCGCTGTCGCCGTGCAGGAACACGAGATCCAGGTCCGACCCGTAGCCGAGCTCGAGGCCCCCCAGCTTGCCGTAGGCCACGATGACGAAGCGCGCCGGCTCGCCGTCACCGTCGGGCGACTGCCCGCGGACGCCGTCTTGCGAATGCCCGGCGTGCACGTGCCGGGGCTCGCCGTGACGCGCCGCGATGTCCCGCCACGCGAGAGTCAGCACCCGGGTCAGGACCACCTCGGCGATGTCGCTCAGGTGGTCGCTCACCTTCATCAGCGGCAGGGCGCCGGCGATGTCCGCCGCCGCCACCCGTAGCACCTGGCGGTGGCGGAACTGGCGCAGCGCCGCCAGCTCCTGCTCCAGATCGCCGGCACCCGCCAGGCGCTCGTCCAGGTCCGCCTCCAGCTCCGCGCGCCCCGGCGGAGCGTACAGGGTGCGCGCGTCCAGCAGCTCGTCCAGCAGCTGCGGCTGCTCGGCGAGCTGGTCCGCGATCCACGGGCTCGCCGCGCACAGCTGCACGAAGTGCGACACGGTGATGGGGCGCTCGTGAAGCAGGGCCAGATAGGTGCTGCGGCGGAGCACCTGGTTCACGACGCCGAGCACGCGCTCGAGGGTCGTGAGCGGCGACTCGGCCTCGGCGGCGGCCACCGCGCGCAGCAGGTCCGGCAGCAGCCGCTTCAGGCGCCGCTCGCCGGTCTCGTCCATGGCGCGCCGCTCCACGCTGTCGCGCAGCCGCGCAACCTGCGCCGTGGCCTCGTCGGCGTCGTCGCCGAAGCCGAAGTCGCGCATGAGGTTCGCCAGCGCCTCGTCGTCCTGGCTGGAGATGAGCAGACTGCCCGCCGGATCCACGGCATGGTCGTCCACCTCGCCTCCGAGCACCTGGTCGAACTGTCCGCGCACCCGCTCCCGATGCTCCTCCAGGGTGCGGGAGAAGGTGTCCCAGTCGGGGAAATCCATGCTGCGGGCGAGGACCGCGCGGCCGTGCCCGTCCTCGGGCAGGGTGTGGGTCTGCTGATCGGCGACCTCCTGCAGCCGGTTCTCCACCCGGCGCAGGAAGCGGTAGGCGCCGGCGAGCTGGTCCACCGCGTAGCCGGGCAGCAGCGCGCGGCGCCCGAGCTCGGTGAGCACCCGGGTGAGCCGACGATCGCGCAGCGCCGGCGTACGCCCGCCGCGCACCAGCTGGAAGGCCTGCACCGTGAACTCGATCTCGCGGATCCCGCCCGGCCCGAGCTTCACGTGTGCGGCGAGGTCACGGCGCGTGACCTCGGCGGCGATCATGGCCTTCATCTCGCGCAGCGACTCCAGGGTGCCGAAGTCCAGGTAGCGCCGGTACACGAAGGGCGCGAGGCGTGCGAGCAGCCGGTCGCCCGCGGCCCGGTCGCCGGCCACGCTGCGCATGCGGATCAGCGCATAGCGCTCCCAGTCGCGGCCGTGGCGCTGGTAGTAGTCCTCCATGGCGGCAAAGCTCAAGGCCAGCCGGCCGGCGCGCCCGAAGGGGCGCAGGCGCATGTCCACCCGGAACACGAAGCCGTCGGCGGTGCGCCGCTGGAGCACGTCGATGAGGGTGCGGCCCAGCTCCACGAAGTACTCGTGATTGCTCACCGGTCGCCGCGGGTGGTCCGTCTCGCCGTCGCGCGGGTAGGCGAAGATCAGGTCCACGTCGGAGGAGAAGTTGAGCTCGCCAGCCCCGAGCTTGCCGAGGCCGTAGACCACCAGCGACTGGGGTGTGCCCTCGCCGTCCATCGGCACGCCGCGCCGGTCGCGCTGCCAGCCGTCCAGCAGCTCCAGGGCGCCGCCGATGGCGGCATCGGCCAGCTCCGACAGATCGTGCAGCGTCTCGTCCAGGTCCGCGGCGCCGCCCAGATCGCGCCACGCGATGCGCACCATCTCCCGCCGGCGCACCACCCGCAGGCGGCGCACCAGATCCTCCTTGTCCGCGCAGCCGTCCAGGGCGGCGCGCACGCGCTGGCGCAGGGCGTCCGCGTCGGGATATGCCTGCTCCAGGTCGCCGCCGTCCAGCAGCTCCCGCAGCAGGGCGGGCCGGGCGCGGAAGGTGTCCGCCAGGAAGGTGCTGGCCTGCACCGCGAAGCCGCCCCCGGCAGGCCAGTCGCCGGGGGGCGGCAGCTCGACGCCGGCGCCGGCCGCGCCCTCGAGCACGTGCGCGATGTTGTCCTGGCCTTCGCTCACCGCCCGTCCGCCACGGAGCCCGCGGCGATGCTAACAGGAAGAGTAGAGAGCACGACGCGTGCAGTGACGGCCGTGTGCCGACGGTGCCCGTGCTCCACGAGGTGTTCCTGCCTCCCGGGGCCCCGCCGCCGGCCGAGCCGTATCCCGCCTTCGTCAAGCCCAATCGCGGCGACGGCAGCGTGGGGATCACCGAGGCGTCCCTGGTGCACGACCGCGGTGAGGCGCAGGCCACGGTGGCGCGGCTACGCCAGGAGCTGCCGGGCGCCGACCTGCTGGTGCAGGAGTTCCTGAGCGGCGACGAGTACGGTCTCGGCATGATCGGCAACCCGGCGCGCGGCTTCGCGGCGCTGCCCAGGCTGGAGGTGGACTACGATGCCCTGGACCCGTCGTTGCCGCGGCTGCTCAGCTACGGCTCGAAGGTGGACCCGCAATCTCCCTACTGGACCGACATCCGTTTCCGCGAGGCGCGCCTCCCGCGCGAGGTCCAGGACCGGGCACGCGCCTGGTGCGCGGCCCTGTTCGATCGACTGGGACTGAAGGACTACGCGCGCTTCGACTTCCGCGCCGACGCTGCCGGGCAGCTCAAGCTCATGGAGGTGAACCCCAATCCGGCCTGGTGCTGGGACGGCAAGCTCGCCCACATGGGCGCGGCGGCGGGGCTGCGCCACAGCGACGTGCTGGCGCTGATCCTGGATGCGGCTCGGATGCGGTGCGGCGTCTGACGGAGCGCCGCGAGAGTGTGACGGGTGTGCAGGAAGAAGGTCGCGCCCCGGTGCTTGTCCGGAACGATGGCGGTCGCAGGGAGAGCAGGGCTGCTGCGACACGCCGTGAATCCGTCCATGGGGGCTCGAGCGCGCCATCCCTGGCGCGCACGGTCGCAGCAGCCCTGACCTCCCTGCTCCGCGACGCCGTCACGCGGGAGTCGGGACGCGGTCGTCAACGCCGTCGCGGGCTTACAGCAGATCCCGCGGGATCCGCTCGTTCCACTCGCGGCTGAACACCACCTCGCCGGCCTCGCGGGCTTCCAGCGTGGCCTGCACCCGGAAGTGGTCCGCATCTGCCGTGGTCACCGTGCGCGCGTCCACCCGGATGCGCCACGCGCCGCGGCGCATGCCCAGGTGCTCGCTGATCTCGGCGCGGGCGCTCAGGGGATCCCGCTCGGAGATGACGAAGCGACGCTCCACCGTGTGTGCCAGGTCCAGATCGATATCGTCCAGGCGCATCACCGCCCCGTGCTCCAGGTCGCCGCCCTCGCTGTAGAGGCGGTAGATGCTCTCGTTGGTGACGAGATCGCGCTCGATGCTGCGCACGTAGTGAGGCGGCTGCAGGGGCGTGTGCCCCGAGCGGGTGGGTGCGGCTTCCGGCTCGGCAAATGGCGCCAGCGCCGCGTCGCCTTCACGCGGCGGGCGCTCCGGCAATGCGAGGCTGCTGCCAGCGGTGTGCAGGGTCAGGGCCACCGGCGCCGGGGACGGCCACGCGATGGGCCAGTAGCAGGTGGAGACGGAGAGCCGGATGTGGTGGCCCGCGGGAAATCGGTGGGCGATGTGATTGAGTGCGACGTGCACCGCGTAACGCCGGCCGGGCACCAGGGCCTGCGGCTCCGCATGGCCGTCCCGGTGGGTGAGGTTGAGCAGCCCGTAGGTGACCCGGGTGGCGGCGCCGTCCGGCGCCACGTCGTTCAGGCGCACCGCCAGCAGGGCTACCGGCCGGTCCACCGCCACCTGCAGCGTCGCCGTCGGGGCGCCCAGGATGGCGACGGGCGCCTCGAGCACCGCGCTGTCGAACACCAGCGAGCCCGAGTCGTCGGCGCGCTGATCCAGGGGCGCCTCGCCGTCGGATCCGAAGCCGCACCAGGCGCCGCCCGCCATGCCGGTGGTCTGTGGCGAGTGCAGCGTGAGCGCCGTGTCGACAGCGCGGGGCACGGCCACGAGACCCTCGTCGCCGGTCAGGTACAGCACACGCGTGCGGATCCGTGGCGATGGCCAGGTATCCTCTGCCACCCACTCCCCCGGGCGCTCGGGGTAGAACGGCTGCGGCGGGATGGCGTCCTGCAGCCAGGCCCGCAGGGGCGGCTCGTCCATGATCCCCGTGTCGCGGCCTTTCAGCCAGTGATCCCACCAGCGCAGCGCCTCCTGCAGGTAGCCGATGGCGGGCCCGGGCACGCCGTTGTGGGGGAAGGTGTGGGCCCACGGCCCGATGAGCCCCTTGGACGGTGCGGTGAGCCCCTCCAGCAGCCGCGGCACGGCATTGGAGTAGCCGTCGGCCCAGCCGCCGATGGCGTACACGGGGCAACGGATGGCGGCAAAGTCCTCGCACACGGAGCCCTGACGCCAGTAGGCGTCGCGGCGCTGGTGGGCGAGCCACACGGCCGGGAAAGGTCGGTTCGCCTCCAGGCGCTGGTGCCAGGCCTCGCACCAGCCCTCGCCGGCAATCGCCGGGTCCGGCGGCAGCGCGTTGCCAGCGAACAGCGCAGTCCCCCAGATCTGGTTCTCATTGAGCAGACAGCCGCCCATGTAGTGGGCGTCGTCGGCGTAGCGGTCGTCGGCGGCGCACAGGGTGATGATGGCCTTGAGCTCCGGGGGCGCGAGGGCGGCGACCTGCAGCGCGTTGAAGCCGCCCCAGGAGATTCCGGTCATGCCCACGCCGCCGTCGCACCAGGGTTGCGCCGCGAGCCAGCGGATCACCGCCAGCGCGTCCGCCTGCTCCTGGGGCAGGTACTCGTCCATGAGCACGCCGCCGGAGTCGCCCGCGCCGCGGAGATCCACCCGCGCACAGGCATAGCCGTGCCCGGCCAGGTAGTGGTGCATGGGCTCGTCGCGGGCGCGCATGAAGTCCCGCTTGCGGTAGGGGATGTACTCCAGCAGCGCCGGCACCGGCGCGCGCTCCGCGTCCTCGGGCAGCCACAGGCGCGCGGCCAGGCGGCAGCCGTCCGGCATCGGGATGAACACGTTCTCCACTTCCCGCACCCGGCGCGGAAGATCGTGGCGCACGCGGAAGCTCATGCGCTCAGCCCGCAGCGTTCATGAAAGCGCCTGGCGAGGGCGTGGACAGGCCGGCGGATCCGCGGCCGCCGGGGCGAGCTCATGGACGAGACAGCAGGGGCTCACGGCGCCGCCTGGCGCGCCGCGCCCAGGCTCTGGGCGCTCCAGAAGGCCAGCGCCAGCTCGTCGCGTGCCTGCATTCCCGGCGCCAGGTCCCAGCAGTTGATCACGGCCAGGCGGAACCCGCCCGGCGGCATGGCGTGGCGCTCCGGAGGCAGGTCCTCGTGAAAGGTGATCTGCACGCTGGAGATCCCGTCGCGTGCCGCGATTGCGTCCAGCAGGGACTGCGGCGGACGGTGGTAGCGCACGCCGTGAGCGCCGAACAGCACCACGCTGTAGCCCACACGGCGATCGTCGTCCGCGTAGCGCCAGCGCCGTCGGGCATACAGATCCACGATGGAATGGATCCAGCCGCGACCGTAGAGGTCCGGCCACTGGTCGGCGAAGCGCAGGTGCACCTCGATGATCCTGCCGCCGATGGTCTCCAGGTTGGCCGCGCCGCTGTAGCCGCGGAGGTTCCGCCGCAGCCAGTCGCCGCAGTAGGCCTCCAGCTCCGGGCGGTCGTCCGCGTTCACCGTCCAGTAGTCGAACACCCCTTCGCCCAGGGGCTTGCCGGTGGTGTGGCGCCACCACTGGGCCTCGCCGCCCAGCAGCACCACGTCGCTGCTCACGTGCTCGCCCTCCATCAGCGCCATCCACATGTACCCGGCGCTCATGTCCCGGTCCAGCTCCTCGGCGCTGTGCACCACGTGACCGCCCACGCCCATGCCGTGCATGTTGTAGATGGGCTTGCTGAACACGGGGAACGACGGCGGCGGCACGCCGTGGGGTGCACCCGGGATTCCCTGCGTGTCGCACACCAGCAGCTTGTTGTAGATCCAGCGGTGATCCGGGTAGAGCTCGTAGGCGTGCTCGTCGTCGGTGGGGATGCTCACCTCGTCCGGGCACGCAACGCCCTCGAAGTACTGCATGCGCCAGGGATCGCGCTCGATGATGGGCATGTCCGGAGCCTTTGCAGGAAGACACGGGCTCCTATGCTACGAGGTGGCGGCGCGGGGATAAACGCGCTGCACGGTCAGGGACTGTCTCCGCAGGGGACTGTCCCTTCGTGCAAGGTCAGGGACTGTCCCTGAAAGACGAAGCCCCGCACGGGGCGGGGCTTCGCAGGCACTGGCGGGGTTCCGGAGACCGGCGCCCCGCGCGGAGCGCGGACGGCTTACATCATGCCCTCCATGCCGCCCATGCCGCCCGGCGGCATCGCCGGCTCTTCCTTCTTCGGCGCCTCGGCGACCGAGGCCTCGGTGGTGATGAGCAGGGTGGCGATGGAGGCGGCGTTCTGCAGCGCGGAGCGCACCACCTTCGTCGGATCCAGGATGCCCATCTTGACCAGGTCTCCGTACTCCTCGGTCTGGGCGTTGAAGCCGAAGGCCCCCTTGCCGTCCTTCACCTTGTTGACCACCACGCTGGGCTCGGCGCCGGAGTTGGCGACGATCTGGCGCAGCGGCTCCTCCATCGCGCGCCGCGCGATGGTGATGCCGTGGTCCTGATCCTCGTTCTCGCCCTTGAGGTTCTTCAGGGCATCGAGCGCACGGATCAGCGCCACGCCGCCGCCGGGAACCACCCCTTCCTCCACCGCCGCGCGGGTGGCGTGCAGGGCGTCCTCGACGCGCGCCTTCTTCTCCTTCATCTCCACCTCGGTGGCGGCACCCACCTTGATCACGGCCACGCCGCCGGCGAGCTTCGCCACCCGCTCCTGCAGCTTCTCGCGGTCGTAGTCCGAGGTGGTCTCCTCGATCTGCGCCCGGATCTGGCTCACGCGGGCCTCGATGTCCTTCTTCTTGCCCGCGCCGTCGATGATGGTGGTGTTCTCCTTCGAGATCTGCACCTTCTTCGCGGTGCCCAGGTGCTCGAGGCCGGCCTTCTCCAGCGACAGGCCGATCTCCTCGGAGATCACCTGCCCGCCGGTGAGGATGGCCATGTCCTGCAGCATCGCCTTGCGGCGATCCCCGAAGCCCGGCGCCTTCACCGCGCACACCTTCACGATGCCGCGGATGGTGTTCACCACCAGGGTGGCGAGCGCCTCGCCCTCCACGTCCTCGGCCACGATCAGCAGCGGCTTGCCGGACTTGGCGACACCCTCCAGCACCGGCAGCAGATCCCGGATGTTCGAGATCTTCTTGTCGTGCAGCAGGATCATCGGGTCCTCGAGCTCCGAGGACATGCTCTCCTGGTTGTTGATGAAGTAGGGCGACAGGTAGCCGCGGTCGAACTGCATGCCCTCGACAACCTCGAGCTCGTTCTCCAGGCTCTTGCCCTCCTCGACGGTGATCACGCCTTCCTTGCCCACCTTCTTCATCGCGTCGGCGATGATCCGCCCGACGGCGTCGTCGCCGTTGGCGGAGACCGTGCCCACCTGGGCGACGGCGGTGTCGTCCTTGATGGGCTTGGAGACCGTCTTCAGGCCCTCCACGGCCTTGATGACGGCCTTGTCGACGCCGCGCTTGAGATCCATCGGGTTCATGCCCGCGGACACGGCCTTCAGGCCCTCGCGCACCATCGCCTGGGCGAGCACGGTGGCGGTGGTGGTGCCGTCGCCGGCCACGTCGGAGGTCTTGGAGGCGACCTCCTTGACCATCTGCGCGCCCATGTTCTCGAACTTGTCCTCGAGCTCGATCTCCTTCGCCACGGACACGCCGTCCTTGGTGACGGTGGGGGCGCCGAAGCTCTTCTGGAGCACCACGTTGCGGCCCTTGGGGCCGAGAGTGACCTTCACTGCGTTGGCGAGCACGTTGACGCCGCGCACCATCCGCGCGCGGGCGTCCTCGCCGAACTGGACGTCTTTCGCTGCCATGTCTGAGTTCCTCTGTTCTGCTTTGCAGTGCTAGCCTTCCAGGACGGCCATCACGTCGTCCTCGCGCATCACGAGGAGCTCCTCGCCGGCCAGCTTGACCTCGGTGCCGGCGTACTTGCCGAACAGCACCCGGTCGCCGACCTTCACGTCGAGGGGGCGCGTGTCGCCGCTATCGAGCACCTTGCCGTTGCCGATGGCGATGACCTCGCCGCGGATGGGCTTCTCGGCGGCGGTATCCGGGATGACGATGCCGCCCTCCGAGGTGCGCTCCTCCTCCATGCGCCGGACCACGAGGCGGTCGTGGAGCGGGCGAAGCTTCAGTTTTGACGCCTTTCCTGCCATGTCTGTGGACCTCCTGGTTGCGGTGCGCGAACCCCGCTCGGTCGTAGGTGCCGGCGCGGCGGGCGCCGCGCACCCGGGTGGCGTGTCCATGGGGGCGCCCGCCGCGTTTTCAAGGCCTCCCGTGCGGGCCGTCGCGCCTGCTTCCCCGTGCCCCGCGGGACGCCTACCATCCCCAGGACCATGGGCCCCCTGGAAGGCATCCGCATCGTCGAGTTCGCCGGCATCGGGCCGGGCCCCTTCTGCGCCACCCTGATGGCGGACATGGGCGCGGAGGTGCTGCGGGTGGAGCGCCTGGCGCCCTCTGGCCTGGGCCTCCCCACCCGACCGGGCTTCGATCCCCTGGGCCGCGGCCGGCGCTCGGTGGCGGTGGACCTGAAGGACCCCCGGGGCGTGGACTTCGCCCTGGATCTGGTGGCTCGCGCCGACGGCCTCATCGAGGGCTTCCGCCCCGGCGTCATGGAGCGCCTCGGGCTCGGCCCCGACACGTGCCTTGCCCGCAACCGGGCCCTGGTCTACGGCCGCATCACCGGCTGGGGCCAGGACGGGCCCATGGCGAGCGAGGCGGGGCACGACATCAACTACATCGCCCTGGCCGGCGTGCTGGACTGCATCGGCCCCGCCGGGGGCAAGCCGGTGCCGCCGCTCAACCTGGTGGGGGACTTCGGCGGCGGCGGCATGTTCCTGGCCTTCGGCCTGCTGGCGGCGATGATGGCGGCGGCGCGATCCGGCCAGGGCCAGGTGGTGGACGCAGCCATGACCGAGGGCGCGGCGTACCTCAGCCTGCCCCTGTTCGGGTGGCGCGGCGCGGGGCTGTGGGACCGGCCCCGGGGCGAGAACATCCTGGACGGCGGCGCCCCCTGGTACGACGCCTACGAGACCCGCGACGGGCGCTGGGTGAGCATCGGCGCCATCGAGGCGAAGTTCTACGCCAACCTGCTGGAGGCACTGGATCTGGCCGGCGAGGACCTGCCGGACCAGCACGACCGGGACGGCTGGCCGCGGCTGCGACAGCGCTTCGCCGACGTGTTCCGCCAGCGCACCCGGGACGAGTGGTGCGCGCATTTCCAGGGCCGCGATGCCTGCTTCGCGCCGGTGCTGGAGGCAGACGAGCTGGCCACGCACCCCCAGCACGCGGCCCGCAACGCATTCGTGGACGTGGGCGGTCTCGTACAGCCTGCCCCGGCGCCGCGCTTCAGCCGCACCCCTGCGGACCCACCGCAGCCTGCCCGCGCCCCCGGCGACGGCGGCGCCGCGGCACTGGCCCGCTGGGGCCTGAGCGCCGAGGACATCGCGGCGCTGCGCAAGGCGGGCGTGATCGCCTGCACCTGACTCCTCTCGCGAGCCGGCTCCCGCGGAGATCAAGAGGGACAGTCCCTCTTGATTTAAGAGGGACTGTCCCTCTTGATTTCACTCTTGATTTCAGTGGAGTTCAGGCGCGCGAGCTCGGCCTTCAGCGCCGCGTTCTCCGCCATCACCTTGTGCAGGGCGCGGGCGATGGTGTCCTCGTCGTGGCGCGGTGTGATGTGCTGCTGGCAGTTCACGTCCCAGGCCGCCACTGCGAACACGATGGCGCGCCGGGGGTCGGCGGGACAGTCCGGGTGGCGCAGGCGCGCCACCAGCTCCGCGTCGTCCTCCACCACCCGCGCCGTGCCCCACAGCTTGATGCGCCGGCGCGTCGGGTAGTCCATCACGAACAGGGCCGCCTTCGGGTTCTCCGACAGGTTGCCCAGGGTGATGTACTGGCGGTTGCCGTCGAAGTCGGCGAACCCGAGGGTGGTGTCGTCCAGCACCCGCAGGAACCCCTTCGGTCCGCCCCGGTGCTGGATGTAGGGCTGGCCATCCGCGCTGGCGGTGGCCAGGTAGGCGCTGTCGCGCTCGGCGAGGAAGGCCGCCAGATCGGCGCCGATGCGCACCTGGAAGTCGCGCGTGGCCGCCATGCGCTGCATGGCGGCGCGCGACCCCAGGCGCTCCTGCACCGCCTTCACCGCGGCGGTGAAGACCACGTCGCTCGCGTGCTCCGTCACTGCCGGCGGGTCCCGGGAATCAGGCAACGTGCGCGCTGATGGCGCTCACCAGCTGGCTCTTCGACTGGGCGCCCACCAGGGTGGCCTTCACCTCGCCCTTGTCGAACAGGATCATCGTGGGGATCGCGCGGATGCCGAACTCCCGCGGGGTCTGCGGGTTGTCGTCCACGTTCACCTTGGCGATCTTGAGGCGTCCCCGGTACTCCTCGGCCAGGGCGTCCAGGGTGGGCGCCACCGCCTTGCAGGGGCCGCACCACTCGGCCCAGAAGTCCACCAGCACCGGCTCGCTGGCGTTGCGCACCTCGCTCTCGAAGGTGTCGTCGGTGACCTTCACGGTCGGGCTCTCGTCACTCATGGTCGTCTCCTCGATGTCAGGGATGGACGGGTTGCGTGCCGCCGGCCGCGGGGCCGGCAGCGGTGTTCTCGGCGGGCGGCGCCAGCAGCGTGCCCAGCCAGGTGTCCAGGAACTGCTCCAGGGGCGCGATGGCACGATGCACCTTCGATCGCAGCAGGGCCCCGTTCCAGGCGTCCTGCAGCGCCCCGGCGAGGGTGGCGGCATCCAGGTCCCGCCGGACCTGGCCGCAGGCCTGGGCGCGCGCCACCAGCGCGGTGAGCCGGCCGTGCACGAGGCCCTGGATCTCGGCCAGGGCCTCGCCGCAGACGCCTCCGCTCCCGCCCAGCTCGGCTGCCAGGTTGCACACCAGGCAGCCGCCGCGAGCGTCCTCGCGGGCGAGCTCGGTGATGATGCCGCGGTAGTGGCGCCGCAGCGCCGCCAGGGGCTCGTCCGCGGCCCCGGTGGCGGCCGCGGCGTCCAGGCGCGCCAGCTGCAGCGCCCCGTAGCGGCGGATCACCTCGGCGCCGAAGTGCTCCTTGCTCTCGAAGTAGTTGTAGAACGAGCCCTTGGGCACCCGCACCCGGTCCAGCACCGACTTCAGACCGGTGCCGTGGTAGCCCTGCTCGCGCAGCACCGCGACCCCTGCGTCCAGCAGGCGTTCGCGGGTGTCCTGGCTGCGCCGCGGTCTGGCCATGAAATAACTATATGACCGGTCGTCTTGCCCCGCAACGACCCCGACCCTGGCCAGCTGCCAGGCACCCGGGCACCCTCCCCCGCCATGGACGAGCTCTCGCTGCCGGCCCTGGCGATCTACGCCGCCATCCTGGCCTTCGCCGGGCTGGTCCACGGCACCCTGGGCATGGGTTTTCCGGTGGTGGCCACGCCGCTCCTGTCACTGCTGGTGGACGTGCGCACGGCGATCCTGATCACGCTGCTGCCCACCGTCACCGTGAACGTGGCGAGCATCGTCAAGGGCGGGGCCTGGGGCGAGAGCATCGGCCGCTTCTGGCCCCTGGCCCTCTATGCCCTCGCGGGCAGCGCGCTGGGCGCCAATGCCCTGGTGGTGCTCGACCCGGCGCCGTTCAAGCTGCTGCTGGCCGCCCTGGTGCTGCTCTACCTGACGGTGTCCGGCGCCCGCGGCCCGGCGATGGGCTGGGTGGGCGCGCGCATGCAGATGTCCATGGCCGTGTTCGGGCTGACCGCCGGGCTGGCCGCGGGCACCACCAACGTGATGGTGCCCATCCTCATCATCTTCGCGCTGGAGCTGGGCCTCGCCCGCACCGCCATGATCCAGGTGTTCAACCTGTGCTTCCTGGCGGGCAAGCTCTCGCAGATCGCGGTGTTCGCGGCCGCAGGGCTGCTCACCGGCACCCTGGTGGCCGCCACCGCGCCGCTGGCCGTGGTGGCGGCGGTGGCCCTCGCCGCCGGCATGCGGATCCGCGAGCGCATTCCCGCTGCCACCTACCTGAAGGCCGTCAAGGCGCTGCTGCTGGTGCTGTCCCTCGTGCTGGTGGCCCAGTACCTGCTGGAGCGCTGAGGCCGCGGGGCGCGGCCGCACGGGGGGTTACGGTAAGCTTGTGGTTTTCGTGAATGCTGGATGCGCCAGGAGGTGAGTGGTGAACGAGTCGGCCGATCTCCGTGACGTCGAGATCTCGCTGGACCCGGCGGACCTGTACCGGGAGGAGGTCTTCACGGACCGTCGCGTGGGGACGCTGCGCCGGCTGACGCCGGTGACGAAGGACGGCAGCGACGACCCGGCGCGTGCCGTGCTGTACGTGGGGCAGGCCCAGCTCTGGACCCAGATGGGCCCGCTACCCATCACCTTCGAGGTGGAAGCCGGGTCCATGGCGGAGGCGCTGGCGGCTTACCCGCAGGCGGCCCGCGCCGCCATCGAGCAGACCCTGGAGGAGGCCCGCGAGCTGCGCCGCCAGCAGGCGTCCCAGATCGTGGTCCCGGAGGTGGGACCCGGCGGCAAGATCCAGATGCCATAGTTCCTGGCCGGAAACGGACGTCCCTGTCCGTTTCCGGCTCGCCGCGCCGCAGACGCGGCCTGCGGCTTGCTCCGTCCATCGAGCACTGACGTGCTTGACGGAGCCGGGCATCCATGCACCGGAGAGCACCATTCGGCCGAGTTCAGGCGAACGCCTCTCCGGACGCCAGGCAGTCGGCCAGGCGCCGGTAGACGTCGCGCACGCGATGGCGTTCGCCGTCGCCGCAGGCGGCGGCGATGCGCCGCGCGAGGCAGCCGCCGGAGAGGATGGGTGCGACGGCCGCCTGGGCCGCCGCAGAGAGGTGGCCGGTGGCGGCCAGCGACTCCGCGATGCGCGCCCACACGCCGCCGGCGGAGATGTCGGCGTGGCCGTGCACGCCGAACAGGGCCCGGTACTGCGGCCAGTCCACCAGGGTGCGCTCGGCGTCGCGTACGCAGTCGTCGAACAGCGCCGCCAGCGGCGCCACCGGCACCGCCTGCAGCGCCTCCTGACCGCTCCAGCGCCCCTCGGTGAGCGCGCGCACCGTCTCCGACACCAGCTCCACCACCCCCAGGTCCGCGCGCGGGTTCTCCTGCACGTCCAGCACCCGGATCTCGATGGCCATGCGATCGAAGCGGGCGATGGCGCCGCGGGCATTGAGCCACTCCTCGCGCAGGATCTCGTCAGGGTCGTGGGGCGCGATGTCGCGCCACATGGGCTCGAGGATCTCGCGCTCGTAGTCGCGCCGGCTGAACACCGGCTCCGGCACCACCGCCCCGGTGATGGCCGGGATGCGCGCGCAGTTCCTGCGGTACACGTCGAGACGGCTGTCCATCAGGCCGGTGAGCCGGCCGTCCATCATCGGCGTGCTGGCCGCCAGCGCCGGCAGCAGCGGCAGCAGCACCCGGATCGCCGCGTGCAGGCGCGCGAACTCCTCGTCACCGTCGAAGGGCAGGTTGATGTGCACGCTCTGCAGGTTCGCCCAGCCGTGGCCGCGGCAGTCGAAGATGCGGTGGAAGGCGCGGTAGATCTGGTCGTCGTCGTGGGGCCACAGGCGCATCTCGCGCTCCGGCTCCATCCATGGATGCATGCCGGTGGGCAGCAGCACGCGGCCCTCCTCCGCCAGCAGCGCGTTGGCGTCGCCGACCTGCTGCTGGAACAACGCCGCGGCGCCTTCCAGCGTGGGCAGCGGGCCGTTGCTCTTGAACTCCACCACATGCAGCACGAGCTCGTTGCTCCAGCACGCCCCGCCGCGCTCGATCTCGTTGCTCAGGTGTCCCGCGGCGCGGGTGATGAGCGCGTCAGCCACCGGCGCCACCTCCAGGGTGGCCGCGTCCACGATCATGTACTCGATCTCGACACCGTAGCCCTGGAACAGCTTGAGCGCGCGCAAGTCATCCATCGTTCTTTCTCCCCTTGAGCGCCTCCACCCGCTCGAGGAACACCCGCGCGAGGCGCTCGTAGAGCGTGTCGCCCAGCACCTGGTCCTCCACGCCGGCGTCCAGGCTCGGGTTGTCGTTCACCTCGATTACGTACACGCGCCGGCCGCGCTGCTTGATGTCCACGCCGTAGAGCCCGTCACCGATGGCCTGCGCCGCCCGCAGCGCCAGGCGGATCACGGGTTTCGGCGCATCGGCCACCGCGATGGTCTCGAAGTCGCCGGAGCTGGTTCGCCCGGCGCGATCCTGCTTGTAGATCTGCCAGTGGCGCTTGACCATGAAGTACTGGCACGCGTAAAGGGCCTCGCCGTCCAGGACCCCGACCCGCCAGTCGTAGTCGGTGCGCAGGAACTCCTGCGCCACCAGCAGATCGGAGCGCTCCAGCATGGTGTCCAGCGTGCGCTCGAGCTCGGCCGCGTCGTCCACCTTCACCACGCCCTGGGAGAAGGCGCTGTCCGGGAGCTTGAGCACGCAGGGGAAGCCCAGCCGGTCGCCCACCTCGGCGGCGTTGCGCCGGTCCACCACCATCGTGCGCGGGATGGACAGGCGACGGCGGTCCATCAGCTCCGCGAGGTAGACCTTGTTCGTGCAACGCAGGATGGACACCGGGTCGTCGATCACCACCAGTCCCTCGGCAGCGGCGCGCCGCGCGAAGCGGTAGGTGTGGTGGTTGACCCGGGTGGTCTCGCGGATGAACAGGGCGTCGAACTCGGCGAGCCGCGCGTAATCGTCGCGCCCGATGCGCTCGACGCCGAAGCCCGCCCCGCGCGCCGCCCGGGTGAAGCGCCTGAGCGCGCGCTCGTCCGACGGCGGGAACGGCTCCTCGGGGTTCACCAGCACCGCCATCTCGTAGGGGTAGCGCCGGGCGCGGCGCGCACGGCGCGGCTCGCGGGAGAAGTACGCCGCCACCGCCTCGCGCAGGAAAGGCTCGTGGGCAGCCGGCACCTCGCCGGCGGGGATCGGAAACACGTTGATCAGCTGCCAGCGCCCCCGCCTGCGCGCGAACTCGGCGCGCAGCAGCGGCGCGGGGAAGAGCTGGAAGATGAGCCGGCTCAGGCGCGCGTGACGGCGCGCCATGTTGGCGCCGAAGTAGATGCTGAGCGTGAAGGTGTCGGCACGCAGGTGCGCGAGTCCGCGCTGGATGAGCGCGTCCACCTCCTCGGTGATCAGGTGCGAGAGCGAGCGGCCCTTGAGATCCTGGATGGTGGCCACGTCCGGCAAGGGGCGGTGGCCGCGAGCCCCGGCCAGCAGCGACACGTAGTAGCCGGAGCGCTGATAGCGGTAGGACTGGCACAGGTTGAACACCCGTGCGCCGCGCAGCGCCGTGTAGCGCGCGTCCGTCAGGTAGTCGTGGGCCCGCACCACCTCGGCGTCGGCGAAGCGACCGGACCACCCCGCCAGCCGGTCCACCACCACCAGGTTAGCCATCCCGCTTGCGTCTCCTGGGCTCGATGACCAGCAGCGAGCCGTCGTAGGTGGCGATCCCGAGGAACACCGCCCCCACCAGCCGGCGGATGTCCACGCTGTAGACGCCGTCGGCGGCGAAGGGGTTGGCGCGGTAGGGGTCGGCGATGCGCACCTGGCGCGTCTCCCGGTCGTAGCCCGCCAGCACCACGAAGTGGCCCGACGGCTCGCCGGCCACGTCGTCGTCGGCGCAGGTGTCGGGCAGCTCGCGCATGGTCTGATACAGGTAGGTGGAGCTCAGGCCCGCGAGCAGGGGAATGTCGCGGTTCAGGTAGCGGCGGATGAGCGCCGGCGTCAGATCCTGGAACGCCAGCCGCCCGCCGCGCTCGATGAACTCGAGATACGCGGGCGTCGCCAGGCGCAGCTTGTCGTCGTGCTTGGCCTCGGCCTGCAGGCGCAGCCGCTCGGCAATCCAGGCCCGGTCGCGCGTGAACCAGGTGGGATCGAACAGGTGCAGGTTGTAGGTGTACAGGGTCGCCTTGTAGCCCCGTGCCAGCGCGTGGTTGGCGAGAAACACCTCCAGGGTCCCGCCACCCGGGAGCATGCGGATCTCCGACAGCACCTGATCCAGGGCAATGTCGTCTCCCAGGTAGTCGTACACGGCGTGCAGGCAAGTGGGGCCGCAGGTCACGTCATCCGGCTGCGGCGCCACGGCCAGGGACAGGGCGGTTCTCATGAGGGAACTCCGGCGGCGGCGGCGGATTGTAGCAGCGTCGTGGCCCACGCCGCGGCGCCGCTTCTCTACAATGGACGCATCGCCGGCGCGCCCGGCCGAACCCGGAGAGACCGCTCATGAGCCAGCCAGCCCGCTACCTGTTCCAGGTCAGCATGGACGTCGCCCCCGAGAAGGAGGACCTGTTCAACGAGGTGTACGACACCGAGCACGTGCCCTACCTGCTCGAGGTGCCGGGCGTGGTGTCGGTGACCCGGGCGCGCACCGTGCCCTTCAAGGTGGCCATCGGCGGCGAGGTCAAGGACATGCCGGCGGCGAGCCCGCGCTACATCGCGCTCTACACCGTGGAGTCGCCCGAGGTGCTGACGAGCGCCGCGTGGGCCGAGGCGGTGGAGCGGGGGCGGTGGGCGGACGAGGTGCGACCGCACACCTTCAAGCGCAGCCACCAGTTGATGGCAATCATGACTTGATCCAGCCGATCTCGCGCGCGGTGCGCTCGCCCACCACCACCTCGTCCAGCGTGTCGGGGATGCGCGACTCGTAGGGCGACAGCGGGACGCGCCCGCCCATGAGGGTCGCGCGCTCCTGGGGGTACGGCGGATCGGCGTGGGGATCCGCGAAGCCCTCGGGCCAGGCGGGCTGGTTGGTGGCGGGGTCGTAGCGATCCGCGGCGCCCAGGGTATGCATCAGCTCGTGGGCGATCACCACCTGGTTGCTGCCCTGCTGCGCCTTCGAGGCGAAGGCGTTCACGACGCCGATGAAGCCTTCGCGCAGCCCCAGGGAATGGGCCAGCGTGCCGTGGCGCTCCGGGTCGAAGTAGCGCACGTAGATCGCCACCGTGGCCGGCGGCGGATCGGGGCCCTTGTCCACGCGCCAGCTCCACCAGCGCAGGCGCAGGCTCCACGCGATCACCGCCAGGGTGCCGCGGGTGTCGGGCGGCGCCGGCGGCTGCTCGCGCACCTCGTCGCCCAGCACCACGTGCACCGGGCGCCGCAGGGCCACGCCCTGGCGCGCCGCCTCCCGGGCCATGAACTCGTCGATGGGCTGGAAGCTCGTGCGGTCGAGCCCCGCGATGTGGCGCGCGCTGGCCTCGCTGCCATCGCCGTTGACGGGGTACACCGCCACCCACAGGGTGTCCTCCCAGCTCGCCGCCCGGTGGCGCGCGAGCCATGTGCCCCCGGCCACCAAGATCAGCACCACCAGCAGCAGCGCCCGTCGCAGCTGGCCGGCGGCGCTCACGAGGCCCTGCGCATCGCCCGCGGCGTGACGAAGGGCTGCGGGCGCCCGACCCCGTAGCCCTGCACGTAGTCGACGCCGATGACGCGCAGTCGCTCGCGCACCGCGTCGTTCTCGACGAACTCCGCGATGGTGCGCTTGCCCATCACGTGGCCGATCTCGTTGATGCACTTGACCATGGCGTGATCGATTGGGTCATCCAGGATGTCCTTCACGAACATGCCGTCGATCTTGAGGAAGTCCACGGGCAGCGTCTTGAGGTAGCCGAAGGATGACAGGCCGCTGCCGAAATCGTCGAGGGCGAAGCGGCAGCCGATCCCCTTCAACGCGTTCATGAAGCGCGTGGCCGTGGCCAGGTTCGAGATGGCGGCGGTCTCGGTGACCTCGAACACGAACTTTTCCGGCGGCACGCCGGTGCGCTCGAGCTCACCGACGACGAAACCCAGGAACTCGTCGTCGGAGAAGGACTGCCCGGAAAGGTTGATGGTGCAGGCGAACAGCTCTTCCAGCGCCGCCGGATCAGCTGCCAGGCGTTCGAAGGCGTGGCGCACCACCCAGCGGTCGAGCCGCCCCATCAGGTTGTAGCGCTCCGCCGCGGGCAGGAACTGGCCCGGGGACACGGGCCGCCCCCGGTCGTCCAGCATGCGCAGCAGCAGCTCGTAGTGGCTGCCCTCGTCGCTGGCGCCGTCGAGGGGCACGATGGGCTGCGCGTCCAGCCGCAGGCGGTCCTCGTCCAGGGCGTGCTGGATGCGCACCACCCACTGCATCTCACCCTGGCGGCGCGCCAGCGCCGCGTCGTCCTCGTTGAACAGGTGGATGCGGTTGCGACCCTGGTCCTTCGCCGCGTAGCAGGCGGCGTCGGCGGCGCTCAGCACCTCGGTGACCGAGCCGCTGCCCGCGGTCACCGGCACCAGCCCGATGCTCACGCCCAGGCGAAAGCTCTTGCCCTCCCACAGGAAGCGGAACTCCTCCACCGCCGTGCGAAGCGACCCCGCCACGCGCCGCGCCTCGGCCAGCGTGCACTCACCGAGCAGCACACCGAACTCGTCGCCGCCGAGGCGGGCCAGCACGTCGCGCCGGCGCACCTTCGCGTGCAGGGTCTGGCCGAGCTGGCGCAGCAGCTCGTCACCGGCCACGTGACCGCAGGTGTCGTTGATGACCTTGAACTGGTCGAGATCCAGGTAGCACATGGCGTGCTCGACGCCGTGCTCACGTGCCTGGCCGAGCGCGCGCTCGAGCTGTTCCTCGAAGGCGCGGCGGTTGGGCAGTTCCGTGAGGGCGTCGTGGGTGGCCTGGTGCGAGAGCTGCTTCGAGAGGCGGTGGGTCTCGGTGATGTCGGTGTAGCTGGTGACGAAGCCGCCCCCCGGCACCGGCTTGCCGCGGATCTCGAGCACCCGTCCGTCGGGCCGGGTGCGCACGAAGCAGTGCGGCTCGAAGCGCCACGCGAGCTCCACACGCTCGCGCACCTGCGCCTCCACGTCGCCCTCGCCGTACTCGCCGCGCTCAGCGTTGTAGCGGATGAACTTCTCGAACGGGTCGCCCGGCCTGAAGAGCCCGGCGGGGAAGTCGAGGAGCTCGAGGAAGCGCTGGTTGAAGGCGACCATCACCAGGTCGCCGTCCACCATGCTGATGCCCTGGTCGGTGTTCTCAAGCGTCGCCTCGAGCTGCGCCGACTTCTGCTCCAGCGCCGCCTGCGCGCGCTGGTATCCGCTCACGTCGGTGACGCTGCCGCGTACCAGGCGCCCGCCCGAGGAGGGCAGGCGCACCAGCCGGATCTCGGTGGGCAGCTCCTCGCCGCGCGCATTGCGGTGGGTCCACCGGAACACCGGCGCCTCGCCCGCCAGCGCGCGCCCCACCATCTCGGCGGCTGCCTCGGCGGAAGTGCGCCCGTCCGGCTGCAGCGGCGGGCTCAACGCTACCGGATCCATCTGCATCAGCGCCTCCCGGGTCAACCCGTACAGCGCCAGCGCGTTGTCGTTGGCATCCACGAAGCGGTTTGCATCCACGTCCAGGACCACCAGGGCCTCGGGGGCATGCTCCACGAGCGTGCGGTAGCGCTCCTCGCTCTCGCGCAGCATCGACTCCGCCCGATGACGCTCCGTCACGTCATGCACGTTGTGCTGGGTGGCCGGCGAGCCGTTCCAGGTCGTCCGGTGCACCACGTTGTGCAACACCACCATCGTCCCGTCCTTGCGCACCGCGTGGAAGTCGTACTCGGCGGGCGCGGGCAGGCCCCGCATCCGGGCCTCCTGGTATCCGCGCAGCCGCTCGTGCTCGTGGGGCGCATAGATCCGCTCCATGTCGCCCAGGGCGAGGATCTCCTCCGGCGAGGCGTATCCCAGCAGCCGCGCGTAGGCCTCGTTGGCGAAGCGCGGCACGCGGTGGCGGTGGATGAGCACACCCTGCCGCGAACCCTCCACGATGGTGCGGAAGCGGGCCTCGCTCTCCGACAGGCGGCGCTCGGCGCGCCGCCGCGCCACCACCTGCCACCAGAAATAGACGATCATCCCGGCCATCACCGCGATGACCAGAGCCGACACGAACACGACACGGCCAAGCGGCGGGGGCGCGTTGACGACCCGGCTGCCCGGCGGCGCCGCGGCCGGGTCGATGCCGAAGCGCTCCAGCACCCGGTGATCGAGGATCACCGCGTTCGGGCTCTCCCGCAGCACCGGCGGCGCGGTGCGCGAGACGCCGGTGAGGATGCTGCGCGCGAGCCGCGCCGCCTCGCGCCCCTGAGCGCGGAAGTCCACCACCTTCCCTCCCGCGGCGCCGCCGCCGATGCCGACGGCACGCAGCACGTAGACGGGCACCGGTGCATGCCGCACCAGGTGCGCGAGGCTCTGGTCGTAACGCTGCACCGCGCCCAGGCGGTCACGGAAGGCGGTCAGGCGCAGCACCGCCTGGTGCGACGCCAGCGCGCGCAGCACCGCGGCCAGCTCCTCGAAGCTGTGCTCCGCGAGGGATAGGACGCGCACCGTGAGGCCGTTGCGCGCGAGCAGCGGGACCGCCGCGTGCAGCTCGCGCAGGTCCGCCCGCGCGCTCGCGGATCCGTCCGCCACGGCGACGATCTCCGTGACCGCCGGATCGAGGCGCCGTGCAAGCAGCGCGGTGTCCGCGATGGACACGTGCTCCACCACCCCGGTCACCCCCGGGTCGTTGTTCAGGGCCACGGCCTTCGCCACGTCGTTCACCGCCAGGAACACCAGCGGCGTGCCCCGGAAGAGGCTGGCGCGATGCGCCAGGGCGAAGTCCAGGGCGTCGTCGTCGGACACCATGACGGCGTCGTAGGGCGCCCGCGTCGCGAGCTTGTGCGCCAGCAGATCACGGAAGCGCGCGATGCCGGCCGCGTCCACCACCCGCTTGCTGTCCATGAACTCGAGATCGACGGTCACGCCCTCGGGCGCCAGCACCGCGTCCACGCCCTCGCGGATGGGGGCCGTGGTCACGAAGGCGGGGTCGTAGGAGAACAGCAGCAGGACCCGGCGGCCCTCCAGGGCCCCCGCCGCGCCGGCCGGGGCCGCCGCGACCAGCAGCAGCGCGGCCAGGAGCCCGCGCCCTGCCGCGACCGCCGGGTGGAATCGGGGCTGGGCTGTCACCTGGGTTCTCGCGCTCGCTCGGGTGGCCGCAGCACCACCAAGGGGGGTCGACCGAACCGCTATCGGCCCCTGGTCCGAGCACTTGAGGCCCGCGGCGGACGCGGGCCCGGTGGTCCGGGTCTCAGACCACCTCCACCTCCAGCTCGCCCACGCCCGCCACCGCGCCGCGCAGGCGGTCACCACGGCCCACGGCGCCCACGCCCGATGGGGTCCCCGAGAAGATCAGGTCACCCGGGCTCAGGGTGAACAGCCCCGAAAGGTAGGCGATGGTCTCCGGCACCTTCCAGATGAGCTGCCCGAGATCGCCCTCCTGGCGCCGCTCCCCGTTCACGTCCAGCCACACGGCCCCGCGATCCGGGTGGCCGATGGCGCTGGCGGGCACGACGGCGCTGCACGGCGCCGAATGATCGAAGGCCTTGCCTACCTCCCAGGGACGCCCGAGCTTCTTGGCCTCGCCCTGCAGATCGCGCCGGGTCATGTCCAGCCCGACGGCGTATCCGAACACGTGCTCCAGCGCACGTTCCACGGGGATGTCCTTGCCGCCCTTCCCGAGCGCCACCACCAGCTCGATCTCGAAGTGCAGGTCGGCGGTCTTGTCCGGGTAGGGGAAGCGCCCGCCGCCCGGGAGCAGGTTGTCCGGGTTCTTCTGGAAGAAGAACGGTGGCTCGCGGTCCGGATCGTGGCCCATCTCGATGGCGTGGGCGGCGTAGTTGCGCCCCACGCAGTAGATGCGGTGCACCGGGAACACCTGGCCGGTGCCCTGCACCGGCAGGGTGGGGATGGCGGGAGCGGGAATGGCGTAGTCCATGGCGGCGTGGGTCCTGGTGCGGGGCGTCGAGGGCGGCACTGATAGCGCACCGCCCCGCCGGGATCAATCGCGGGCCGCCCCGCAGCGATCTCCGCGGCGGTCACACCAGCAGCGTCGCCAGCCCGAGCAGCAGCCCCATGCTCGCCACGTCGGTGGCGGTGGTGACGAAGATGGTGGACGCGGTGGCGGGGTCCGCGCCCAGGCGGCGCAGCGCCAGCGGCACCAGCACCCCGGTGACGCCGCTGGCCACGCACGAGCCCACCATCGCCAGCAACACCACGCAGGCCAGCAGCAGCGGCGACGCCGTGCCGTTGATCTGGCCGTAGATCAGCATGCCGAGGGCCGCCGTCACGCCCACCAGGGCGCCGTTGCACAGTCCCAGCAGCGCCTCCTTGGCCAGCAGCCGGCGGCCCATGCCGGGCTTGAGCTCATTCAGCGTGAGCCCGCGCAGCGTCACCGCCAGGGCCTGGCAGCCGGTGTTCCCGGACTGGCCGGCCAGCACCGGCAGGAATGCCGCCAGCGCCACCACCCGGGCGATGGTGTCCTCGAACAGGCCCACCACCGCGCCGGCCAGGAAGGCGGTGAGCAGGTTGAGCTGCAGCCACGGGTGGCGCAGCCGCAGCGACCGGCCCCAGCTGGTGTACAGGTGCTCCTCCTTCTCGACGCCCACCATCTGGCCGGGCTGGGCGGTGAGCTCGAAGGTCTGGCGCTCGAACAGGGCGTAGCCGCGCACCAGCCCCAGGAGGCGCCGTGCCTCGTCGCACACCGGGTAGACGGGGTAGTGGCGCAGCAGCACGGCGCGCATGGCCTCGTCGATCGCCGTGTCGGCGCGGAAGTAGAACGGCTCGCTCACCATGACCTCGTCCAGGCGCTGCGCGGGGTCGCCGAACAGCAGGTCGCGCATGGCCACCACGCCTTCCAGGCGCTGGTCCGCGTCCACCACGAAGGCGTAGACGATCTGCCGGTCCTCGGCCAGCGGCCGCAGCCGCTCGACCGCCTCCGCCACCGTGGTATCGCCCAGCAAGGTGCCCAGCGGCGGCTCCATGATGCGCCCCACGCGCCCCTCCTCGTAGCCCAGGTTGGTGCTCCACTGCTCTCCCACCGGGGCACGGATGGTCCCGGCCAGGGCGGCGCCGCGCTCCTCCGGGAGGCTTGCCAGCAGGCGCATCGCGAGCGGGGGGTCCAGCGCGGCCATCACCCGTGCCACCACCTCGTCCGGCTCGCGCAGCAGAAGCGGCACGGCGTCCAGCGGCGCGCGCCGGCGCACGGTGGTGACGAGCTGCCTCAGGCGCACCGTGTCGGCCGCCGGCTCCGCGGTCGGCGCCGCGGTGTCGAACGCATTCATCGCGGGGACCCTCGTCCAGCGACCGGCGGCGGGACGCGCCGGTGGGCGCGGGACCGCATCAGGATGCGCCGGCTGCCAGGCAGCGGTCCAGACACCCGCGGGGCGGCGAGCATGACGGTTCAGATAGCCGGATCGAGATTCCGAGTCGCGGATCCTCCACCAGAGGAGGAAGGCAGGGGCCGTTGTGCCCGTAGGCGGCGGGGACGCCGCCTTCAAGCCCCCAGGGACGGGTTCACGGCGGGGCGCAACGGCCCCTGCCTTCCTCCGGATCGCGCCAGATTCGTTGCGACATACGCAACCGCGACTCACCCGTCGCCGAACTGCAGCGCCGCAAGGCGCGCGTAGAGCGGGCTCGAGCGGCGCAGCTCCACGTCGCCGCCCACCGCCACGATGTGGCCCGCGTCCATCACCACGATGCGATCGGCGCGCAGCACCGTGGCCAGGCGGTGGGCGATGATGAGGGTGGTGCGCCGGCGCGTGAGGCGCGCGAGCGCCTCCTGCACCAGTCGCTCGCTCACCGAGTCCAGCGACGAGGTGGCCTCGTCCAGCAGCATGACCGGCGCGTCCTTGAGCATGGCCCGGGCGATGGCGACACGCTGGCGCTGGCCGCCCGAGAGCCGGGTGCCGCGCTCGCCGATGAAGGTGGCGTAACCCTGGGGCAGCCGCTCGGCGAACTCGTCCACCCCGGCGGCGCGGGCGGCCGCAATCACCGCCGCATCGTCCGCATCCGGACGGCCCAGGCGGATGTTCTCCAGCACCGTGTCGGCGAACACCACCGTCTCCTGGGGCACCAGCCCGATGCAGGCGCGCACTGCCCGCGGGTCCGCCGCCGCCACGTCCACCCCGTCCAGGGTGATGCGCCCCGCGTCCGGATCGCGCATGCGCAGCGCGAGCTGGAACACGGTGGTCTTGCCGGCGCCGGAGGGCCCCACCAGGGCGACGGTCTCGCCGGGCGCCACCGCCAGCGAGAAGTCGCGCAGCGCCGAGGTGTCCGGGCGCGTGGGGTAGCTGAAGGTGACGCCCTCGAAGGCCAGCGCGCCGCGCACCGGCGCCGGCAGCGGCCGCGGCGTCGCCGGCGCGCGGATCTCCGGGTGCGCGTCCAGCAGCTCCACGATGCGCTCGATGGCGCCCCCGGCCCGCTGCACCTCGCTCCACATCTCCGACAGGGAGGCCGACGACCCCGCGACGAAGATGGCGTAGAGCAGGAACTGGCCCAGCTCGCCGGCGCTCATGCGCCCGGCCAGCACCGACTGGGCCCCCAGCCAGAGCACGAACACCACCGCGCCGAACACCATCAGGATGGCCATGGCGGTGAGCCAGGCGCGAGCGCGGATCCGGCGCACCGCCGCGTCGAAGGCCCCGGTCACGGCGCCGCGGAAACGTGCCGCCTGGTGCGCCTCCAGGGTGAAGGCCTGCACCGCGTGGATGGCGCCCAGGGTCTCGCCCGCGATGCCGCTGGCCTCCGCCACCCGGTCCTGGCTCTCCCGGGACAGGCGCCGCACCCGGCGCCCGAACACCAGCACCGGCACGAGCACCAGCGGGATCACCAGCAGGATGGTGCCGGTGAGCCGCGGGCTGGTGATCCCCAGCATGACGAGCCCACCGGTCAGGGTGACGAGGCTGCGCAGCGTGATGGACAGGTTCACGCCTGCGATGGCCTGCACCAGGGTGGTGTCGGTTGTGAGCCGCGAGAGCACCTCGCCGGATCGCGTGACCTCGAAGAACGCGGGGCCCAGGGTCACCACGTGGCGGTACACCGCGTCGCGCAGATCCGCCACCACCCGCTCGCCAAGCCAGGTCACCAGGTAGTAGCGGGCAGCGGAGAACACGGCGAGCACCGCGGCCATGGCCATCAGCACCATGAAGTGGCGGTCGATGGCCGCCGCCTCGCCGCCGGAGAAGCCCTCGTCGATGACCAGCCGCACGCCCACCGGCAACGCCAGGCTCGCCGCCGCGGCCACCAGCAGCGCTCCCAGCGCCGCGGCGAGGGTCCCGCGGTAGGGCCGCATGAACGGCCACAGGCGCGCCAGGGCCTGTAGCCCCGTGCGCGAGCGCGGACGATCGCCGCCGTCAGCGACCGTCATGGTCGCAATGCGGACAGCAGGTCGACGCCGCGTCGCGACCCTGGGGACAGTGGGGAATGAACCACAGAGGCACCGAGTTCACGGAGAAGGCGGTGATGGTGATTGCCGGGCTGCGGGAATCGTGGGAGCAAGTGGCGCGATCCGTCCCTCACTCTCCTTTCCTCCGTGCCTCTGTGGTTCGAGTCTCGGGCTTGCCGGCCCGCGACGAGGGTTCAGCGTGCGAGGATGTCCTCGATGATCGCCTGCACCGCCAGGGCGTCGGCGAAATCCGGCATGGAATGTGCCTCTCCGGCGAAGGCCGCGGCGGCGTTGTCCAGCTGCAGCACGTAGCCGGCCTGGCGCGGGTCGGCCAGGTGGGTGAGCTCGTCGCGCCACTCGCCGCTGGTGCTCGCCCGCAGCCGGTTCCAGTCGTGGATGCGAAGGGACAGTGCATCGCCCCACACGGTGTACTCCACGAGATCCGGACCAGCGCCGCCGACGCTGCCCGCCACCGTCACCGGCAGCGCGCCTGCCGCGAGCCGCGCCAGCGCGTGGGTCTCGGCGCCGTCGCCCTCCGGGTAGCGCACCGTGGCGTGCTCGAGGGTGAGCGGGCCGAACAGGCGCGCGGTGAGGTAGATCCAGTGCGACAGCACCTCGCGCACGAAGCCGCCCTGCTCCCGGCGCGCGAGCCACGCGGCGGCGTCCATCTGCCAGTCCCGGGGCCAGGTGGCGAAGTGCAGCCGCACGTCCACGCCGCGCAGCGTCCCCGGGTCGCCGGCGGCCAGGCGCCGCTCGATCTCCCGCGTGGCCGCGGCGGACGCCAGGGAGAAGTTGACGATGTTCACGCGACCCGAGCGCTGCGCCGCGTCCGCCAGCGCGCGGCTGTCTGCCACGTCCACGCCCAGCGGCTTCTCGCAGTAAACGCCCTTGCCGGCGGCGAACGCGGCGCGCGCATGCTCCGCGTGCCACGCGGGCGGCGAGGCGATGTACACCACGCCCGTGGCCGCGTCCCCGATGGCCTCCGCCGCGCTCGCCGCGATGCGCACCTGCGGGAAGCGATCGCGCGTCCGCGTGCACGCGCCCTGGTCGGGATCCCACGCCACCTTCACGTCGAAGCCATCGTGCGCATGCATGTTGGTCAGCATGCGCTGCCCCATGATCCCGAGCCCTATCACCGTGACCCCGTGCTTCAACGCGTGGCACTCCCTCGTCGTCGTTCCACTTCAGGCGCCCGGGAATTCAACCACAGAGGCACAGAGCGCACAGAAGGTTCCCTTGTCGACCCCTTCTCTGTGTCCTCCGTGCCTCTGTGGTTCATCCCATCAGGCCTTCAATCCCGCGATCCGGCAGGAGCACCGTCCGCGAACGGCGCCAGCGCCGCCAGGGCGAAGGCGTGCGTCGGTGTCGGCACCCCCAGCTCGTGACCGAGGCGGACCACCGCGCCGGAGAGCTGGCGCACCTCCAGGCGGCGGCCGCGCTCGAGATCCACCAGCATCGACGCCTTGATGCCGTCACCCACGCCGGCCACCACCTTCAGCGCGTCGCCGGCCGGATCGTCGCCGAGCGCGACGCCCTTCGCCTGCCCCACGGCGGCTGCCTCGGCGATGGCCTGCTCCAGCAGCGCGAAGGTCTCCCGGGAGCGGCGCACGGGGCCGAGGGGCAGGCGCGTGAGCGCGGTGATCGCGGCGAAGCTCGCCAGGAAGATGAACTTCTTCCAGATGGCAGCGACGATCTCGCGGTCCATCCGCGCCTTGATGCCCGCACCCGTGCAGGCTTCCAGGAAGCGTGCCAGGCGCGGGCTCTCACGCCCGTCCAGCTCGCCGAACTCCAGCGTGGCGAAGGTGCCGTGGTGGGCGATCACGCCGGGCCTCGCGATGGAGGCGCTGATGCGGGCCACGCCGCCGGCCACATGGCCGGGCCCGAGGACCTCTGCCAGCACGTCCTCGCTGTCGATGCCGTTGAGGAACGAGACCACCACCGTGTCGGGCCCGAGCAGCGGCCGGCACGCCGCTGCCGCGGCGGCCGCGTCGTAGAGCTTCACGGTGAACATCACCACGTCCACCGGTCCGATGGCCGCCGGATTGTCGGTGGCGTCCACCGGCGCGATGCGCGCGTCGCCCAGCGGGCTCGCCACCGCGAGACCGCCTTCGCGCATGGCGGAAAGGTGCGCGCCGCGGGCGATGAAGCTCACCTGCTGGCCCGCCTGCGCCAGGCGCGCGCCGAAATAGCCGCCCACGCCGCCGCTGCCCATGATCGCGATCCGCGGCCCGCCGCCGTCTCCCATCGTCCCTCCCGCCGGCCCGTCACAGGCGATGAAGCCTACGCCAGGGGACTCACCCGGGCACCCCGCGGAGTTACCGAAAGATAATCCGCACGGCCGCCATTCCCGGCTTGTTTTCCGCCGGCGCGGGAGCAGGATCTGCGCGCGGCCGAATGGGCCGTTTTTCCAGATCCCATGGAGGGACACCAACATGAAACTGCGTCACCTTGCCCTGGCCATCGGTCTCGCCGTCCCGGGTGTGGCGTGGTCCGCGGAATGCGACCTGGACCTGGCCAAGGTCGATGCCGCCATCCAGGCGGGGCCGCAGGCCGACGTCACCGCCGAGCAGTTCGAGCAGGCGCGCCAGCTTCGCACCCAGGCCGCTGACATGCTGAAGGCCGGCGACGATGCAGGTTGCATGGCCGCCATCGACGAGGCCCTGGAGCTGCTGGGCGCCGAGGACTGACGGGACGCTCCCCCGGGGGAACGGACCGCATCCTTGCCAGGGGCGGCCTCCGGGCCGCCCCTGCTTCCTTCACGGCGGATCGTTCCCGGCGCGCCTTCACGCATTCGTGATCCGTTGACGGCATCTCAGGGGCGGCCGGCCCGCTACGGGCCGGCCACATCCGAACACGGAGGCGCCTTCACGGCGCGAGCCACCTCAGATCCAGCACGTGCTCGCCGCAGGCCCGCGGCGGCGCGGGCCGTGGCGCCGGTGCCGGCTCGGCGGCGGGCTCGAGCAGGCAGCGCCCGGCGCGACGCCGGGCCGCGTCGGCGGCGTCCTCCGGCAGCCCCGGATAAGGGCCGCCCCCGGGACGCCACTCGTGGATGGCGAGCACGTGGGCCCCGTGCCGCGGGTGCTCCAGGCGCACGACCAGCGGCACCTGCGACGCGAGGGTCGGGTGCAGGCCGCCCAGCGGTGCGAAGCATCGGTAACGGACCCCGCACACCCGCACCGTGCCCTGCCCGTCCCGCTCCGTGCGCAGCGGCAACGCCACGCCGGCGCAGGACGCGCGCCACCCCTCCAGATCCTCCGCGTCCCCGCGCAGCCTGAGCTCCAGGCGCGCGGTGCTCGCGTCCACCAGCCGCGCGCCGCCCCGCTCCTGGGAGGCCACGTCGCCGATGAGCGGCCAGAACTCCACCGCCCGGCGCAGGCTCAGAGCGGCGCCGGGCAGCGGCGGGCGCGCGATGATCCGGAACGCATCGTCCAGCAGGCGGGCCCGCAGGCCGGGCCCGGGGGCCAGCCCCGCGGCCTCCAGATCCGCCAGGACGGCGTCCAGGTCCTGGCGCAGGTAGAAGGGCAGCGAGTAGCGGTCGTGCAGCCGGTCGCCCCAGTCCACCAGCGGCCCCTCGGTGGGGCGCGCGGCGAGCATCGCCACCAGGGCGCGCAGCAGCGCGGCGATGGCGGTGAGGGTGGCGGGCTCGGCCGGCATGCGCAGCGACCGGAACTCCACCAGCCCCAGCCGGCCGCGCTGGCCCAGGGCGTCGCCCCACAGCTTCTCGATGTTGAGCTCGCTGCGGTGAGCGTTGCCGGACACGTCCACCATGAACGGGGCCAGGGCCCGCTGCAGCACCTCCGGCGCCGCCGCCGGCTCCCGGTCCAGCAGCGCCAGCGCCAGGTCCAGCTCCCGCCACGCCTCCCGCGTCCCCTCGTCGGCCCGCGGGCCCTGGCTGGCCGCGCCCACCGCCTCTGCCGCCCAGTAGTAGGACAGGGACGGATGACGGTTGAAGTAGCGGACCAGGCCCGGCAGCAGGCGCGGCTCGGAGATGAACGGGCTGGCTGCGGCGCTCGCCCCGCCCAGGGTGATCTGGCCGCCGCCGCCGGAGTCGGTCTCGAGGCCGTTGTAGTGCAGTCGGCGCGGCGACAGCCCTTCCCCGCGCGCCGCGGCCTCCACCCGCTCGAGCGCCCTGTGGAAATCCGCGACGCGCTCCTCCGGCGCCATGTTCACCTCCACCACCGCCGGGTCCGGCGTGAGCGTGGTCCAGGACACGGACGCGTCCACCGGGGGCGGGAAGCCGGCGAGAACCGCACAGGGCGCCGACACCGCACCGAGCGCCCGCGCCACCACCGCCAGCAGCGCCTGGAAGGCGTCGGGATCAGGCATCGCCGGCAGCTCCAGGCGCAGGCAGCGCACGCCGGTGCAGGCGTCGTCCGCGGCGCCGGCGGCGATCACGTGCAGCCCGCCCTCCGCCAGGTCGTCGCGCAGCAGGGCGCCCTCCACCGGACCGCCGTGCAGGGACGGGCGTCCGATCTCCGGCACGTCCACGACGCGTCCCGGGGGCATCGCGCCGTCCAGGCGGAAGGTCACGCGCAGCGCGAGCGGCGCCGCCACCTTGCAGGCCGCCGCTGTCCATCCTGCCGCCTGCAACGCTGACACCAGCGCCTCGGCCAGGCCGTCCGTGCCGGCGGCGGGACCTCCGCCGCGCCTCGCCAGCGGATCCGGCGGCCCGCTCCACACCGGCACCCCGTCGCGCCGCGCGTAAACGCCGAAGCACCAGCGCGGGGCCTCCTCACCGGCGTAGGGCCGGCCGGCAGGGCGCAGCAGCGCGGCGCCGGGGTGTCCCACCGCGAGCCGCGCGCACATGCGCCCGGCCAGGGCCTCCTTGCTCCCGCCCAGCGCCTCGTACAGCCACTCCGGTGACTCCGATCCGCGGTGGGTGTAGGTGGGCTCCGCACCGATCCACGGGGCGACGCCCCGCGCCGCCAGCGCGGCGTCGTGCTCGGCGAGCTCGCGGGCCAGACGGCTCACGGCGTCATCGCGTCGCGCCACGCAACCCCCTCGACTATCATCGCGCTCCCTGTCGCACGCCGGGCTTGAGATGCGCCGTCTCAGCTTACGTCACGTCACCCGCTACCGGTACACGGAGCCCGTGCAGTTCCTGCCCCACCGCCTGTTCCTGCGACCGCGGGAGGGCCACGATCTGCGCATCGTGTCATCGCGCCTGGACATCGCACCGGCGAGCACCGTCGTGTGGCACCGGGACGCCTTCGGCAACTCGGTGGCCGTGGCGAGCTTCGGCGACCCTGCCGACCTGCTGTCCATCGAGAGCGAGGTCACCATCGACCACTACGAGGACGTGCCCTTCGAGTTCCCGCTGGAGCCCTACGCGGTGCGCTTCCCCTTCCAGTACGACGCCGCGGAGCGGCTCGAGCTGTCGCCCTACCAGCAGCTCCTGTTCGGCAAGGAGGACGCGGCGCTGCGGGCGTGGATCGGCGAGTTCTGGCAGGCGGACCGCCCGACGCCCACCGCGGACCTGCTCAAGGAGCTGAACGAGGCCATCCCCGGGCGCTTCGGCTACGTGCGCCGCGAGGAGCCGGGCGTGCAGCGCCCGTCGGAGACCCTGGCGCTCGGCGGCGGCTCGTGCCGGGACTTCGCCACTCTGTTCATGGAGAGCTGCCGCTTCCTCGGGCTCGCCGCGCGCTTCGTGAGCGGTTACCTGCACGCGCCGGGCCTGGCCGCGGCTGAGGGTGCCACCCACGCCTGGACCGAGGTGTACCTGCCCGGCGTGGGCTGGCGCGGCTACGACTCCACCACCGGCGGCCTCACCGGCGGCGACCACATCCCGGTGGCGGTGAGCCGCCACCCGGAGAGCGTCCCGCCCGTGTCCGGGGCCTACGAGGGGACCGCCCAGGGCACCCTGGAGGTGGAGGTCAAGGTGCGGCTCATCGAATGACGCGGCCGACGCCCGCGCCGGCATCGCTATACTGCCCCCGTGGACGACCAGCCCGACTCCCGCCAGTCCGCCCGAACCACTCGCAGCACCCTGGCGCTGGTGCTGGCCGGGGGACAGGGCACGCGCCTGCACGAGCTCACCGCCTGGCGCGCCAAGCCCGCGGTGCCCTTCGGTGGCAAGTTCCGCCTCATCGACTTCCCGCTCTCGAACTGCGTCAACTCGGGCATCCGGCGCATCGGCGTGCTCACCCAGTACAAGGCGCACTCCCTCATCCGCCACCTGGTGCGCGGCTGGAACATGTTCAAGGGCGAGCTCGGCGAGTTCATGGAGATCCTCCCCGCCTCCCAGCGGGTGGGCGGCGAGTGGTACCGGGGCACCGCCGACTCGGTGTACCAGAACATCGACATCATCCGCTCCCTGTGGCCCGAGTACGTGCTGATCCTGGGCGGCGACCACGTCTACAAGATGGACTACGGCGCGATGATCGCGGACCACGTGAAATCGCGCGCGGACCTCACGGTAGGCTGCCTGGAGGTGCCGGTGGCGGAGGCCGCAGGCAGCCTGGGCGTGTGCGTGGTGGACGAGGACGGGCGCATCCGCGCCTTCGAGGAGAAGCCCGCCGAGCCGACGCCGCTGCCGGGAGAGCCGGGGCAGTGCCTCGCCTCCATGGGGATCTACGTGTTCAACACCGGGTTCCTCTACGAGCGGCTGATCGCGGATGCCGACGACCCGCGTTCGAAGCACGACTTCGGCGCCGACATCGTGCCCGGTGCGATCCGACGCTACCAGGTATATGCCCACTCCTTCCGCGACCCCTCGGGGCAGCGCGCCTACTGGCGCGACGTGGGCACGCTCGACTCGTTCCATCGCGCCAACATGGAGCTGGTGGAGGTGGTGCCGGAGCTCAACCTGTATGACAGGGAATGGCCCATCCTCACCTACCAGGAGCAGCTCCCACCCGCGAAGTTCGTGTTCGACGACGACGACCGCCGCGGGCAGGCGGTGGATTCCATGGTGTCGGGCGGGTGCGTGATCTCCGGCGCGTACCTGCGCCGCTCGCTGCTGTTCTCCAACGTGCGGGTGGAGGCGCGCAGCCACCTGGAGGGCACCGTGGTGCTGCCGGACGTGATCATCGGTGAAGGTTGCGACATCCGAGACGCCATCATCGATCGGGGCTGCAAGATCCCTTCCGGCACGCGGATCGGCTGCGACCACGCCGAGGACCGGGCCAACGGCTACCGGGTGACCCCGGGCGGGGTGGTGCTGGTCACGCCGGATCTGCTCAAGCAGCCCCTCCACTACGTCCGCTGAGAGCCCGTGGAAGCCTGGAGCCCGTGCACGTCCTGATGGCGGCAGCCGAGAACGGCGCCCTGCCCGGCGCCAAGGTGGGCGGGATCGCGGACGTGGTGCGCGAGCTGCCCGCCGCGCTCGCGGCGCTGGGCTCTCGCGTGAGCGTGGTGTGCCCGTCCCACGGGCTGCTCGGAGCCTGGCCCGGCGCGCGGCGCGCGTGCACCCTCCAGGTGCGCTTCGGCGGCACGCTCGAGGCGGTGGACCTCTATCGCGTGCCGGTGCACGGCGCGGCCGACGGCGTGCAGCAGTACGCGCTGGACCACCCGGGCTTCAGCCCCTGCGGCCGCGGCGTCGTCTACTGCGACGACGGCCCCGCGCGTCCCTTCGCCAGCGACGCCTCGAAATTCGCGCTGTTCTCCGCGGCGGTGGCCGAGGCGCTCCAGTCAGACGCCTTCGGCACGGTACAGGTGGTGCACCTGCACGACTGGCATACGGCCCTCGCGCTGGTGCTGCGCCGCTTCGACCCGGCCTGCAGGCGGCTGCGCGCGCTGCGCACCGTGTTCACCATCCATAACCTGGCGCTGCAGGGGGTGCGTCCGCTGGCGGGCGATCCGTCGTCCTTCGCGGCGTGGTTTCCCGCGCTGCACCCCGACCCGGCGGTGGTGGGCGATCCCCGCTGGCCCGGCTGCGTGAACCCCATGGCGGCGGCCATCCGCCTCGCCGACGCGGTGAGCACCGTGTCGCCCTCCTACGCTGAGGAGATCCTGCGCCCCAACGATCTGGAGGTGGCCGGGCGCCACGGCGGCGAGGGGCTGGAGGAGGAGCTGCGTGCGGTGCACGCCCGCGGCGCCCTGTTCGGGATCCTGAACGGCTGCGAGTACCCGTCGGAGGCGAATCCCGGCGCCGCCCCGGACTGGCCGGACATGCTCGCCCAGATGCGACGCGAGACCCTGCGCCTCGCCGGCGAGCGCGAACCCCTGTCCAGCGCCCACTTCGTGGCCTGGCAGCGGCTCGCGGCGCTGAAGCGCAAGCGCCCCTCGGCCCTGCTCACCACCGTCGGGCGCGTCACGCCCCAGAAGCTCGGCCTGCTGCGCACGCCGGCCGCCGACGGCCGCCCGGCGCTGGACGGCGTGCTGGACGCGCTGGGCGAGCACGGCCTGTACCTGGTGCTGGGCAGCGGCGATCCGGCGCTGGAGCAATTCCTCACCGCCGTGTCCGCGCGGCGCGCGAACCTGGTCTACCTGCGTGGCTACGTCCCCGCGCTGCCCGAGGCGCTGTACGCGCGCGGCGACCTGTTCCTCATGCCGAGCAGCTACGAGCCGTGCGGGATCACCCAGATGCTGGCCATGCGCGCCGGCCAGCCCTGCGTGGTGCACGCGGTGGGCGGTCTGAAGGACACGGTGCGCGACGGCGTGAACGGCTTCGCCTTCGATGGCGACACCTCCCGCGACCAGGCGGACGCCCTGGTGGCCACGGTGGCGCGGGCGCTGGCGCTGCGCGCCGACAAGCCGAAGCGCTTCGCGGCCCTGCGCGACGCGGCCCGCGCGGCGCGCTTTCCGTGGCACGACAGCGCGCGCATCTATCGCGACCGCCTCTACGGCGGAGACTGAACGGCGGGTCCGGGACGCCACGACGGCTGGAAGGGCGGTTGAGCATCGAGTCACAAATCGCGGCGGTGGCGCGGGGGGAGCACGGCGATCCCTTCAAGGTCCTCGGGCCGCACACCGCCGACGTCGGCTGGTCGGTGCGCTGCATGCGCCCGGACGCGGCGCGCGTGGAGGTGGTGGACCGGGCGGGCAAGGTCCTGGCGCAGGCACGGCCGGTGGATCCACGGGGGGTGTTCGAGGCACGCCTCCCGCCGCCGGTGTCGCCCTACCACCTGAGGGTGCACACCGCCGGCGCCTGGCACGACGTCGAGGACCCCTACCGCTTCCCGTCCCTGCTGGGCGAGCTGGATCGCCACCTCCTCGGGGAAGGCAGCCACCAGCGCCTGCACGAGGTGCTGGGGGCACGTGCCGTCGTGCACGACGGCGCCGCGGGGGTGCACTTCGCGGTGTGGGCGCCGAACGCGCGCCGGGTCAGCGTGGTGGGGCCATTCAACGGCTGGGACGGGCGCCGCCACCCCATGCGGCCGCATCCGTCGGTGGGCGTGTGGGACCTGTTCGTGCCCGAGATCGGCGACGGCGAGCTCTACAAGTTCGAGCTGCTGGACGCCGGCGGGCGCCTGCTGCCGCTGAAGGCGGACCCGGTCGCGCGGCGCATGGAGCCGGCGCCAGGCAACGCCTCGGTGGTGCACGCGAGCCACTACCGCTGGCAGGACGAGGCGTGGATGCGCGACCGGCGTGCCGGCGCCTGCGCCCGGGACCGGCCGGTCGCCGTCTACGAGGTGCACCTGGGCTCCTGGCGGCGGCACGCCGACGGCACCCGCCCCGGGTACCGGGAGCTCGCGCGGGATCTCGTGGCGTACGTGGGCGACCTGGGGTTCACTCACGTGGAGCTGCTGCCGGTGAGCGAGCACCCCTTCGACGGCTCCTGGGGCTACCAGCCCATCGGCCTGTTCGCACCCACCTGGCGCTACGGCACGCCGGACGACTTCAAGCACCTGGTGGACGCGTGCCACGGGGCCGGCATCGGCGTCATCGTGGACTGGGTCCCGGCGCACTTCCCCCGCGATCCGCACGGGCTGGTGCGCTTCGACGGCACCTGCCTGTACGAGCACGAGGACCCGCGGCAGGGCGAGCACCGGGACTGGGGCACCCTCATCTACAACTTCGGCCGCCCCGAGGTGGTGAACTACCTCATCGCCAGCGCCCTGTGGTGGGTGGAGGAGTACCACGTGGACGCCCTGCGCGTGGACGCCGTCGCCTCCATGCTCTACCTGGACTACTCCCGCGACGAGGGCGAATGGATCCCCAACCGCCACGGCGGGCGGGAGAACCTGGAGGCCATCGACTTCATGCGCCGCCTCAACCGCGAGGTGCACGCCCGCGGGGCGGTGACCATGGCCGAGGAGTCCACCGCCTGGCCCCTGGTGTCGCGACCGCCCGAATGCGGCGGGCTCGGCTACAGCTACAAGTGGAACATGGGCTGGATGCACGACACGCTGGCCTACATGGGCGAGGACCCGGTGCATCGCAAGCACCACCACCAGCGCCTCACCTTCGGCCTGCTGTACGCGTTCCAGGAGAACTTCATCCTGCCCCTGTCCCACGACGAGGTGGTGCACGGCAAGGGCTCGCTGCTCGCGCGCATGCCCGGCGACGACTGGCAGCGCTTCGCGAACCTGCGCCTGTACTACACCCTGATGTTCACCTACCCGGGCAAGAAGCTGCTGTTCATGGGCGCGGAGATCGCCCAGGCGCGCGAGTGGAGCGTGGACCGGGCGCTGGACTGGCACCTGCTGGACGCCCCTGCCCACCGCGGCGTGCAGACCCTGGTGCGCGACCTCAACCGGCTCTATGCCGGCGAGCCCGCCCTGCACCAGCTGGACACCGAGGCACACGGCTTCGAGTGGATCGACTGCGAGGACCGCGACCACAGCGTCGTCAGCTGGCTGCGCCGCGGCCTGCCCGGAACGGCCGCCGTGGTGGTGGTGCTCAACTTCACGCCGGTGGTGCGCGAGCGCTACCGGGTGGGGGTGCCGTCGCCGGGGACGTACGACGAGATCCTCAACAGCGACGCCCGCGCCTACGACGGCTCCGGCGTGGGCAACCTGGGCGCGGTACGGGCCTTGCGCGAGCCGGTCCACGGCCGTGACCATTGCCTGGAGCTGACGCTGCCGCCGCTGGGCGCGCTGGTCCTGCGCCCCCGGGCACCCGCCGCTAGCACCCCGACATAAGCAAGCCGAAGGACACCGCGACGATGGACACCCCCCTGCCGGAACCGCGCACGGACGCGCGCTCGCTGGAGCGCCAGGTGCTGCACTACCTGCACTACACCCTCGGGCGCGACGAGGTGGACGGCACGCCGGAGTACGTGCTGCAGGCGCTGGCGCTCGCGGTGCGCGACCATCTCGCCGCGGGCGCGAGCCGCACGCGGCGCGCCTACGTGCGCCAGGACAGCCGCCGCGTGTGCTACCTGTCGCTGGAGTTCCTCCTCGGGCGCACGCTGCGCAACGCGCTGCTCAATCTCGATCTGGACGGGGCGGCCGCCCGCGCCTTGGAGCGCATCGGGGTGGACCTGGAGACCGTCGCGGACCTCGAGCACGACGCGGGGCTCGGTAACGGCGGCCTCGGGCGTCTCGCCGCGTGCTTCCTGGATTCCTGCGCGAGCCTCGGCCTGCCGGTGATCGGTTACGGAATCCGCTACCACTACGGCATGTTCCGCCAGGCCATCGAGGACGGCTACCAGGTGGAACGCCCGGACCACTGGCTGCGCGACGGGCACCCGTGGGAGATGGCGCGCCGCGAGCTGAGCCAGGTGGTCCACTTCAACGGGCGCACCGAGACCTGGCGCGGCGGCGACGGCCGCGAGCGCATACGCTGGGTGGACACCCACGACGTGCTCGCCGTGCCCTACGACGTCCCGATCCCCGGCTACCACAACGGCACGGTGAACACCCTCAGGCTGTGGTCGGCGGAGGGCACCGACGTGTTCGACCTGGACGAGTTCAACGCCGGCAGCTACCCGGAGGCGGTGGCAGCGAAGAACGCGGCGGAGAACATCACGATGGTGCTCTACCCGAACGACGCCAGCGAGAACGGCCGCGAGCTGCGCCTTCGCCAGCAGTACTTCCTGGCCTCCGCGAGCCTCAAGGACACGCTGCGCCACTGGCGCCACGCCCACGGCGACGACTTCTCGCGCTTCGCCGCGAAGAACTGCTTCCAGCTCAACGACACGCACCCGAGCATCGCGGTTGCGGAGCTGATGCGCCTGCTGCTCGACGAGTGCGGGATGGAGTGGGACGAGGCCTGGGCCATCGTCTCGGGCACCATGGCCTACACCAACCACACCCTGCTGCCGGAGGCGCTGGAGCGCTGGCCCGTGCGGCTGTTCCGCGAGCTGCTGCCGCGGCTGCTCGAGATCATCTACGAGATCAACGCGCGATTCCTCGCCCAGGTGGCGCACACCTGGCCGGGCGACACCGCGCGCCAGCGCCGCATGTCCCTCATCGAGGAGGGCCCGGAACCGATGGTGCGCATGGCGTATCTCGCCATCGTCGGAAGCTTCTCCGTCAACGGCGTGGCGGCGCTGCACTCGCGGCTGCTGGCGTGCGGGATGTTCCGGGACTTCCACGAGCTGTGGCCAGGCCGGTTCAACAACAAGACCAACGGGGTGACGCCGCGGCGCTGGCTCGCGGCCTGCAATCCCCGCCTGGCGGCGCTCGTCAGCGACACCATCGGGGACGGCTGGCAGATGGACCTGGCGCGGCTGTCGGAGCTCGCCGGTCACGCCGACGACGAGCGGTTCCACAAGCGCTGGCGCAAGGTGCGCCGGCACAACAAGCGCGCGCTGGCGGCGCTGGTCGAGCGCGAGTGCGGCGTGGTCTTCGACCCCGAGGCCATGTTCGACGTCCAGGTCAAGCGCATCCACGAGTACAAGCGCCAGCTCCTGAACCTGCTGCACGTGGTGCACCTGTACTGCCGCATCAAGCGCGGCGACACCGCGCAGTGGGCGCCGCGCTGCGTGCTGCTGGGCGGCAAGGCCGCCCCCGGCTACGCCCAGGCGAAGCGCATCGTCAAGCTCGCGAGCAACGTGGCCGGGGTGATCAACGCCGACCGCGACACCCACGGCCTGCTCAGCGTCGCCTTCCTGCCGGACTACCGCGTGACCTCCATGGAGGCGATCTGCCCCGCCGCGGATCTCTCCCAGCAGATCTCCACCGCCGGCAAGGAGGCGTCGGGCACGGGCAACATGAAGCTGATGATGAACGGCGCGGTCACCATTGGCACCCGCGACGGGGCCAACATCGAGATCCTGGAGGCGGTCGGTGAGGAGAACTTCTTCCTGTTCGGGCTCGATGCCGACGAGGTGGCGGAGCGCCGGCGGGGCTACGACCCGCGCGCGATCATCGACGCCGAACCGGATCTCGCGGAGGTGATGACGCTGATCGAGCGCGGGCACTTCAATCAGTTCGAGCCCGGGATCTTCGATGCGCTGATCGAGAGCGTCACGAGCCCGCGGGATCCGTGGATGACGGCGGCGGACTTCGCAGGCTACGTCGCGGCCCAGCGCCGCGCCGCGGCGGCCTTCAACGATCGCGAGCGCTGGCTGCGCATGAGCATCCTCAACTGCGCCGCCAGCGGGCGCTTCTCCAGCGATCGCACCATCCGCGAGTACAACGACGGGATCTGGAAGCTACCGGCGCTGACACCGCCGCCGGGCGGCAGGTGACATGAAGTCGGGGCGCATCGAGCCCGGCGTGCCGCGGCCGCTGGGCGCCACCCACGACGGCGGCGGCGTGAACTTCGCGCTGTTCTCCGCGAACGCCGAGCGCGTCGAGCTGTGCCTGTTCCACCCGGGCGCGCCCACCGAGCACGAACGCCTGACGCTGCCGACCCGCAGCGGCGACGTGTGGCACGGGCGCGTGCCCGGGCTCGCGCCGGGACAGCTCTACGGCTACCGTGTCCATGGCCCCTGGGCCCCGGCGGAGGGCCACCGCTTCAACCGCCACAAGCTGCTGGTGGACCCCTACGCCCGTGCCTTGAGCGGCGCGGTGCGCTGGTCCGACGCGTGCTACGCCTTCCGCCGCGACGACCCCCGCGGCGGCACGAGCTTCGACGAGCGTGACAGCGCGCCCTTCGTGCCCCGCTGCCAGGTGACCGGCTCGGAGTTCGACTGGCGCGGCGACCGCCGCCCCGCCACGCCCTTCAGCCGCACCGTGATCTACGAGGCCCACGTGCGCGGCCTCACCCGCCTGCATCCGCGGGTGGCGGTGCCGCACCGGGGCACCTTCCTCGGGCTCGCCGCCGGCGAGGTCATCCGTCACGTGAAGGACCTGGGCGTGACCGCCGTGGAGCTGATGCCCGTGCACGCCTTCGTCGACGATTCCTTCCTCGTCGAGCAGGGTCTGCGCAACTACTGGGGCTACAGCACGCTGGGCTTCTTCGCCCCCGAGCCCCGTTACCTGGGCGGTGCCGGCCCCGAGGCCTTCAAGACCATGGTGCGCGCGCTGCACGAGGCGGGCCTCGAGGTGATCCTCGACGTGGTCTACAACCACACCGCCGAGGGCAACCACCTGGGGCCGACGCTCGCGTTCCGCGGTATCGACAACGCGAGCTACTACCGCCTGCCTGCGCACGATCGGGCCCGCTACGAGGATGCCACCGGCTGTGGCAACACCCTCGACCTCACACACCCCCGGGTGCTCGAGATGGTGCTGGACAGCCTGCGCTACTGGGCGGGCGAGATGCACGTGGACGGCTTCCGCTTCGATCTCGCGACGGCGCTCGCGCGCGGCGACGACGGCTTCGATTTCCAGGCACCGTTCCTGCGCGCCGTGGCCACCGACCCGCTGCTGCGCCAGCTCAAGCTCATCGCCGAGCCCTGGGACCTGGGGCCCGGGGGCTACCGGCTCGGCGGCTTCCCGCCCGGATGGGCGGAATGGAACGACCGCTTCCGCGACACGGTGCGCCGCTTCTGGCTGCGAGACGAACCGGTGCTGCCGGAGTTCGCGATGCGGGTGCACGGCTCGGCGGACTTCTTCGACCACCCCGGCCGCGGGCCCGCCGCGAGCGTCAACTACGTGGCCAGCCACGACGGCTTCACCCTGCGCGACCTGGTGAGCTTCGAGGAACGGCGCAACCACGCCAACGGCGAGGACAACCGCGACGGCCACCCGGTCAACCACGGCCACAACCACGGCGTCGAGGGCCACAGCGACGACCCGCAGGTGAACACGCTGCGCGCGCGCTCGGTGCGGAACCTGCTGGCCACC
>JBFHNV010000014.1:0-45719 GCA_041593595.1 Gammaproteobacteria bacterium
CGTGGCGAGGCGACGCGGGCGCGGGGCTGCCCTGCTCCGTCGCCCTGGCGGGCGCATCGGGACACCACTCGTTCCCGGCGGTGGGGACGCCCCGCTGGTTCACGGCCCGCGCGGCGTCCTGATAGGATTCCGCCGCGTCGCGCGATGGCGGCGTTGACGGCCTGCGCCCCCGACCATGTCCGACCACTCCAGCAATCCCCTCCTCGCCGACGACCACCTGCCCCGCTTCAGTGCCGTTCGCCCCGAGCACGTGGTGCCGGCGGTGGACCGCGCCCTGGGCGAGGCCCGAGCGGCCCTGGAGGCCGTGCTGGCAGATGCGGCGGCCCCGTCCTGGGACAGCCTGGTGGTGCCCATGGAACGCATGGACGAGCGCCTGGAACGGGTGTGGTCACCGGTGCGTCATCTGCACGCGGTGATGGACACGCCGGCGCTGCGAGAGGCCTACGAGGCCTGCCTGCCGAAGCTCACCGCGTTCCACACCGAGCTCGCCCAGAACGCCGCGCTGCACGAGCGCTACCACGCGCTCCAGGACGGGGACGGCTGGGCGATGCTGACCCCGGAGCAGCGCCGGGTGGTGGACAACGCGCTCAGGGAGTTCCGCCTCGGCGGGGTGACCCTCGAGGGTCCGGCCCGCGAGCGCTTTGCCGCCGTGGCGTCGCGCCTGGCGGATCTGGGCAGCCAGTTCTCCAACAACGTGCTGGACGCCACCCAGGCCTGGAGCCGGACCGTCGCGGACGAGTCGGCCCTGGCGGGCCTGCCGTCGTCGGCGATCGGACTCGCGCGCCAGAACGCCGAGCAGTCCGGCGAGGCCGGTTACCGGCTGACCCTGGACCTGCCGTGCTACCTGCCGGTGATGACCTTCGCCGACGACGAGGCCCTGCGCGCCGAGGCGTACGAGGCCTATGTCACCCGCTCCTCGGACCGGGGCCCCCATGCCGGGCGCTACGACAACGGGCCGCTGATGGAGGAGATCCTGGCGCTGCGCCAGGAAAAGGCGCAGCTGCTGGGCCTGGCGAGCTACGCCCACTACTCCCTGGAGCGCAAGATGGCGCGCTCGCCGCAGGAGGTACTGGATTTCCTGCGCGACCTCGCGGCGCGCAGCCGTGGCGTGGCGCGCGCCGAGCTGGACGAGCTGCGGCAGTTCGCCCGCGACGAGCACGGCAAGCAAGAGCTCGCGGCCTGGGACATCGCGTACTACGCGGAGAAGCTCAAGCGCCGGCGCTTCGACCTGAGCCAGGAGGACCTTCGCCCTTACTTCCCCGCGTCGACGGTGATCCGAGGCATGCTCGACATCGCCGAGCGGCTGTTCGGGGTGCGCATCGAGGTGCGAGACGGCGCCGATACCTGGCACCCGGACGTGACCTTCTATGCCATCACCGGCAGCGACGGTGAGCGCGTCGGGGAGCTCTACCTGGACCCCTATGCCCGCGCGGGCAAGCGCGGCGGCGCATGGATGGACGGCTGCCGCCCGCGCATGCGCCTCGGTGGCGAGGCGCACACGCCGGCAGCGCACCTGTGCTGCAATTTCACGCCGCCGGTGGGTGGACGCGAGGCGCTCATCACCCACGACGAGGTGACGACGCTGTTCCACGAGTTCGGTCACGGCCTGCACCACATGCTCACGCGGGTGGACATCCCGAGCGTCGCGGGCATCCATGGGGTGGAGTGGGACGCGGTGGAGCTGCCCAGCCAGTTCCTGGAGAACTGGTGCTGGGAGCCGGAGGCGCTGGCGCTGATCTCGGCTCACCACGAGACCGGCGAGCCGCTGCCCCAGGCGCTGCTCGACCGCCTGCGCGCCGCGCGCAATCACCACTCCGGACTCCAGATGCTGCGCCAGGTGGAGTTCGCCCTGTTCGACTTCCGGCTGCACCTGGAGTATGCGCCGGGCACCGACGTGCTGGCGCTGCTGGACTCCGTGCGGGACGAGGTGGCGGTGATCAGGCCGCCGGAATACAACCGCTTCCCCCACGCCTTCAGCCACATCTTCGCGGGCGGCTATGCGGCCGGCTACTACAGCTACAAGTGGGCCGAGGTGCTGTCCAGCGACGCCTACTCGCGATTCGAGGAGAGCGGCCCCTTCGACGCCGAGACCGGCGCCGACTTCCGCCGCCAGATCCTCGAGCCCGGCGGCACCCGCGACGCCATGGAGTCCTTCGTCGCCTTCCGCGGGCGCGAGCCCGACATCGCGGCGCTGCTCAGGCACAGCGGCATCGAGCCGCGGCCGGGGGCGGACGCGGCATGAGCGCCGCCCGCGCCGCCATCGCAGCACTCCTGATGGCCGGCGCGCTGGCGGCGCGGGCGGAGACCGTGTACGTCAACGACCAGCTGCAGGTGGGCGTGCACCAGGGCAAGACCGTGGACACCACCATCGTCGAGCTGGTGCCGTCGGGCACGGCCCTCGAGGTCGTCGCCCGCGACGGCGCGCTGGTGCAGGTGGAGACCCCCGGCGGCAAGCGTGGCTGGGTGGATGGGCGCTTCCTGGCGGACAGCGCGCCGGGCCGCGCCCGGGTGGAATCGCTGGAGGCCGAGCTCGCCGGTGCCCAGGCCGCGCTGGCCGACGCCCAGGCGCGGCTGGTGGCGCTGGAGCAGCGGCAGGGGTCCGATGCGCCGGGGCCGAACGGTAACGCGACCCCGAACGCGATTCCCTCCGACGCGCTGCGGGAGATGCAGGCCCTGGCAGAGGAGAACCAGCGTCTGAAGCAGCAGGTGGCGGAGCTGGAGGCGATGCAGCGCATGACACGGGAGCGCGCGGCGACCGCTGCCGCCGCGCCCGCGGCGACCGCGCCGGCGCCCGAGACGGCGCAGAATGCACCTGCACCCGTGCCGGAGCTCCTGGGCCGCTGGGAGACCTGGCAGATGCTGCTGCTGGCGAGCGTGCTGCTGCTGGCCTTCGGCGCCGGTGGCTGGCTGGTGGACTGGGGGATCCGGCGCCGGCACGGCGGCTTCCGGGTGTGAACCCCGCACTCGCGCGATAGGCCGCGCCATGAAGATCGCCACCTGGAATGTGAACTCCCTGAAGGTGCGCCTGCCCCACGTGCTGGCATGGCTCGAGAGCGAGCGCCCGGACGTGCTGGCGCTGCAGGAGACCAAGCTGGTCGACGACAACTTCCCGGCCCAGGCGTTCCGGGAGGCCGGCTACCAGGTGGTCTTCGCCGGGCAGAAGACCTACAACGGCGTGGCGCTGGCCACGCTCGCGCCGGCCACCGAGGTGATCACCGACGTCCCCGACCTGGACGACCCGGCGCGGCGCATCCTGGGCGCGACCGTCGCCGGCGTGCGGGTGCTCAACCTGTACGTGGTCAACGGCCAGGAGGTGGGCTCGGACAAGTACGAGCACAAGCTGCACTGGCTGAAGCGCGTCACCGCCCACGTGGCGGACGAGCTGGCGGCCCACGAGCGCTTCGTGGTGGTGGGGGACTTCAACATCGCGCCGGACGATCGCGACGTGCACGACCCGGCGGCCTGGCACGAGAAGATCCTGTGCAGCACGCCGGAGCGCGAGGCGCTGCGCAAGATCCTGGACCTGGGGCTCGCCGACACCTTCCGCCTGTTCGAGCAGGCCGAGGGGCAGTTCAGCTGGTGGGATTACCGGGCGGCGGCGTTCCGCCGCAACATGGGTCTTCGCATCGATCTCATCCTGGCGAACGGCGCGCTGGCCGGTACCTGCTCGCGGTGCTGGATCGACACCGCGCCGCGCAAGCTGGAGCGCCCTTCCGATCACACGCCGGTAGTGGCGGAGTTCGCGGCGTGAGCGCGCCCGGTCGGGGCGCGTGAAGTATCAGGACTTGCGGGACTTCCTGCGCCTGCTGGAGCAGCGCGGCGAGCTCAGGCGTATTGCTGCCACCGTGGACCCGCATCTCGAGATGACCGAGATCTGCGACCGGGTGCTGCGCGCCGGCGGCCCGGCGCTGCTGTTCGAGCACCCGACCGGGCACACCATCCCGGTGCTCGCCAACCTGTTCGGCACCCCGCAGCGGGTGGCGCTGGGGATGGGCGAGGAGTCGGTGGAGGCGCTGCGGGAGGTCGGCCGGCTGCTCGCCTTCCTGAAGGAGCCGGATCCTCCGAAGGGCGTGCGCGAGGCCTTCAAGGCGCTGCCGGTGTTCAAGAAGGTGCTGGACATGGCGCCGAAGACGGTGCGCTCGGCCCCGTGCCGCGAGGTGGTCATCGAAGGCGGCGACGTGGATCTCGCGAAGCTGCCGGTGCAGACCTGCTGGCCCGGCGACGCAGGGCCTCTCATCACCTGGGGGCTGGTCACCACCCGCGGTCCCGACAAGGAGCGGCAGAACCTGGGCATCTACCGCCAGCAGGTCATCGGCCGCAACCGCCTCATCATGCGCTGGCTGGCCCACCGGGGCGGTGCGCTGGACTACCGCGACTGGCGCGCGGCGCACCCGGGCGAGCCGTTCCCGGTTGCGGTCACCCTGGGCGCGGATCCGGCCACCACCCTGGCCGCGGTGACGCCGGTGCCGGACACGCTCTCCGAGTACGCCTTTGCCGGGCTGCTGCGCGGCGGGCGCACCGAGCTCACCGAGTGCCTGGACGGCGCGCTCCAGGTGCCGGCCCACGCGGAGTTCGTGCTGGAGGGCCACATCCATCCGGGGGACGAGGCGCCGGAAGGACCCTTCGGCGACCACACCGGCTACTACAACGAGGTGGAGACCTTCCCGGTGTTCACCGTGGCGCGCATCAGCCACCGACGCGACCCCATCTATCACAGCACCTACACGGGCCGGCCCCCGGACGAGCCCGCCATCCTGGGCGTGGCGCTGAACGAGGTGTTCGTGCCCATCCTCCGCAAGCAGTTCCCGGAGATCGTGGACTTCTACCTGCCCCCGGAGGGCTGCTCCTACCGGGTCGCGGTGGTGACCATGAGAAAGGCGTACCCGGGTCACGCCAAGCGGGTGATGATGGGCGTGTGGTCGTACCTGCGCCAGTTCATGTACACCAAGTTCGTCATCGTCACCGACGACGACATCGACGCCCGTGACTGGCGCGACGTGATCTGGGCGGTGAGCACCCGCATGGATCCCGCCCGGGACGTGACCCTGGTGGAGAGCACGCCCATCGATTACCTGGATTTCGCATCGCCGGAGCCGGGGCTCGGCTCGAAGATGGGCCTGGACGCCACCACCAAGCTGCCGGGGGAGACCCACCGGGAGTGGGGCCGCCCCATCCGCATGGACCCGGAGGTGAAGTCCCGGGTGGACGCGCTGTGGCAAGAGCTGGGCTTGTGACCGCCGGGCGGCGCTGCGGTGGGGCGCCCTTGGAATGGCCGGCGGGCGCTTCTATACTCTCGCGCCTTTTCCCGGACGCGCCCCGCCGCGGGACCGAGCCATGAAAGCCGACATCCATCCCGAGTACAAGGACGTGAAGGTGGTCTGCAGCTGCGGCAACACCTTCACCACCCGCTCCACCGTGGGCGAGCCGGAGATCCACCTGGAAGTCTGCTCCGCCTGCCACCCCTTCTACACCGGGCAGCAGAAGATCATGGATACCGCGGGACGGGTGGAGAAGTTCCGCCGCCGCTACGCCCGCTGATCCTGCCTGCCGGTACCCCGTGCAGCGGCGCCCGAGGGCGCCGTCTTCGTTTCCGCGGCGGCTCCCCACCGGCCCCGATGGAGACACGCTTCGGTCCCGGATTGTGAGGTGCGCTGTCACCACCGCGGCGTAAACCCATGACCCGCCTCGGCCTTAAGTTTTATCCACAAAACCTGTGGATAAATCTGTGAACGGGCTGCCGGTAATCGCCGCAAGACCCCGCCACTGCTGGCCTTTCGTCACGCCTGTCAAAATTTGCGCGTTGCCAGTAACCGTAGATCTATCAGTTGCTTACACTATTTGTGACGGTTCCCTGACACATCTCGCGCGGGCCGGCAGGTCACCGGACGCAGCGCCCGGCAGCAATGTGCATGATTCGCCGGAAAAATTGCGGCGGGGGGAACTTCGGACGGCGCCGGGCACTCCCAATCCATGAGTCCCGGGGCGTGGCCGCCAGCCCTGATCCGGTCCCTGACCGGACCGCCCCGGAGCTTCCCGCCCGACTCCCCGGGCGGGGACCCCTCTCCCGGCCCACCCCGGCCGGGACCTTGGCCCCGGCCCAGCTTCCCTTCCCCCCCGTATGCCAGGCCGGGGCCCCTTTTAGCCCTCCCCGCCGCTCCGGCGACCGGCGTCCCGGCCGGCGATCTCCAGCCACGCGTCCAGACGCGCCCGCAGCACGTCCAGGCCGTCGCCGCGGGTCGCCGAGAAGAGCTGGGTGCGCACCGCGTCGCCCAGCGGCTCCAGGGCCCGCCTGGTGTCTGCCAGCGCCCGGCTCGCGGCGCCGCGCCCGAGCTTGTCCGCCTTGGTGAGCACGACCTGCAACTCCAGCCCGCAGGCCATGCACCAGTCCACCAGCTGGCGGTCCAGGTCGGTGAGCGGCCGGCGGGCGTCCATGAGCAGGACCAGACCCCGCAGGCTCCGTCGCTGGCGCAGATACCGCTCCACGAGCTGCGACCAGCGTCGCTGGGCGTCCGCCGGCGCGCGGGCGAAGCCGTAGCCCGGCAGGTCCGCCAGCCGGCGTTCCCCGTCCACCGCGAAGAAGTTGATCTGCTGCGTGCGACCCGGCGTCTTGCTGGTGCGCGCGAGGGCTCGGCGGCCGGCCACGGCGTTCAGGGCGCTGGACTTGCCCGCGTTGGAGCGGCCCGCGAAAGCCACCTCGGCGCCCTCGTCGGGCGGCAGGCCGCGCGGCGTGGCGGCGCCGGTGATGAACTCGAGGCGTGCGTAGGCGTGGCTCACGGGTGACATCCCGAAACGGCGCAGCCAGTATCAGGACCGCCGCGCGCACCGCAAGCGGCGCGCCCTGGAGGCCGCTGCGCGTGCCTGCGCGAAGTTGACCCACCCGGGTGCAACGGTAATATACGTCGCCTTTCCATGCCGACCCGGAGCACCGCCTCCCGCACGCGCGGGCTGCGGACCGCGGCGCGGCCATGACGAACCGGACCCCATGAGCATCAAGACCCTCTTCGCCCTCTTCCTGTGCGCCGCCACGGTCCATGCCGGGGCCCAGACCGGCGACCCCGCCGCGGGTCAGGCCAAGTCCGCCACCTGCACCGCCTGCCACGGTCCGGACGGCAACAGCGGCAATCCCGAGTGGCCGAAGATCGCGGGCCAGCACGCGAGCTATCTCTACAAGCAGCTCGTGGAGTTCAAGGCGGGCCAGCACCGCAACAACGCCATGATGACCGGGATGATGGCGCCCCTGTCCCCGGAGGACATGCAGGACCTGGCCGCCTACTACGCCGCCAATCCCATGTCCGGCGGCTTCGCCGACGAGGCCCTGGTGAAGCAGGGCGAGGCCATCTACCGCGGCGGCAACCCGGACACCGGCGTACCCGCGTGCATGAGCTGCCACGGACCTGCGGGCCTGGGCGATCCCCGCAGTGTCTTCCCCCGTCTCGCAGGCCAGCACGCCACGTACACCCGGATGCAGCTCGAAAGCTTCCGGCTGGGACAGCGCAGCAACGATCCCAGAGGCATGATGCGCGACATCGCGCTCAAGCTGACCCCCACCGAGATGGAGGCCGTGGCCTCATATATCGCGGGCCTGCACACCGGCGGATGACCCGCCGCCGCGCCCAGCGCGGTTCATGCTCCTCGCGCACCGCAGGCACACGGCGCGGGAACTTCTGCCCGCGCCGCGCGACCAACCTGGCGCGGGCCTGCCGACGCCGGCCCGCCCCACCATCGACGCTCCCGCCCGGAGGATGCTCCCAATGACGTTCGCGTACCGCATCGTGGCGATCCTCGCCGTCCTCGTCCTGGCCCCCGTCGCCGCGCTGGCGCAGGGCGCCATCGATCCGGAAGGCAAGTACGAGCTGATCCAGCCGCCGCAGCCCACCGACACCCCCGGCAAGGTGGAGATCGTGGACGTGTTCTGGTACGGGTGCCCCCACTGCTACAGCTTCCTGCCGTACATGGAGAGCTTCCAGGAACGCGCCCCGGACTACGTGGAGGTGCGGCGCATGCCCGCCATCTTCCGTCAGAACTGGGAAATCCACGCCCGCGCGTACTACACCGCCCTGCTGCTGAACGCGGTCGAGGCGACACATCGCCCCCTGTTCGAGGCCATCCACGAGAGCCAGCGGCCCATGGACACCCGCGAATCCCTGCGCGAGTTCTTCGTGGCCCGCGGCGTGGACGGCGAGGCCTTCGACAAGACCTTCGACTCCTTCGCCGTGGAGACCATGCTGCGCAAGTCGCAGGTGATGCAGGGCCGCTACGGCGTGCGCGGCACGCCCAGCGTCATCGTCAACGGCAAGTACCGGGTGTCGGCGAGCCTCGCCGGCGGCTACGAGCAGATGATGCAGGTGGCCGAGGCCCTCGCCGCCCGCGAGCACAAGGCGAAGGTCGCGGCGAACTGAGCCGGCGCCCGGTGCAGGGATGCACCGGCATCACCCGGGCACCGGTGGTGGTCGGGTGATGGAGCGAGCCGGGATTTGATCGGATGCCGAATCCCGGCAGCGAGCCTATGGCCGCTCGCCGGTGGTCACCGGCGTGTCCCTGCGGTTGCCCCAGTCCGACCAGGCGCCCGGGTAGCCCCGCACCCGGGGGAAGCCCAGGGCCTTCAGGACCACGTAGGTGTGGGACGAGCGGTGGTGGGTCTGGCAGTAGGCCACCACCTCCCGGTCCGGGGAGACGCCGAGGGCCGCCAGCTCCGCGAGCAGCGCGTCCCGCGGGCGCACCCGGCGGTGGCGGGCCGGGTCCATGGCCGCTACCCAGTCGAAGTGCACCGCGCCGGGAATGTGGCCGCCACGGGCCGAGCGCACGTCCTCGCCCCGGTACTCGGCGGCGGAGCGGGTGTCCACCAGCACCACCTCCGGGTCGCCGAGGTGCTCCAGGATCCAGTCGCGCTCCGCCACTGCCTCTCCGGTGGCGCGGGCAGCGTAGTGCCCCGCCGCCGGCGCGCGGGCCTCGTGCTCCACCTGGAGGCCCGCCTCGCGCCAGGCCTCGAAGCCGCCGTCCAGGATGGCGGCCTGCCGGTGGCCCACTGCGTTCAGGGTCCACACCAGCCGGCCCGCACGGCCGTTGCCCTCGTCGTCGTAGGCGACGACGGGGCGCCCCGGCGCGAGACCCACGGAGGAGAGCAGCGCCGTGAGGGCATCGTCCCGGGGCAGCAGGCCGCCCACCGGCGCCTCGTCGCGCACCAGGGACGCATAGGTCATGGGCACGGCGCCGGGCACGTGGCCCGCGGCGAAGACCTCGGGCTTGCGCAGATCCACCACCAGGGCGCCGGCGGCCACCAGCGGCGCGGCCGCCTCGGGTGCCAGCACCGGCGACGCCTGGGGGCTCACGGCACGCTACTCGTCTGCCACCTTCACGACGGTGCGGCCGGTCACGGTGCCGGCGACGTAGTCGTCGAACACATCTCCGAGGCCGTCCAGATCCACGGTGCGGGTGACGATGGCGTCCAGGTGGCGGGGCTTGAGATCGTTGGCGAGCCGGTTCCACACCCGTACCCGGCGATCGTGGGCCACGAACACCGAGTTGATGCCGAGCAGGTTCACACCCCGCAGGATGAAGGGCATCACGGTGGTCTCAAGCTTGATGCCGCCGGCGAGCCCGATGGAGGCGATGTTGCCACCGGGCTGCACCGTGCGCGTGAGCCAGCCGAGCTCCGCCCCGCCCACGTTGTCCACCGCGCCGCCCCACAGGGCCTTCTCCAGGGGGCGCGAGCCCAGCTCGGTCTCGCCGCGGATCAGGAGCTCGCCCGCCCCCAGCTTCCTCAGATACGCCTCCTGGTCGCGCTTGCCGGTGAAGGCGGTGACCTGGAAGCCCAGCGCCGCGAGCATGTCGATGGCGAAGCTGCCCACCCCACCGGTAGCGCCGTTGACCAGGATCGGCCCCTTGTCCGGCGTCTGCCAGTTGTGCTCCATGGCATCCACCGCCAGCGCCGCGGTGAAGCCCGCGGTGCCGAGCGCCATGGACTCGCGCAGGGACAGGCCTTCGGGCAAGGGCACCAGCCAGTCCGCCGGCACGCGCACGTACTCCGCGTAGCCGCCGTCGTGCTCCTCACCGAGCCCGAAGCCGGTGACCACCACCGGGTCGCCTTCCTGGTAGCGCGAGTCCGTGGAGCGGGCCACGTAGCCGGACACGTCGATGCCACCCACCATGGGGAAACGGCGCATGATCTTGCCCTTGCCCGTGGCGGCCAGGGCGTCCTTGTAGTTGACGTCCGACCAGCAGGAGCGGATCACCACGTCGCCTTCGTCCAGGTCGTCGAGGCCGATGGTCTCGAGGCGCGCGGCGGTCTTGCCATCCTCCTGGTGCACGCGGTAGGCGCGAAAGGCGTCCATCTCGTCTCTCCCTGGGCTTCGTGCCGGATGCCGGCATCCATCCTATATCATGTCCTGGTGGGCGATCGTGGTGCGCAAGTCCGGCCCGGGGCGCGGGTGACCCGACGCGGCGACGTGGGCTTCGGCACCCACGGCCGCCGGCCCCTGTTCCAGTACGATCCGCGGGCCGCGCTGGCCCACCTGCGCCGACGCGATCGGGACATCGCCACGCTGATCCGGCGGGTGGGCCCCTTCGCCATGGAGAGCCGCGCCCACCTGACGCCGTTCCAGGCGCTGCTGCGCGCCATCGTCTACCAGCAGCTCTCGGGGCTCGCCGCCGGCAGCATCGACCGGCGGCTCAAGGCGCTGTTCCCCGCCCGCCGGCCCACCGCCCGGCGCCTGCTCGAGCTCTCCGACGAGCAGCTGCGCGGCGTGGGGCTGTCCCGCTCCAAGGTGGCGTCGGCTCGGGACCTGGCCGAGAAGGCCGTGAGCGGCGTGGTACCGGATCGGCGCGCCCTGGCCGCCATGGACGACACCGCCATCGTCGAGCGCCTCACCGCGATCCGCGGCATCGGCCGCTGGACCGTGGAGATGCTGCTCATCTTCAACATGGGGCGTCCGGACGTGCTGCCGGTGGGCGATCTGGGCGTGCGCCGCGGCTTCATGCTGCACCGGGGCCACGACGAGATGCCAGACCCGGACGCCCTGGAGGCAGAAGGCGAGCGCTGGCGGCCCTACCGCTCCGTCGCGAGCTGGTACCTGTGGCGGGCTTGCGAGCTCGAGTGGTGATGGCGCAGCTTCGCGGTAGCTCCCGGGTTCGAGCCGCCGGAAGCATCCCGGCGAGGATTTCGCTCGCCGGGGCGACGGCGGTATGTTGTCGGGACACGACCACGCGGGCAGACGTCTCATGAGCGCACCACGGATCATCGGCTGGGGTCACACCCGCTTCGGCAAGCGCGACGATGCAGACCTGGAGCAGCTGTTCCGGGAGGCGGCCGAGCCCGCCCTGGCCACGTCCGGCGTGGACGCCGCGGACATCGACGGGGTGTTCGTGGGCACCTTCAACGGCGGCTTCGTGCCCCAGGACTTCAGCGCCACCACCGCCGCGCTGGCCATCCCGGAGCTCCGGCACACCCCGGCGGTGCGACTGGAGAACGCCTGCGCCACCGGATCGGCCGCCATCTGGGCAGCGCTGGACGCCCTGGAGAGTGGGCGCATGAAGCGAGCGCTGGTGGTGGGCTTCGAGAAGATGAACACCCTGCCCGGCGCCGGGATCGGCGAGGTGCTGCTCAAGTGCTCCTACGTGAAGGAGGAGGCCGGCAACCCGGGCGGCTTCGCCGGCATCTTCGGCGACATCGCCAACGAGTACTTCCAGCGCTTCGGCGACCAGTCCGACGCGCTGGCGGCGATCGCTGCGAAGAACCACAGGAACGGCGTCGACAACCCCTACGCGCACATGCAGCGCGACCTGGGCTACGACTTCTGCCGCAACGTGTCGGACAGGAACCCCTGGGTGGCGGGACCGCTGAAGCGCTCCGACTGCTCGCTGGTGTCGGACGGCGCCGCGGCGCTGGTGTTCAGCACCGAGGGGTCGGACGTCGCGACCGTGGCCCCGATCCGCTGGCGCTCGCGCACCCAGGTCAACGACTTCCTGCCCATGAGCCGGCGCGACCGCACGCGCTTCGAGGGCGCTGCCATGGCGTGGGCGCAGGGGCTGGACCGGGCCGGCGTGACCCTGGACGACATCGACGTGGTGGAGACCCACGACTGCTTCACCATCGCCGAGCTGCTGGAGTACGAGGCCATGGGCCTCGCACCCCACGGCCAGGGTGCGCGGGTGATCCTGGACGGCGTGACGGCGAAGGACGGCAAGCTCCCCGTGAATCCCTCCGGGGGCCTCAAGTCTCGCGGCCATCCCATCGGCGCCACGGGCGTGTCCGGGCACGCGATGGTGGCGATGCAGCTCGCCGGCGAGGCGGGCGCGATGCAGGTCCCCGGCGCGGACGTGGGCGCGGTGTTCAACATGGGCGGCTCGGCGGTGGCCAACTACCTGTCCATCCTGGAGCGCGGCGCGTGACGGCATCCGGCGCCGCCCCCGCGGGCGGCGTCGCACCCGTCAGCCGGCGGGTGATGAACCTGTCGCACTTCCTGCGCCAGTGCGGGCGCCGCCACGGCGCCGGCATCGGCTTCGTGCACGGTGACGCCACCTGGACCTGGGCCGAGTTCGACCGGCGCGTCGACGCGATGGCAGCGGCACTCGCCGCGCGAGGCGTGAGGAAGGGAGACCGGGTGCTGGTGCAGTCGAAGAACTGCCACCAGCTCTACGAGTCCATGTTCACGTGTTTCCGCCTGGGGGCGGTGTGGGTGCCCACCAACTTCCGCCAGAGCCCCTCCGAGGTGGCGTATCTGGCCCAGGCCAGCGGTGCCACGGCGCTCGTCTGTCACCGGGACTTCCCGGAGCACGCCGCGGCGGTCCGCGGCGCGGCGCCCGGGATCCACACGCAGGTCTCCATCGGCGCCTCGGACCACGGCGACGACTACGACGCGCTGGTCGACGGGCACCTGGGCCGTGCGGCCCCGGTGGCCGCCGTCGGGTACGACGACCCGTGCTGGTTCTTCTTCACCTCCGGCACGACCGGGCGGCCCAAGGCCGCAGTGCTGACCCATGGGCAGATGGCCTTCGTGGTCACCAACCACCTGTGCGACCTGATGCCGGGCACGACCCACGAGGACGCGTCCCTGGTGGTCGCGCCGCTGTCCCATGGCGCCGGCATCCACCAGCTCGCGCAGGCCGCGCGGGGAGCGAAGACCGTGCTGCCGGCGGGCGATCGCCTCGACGTGGACGAGGTCTGGTCGCTGGTGGAGCGGTGGCGGATCACGAACATGTTCACGGTGCCCACCATCGTGAAGATGCTGGTCGAGCATCCCTCGGTGGACGGCCACGACCATTCCTCGCTGCGCTACGTGATCTACGCCGGTGCGCCCATGTACCGCGAGGACCAGAAGCGGGCGCTCGCGAAGCTGGGCCCGGTGCTGGTGCAGTACTTCGGGCTCGGCGAGGTGACCGGCAACATCACCGTGCTGCCTCCGGCACTGCACTCGGCCGAGGACGGGCCGGGGGTGAAGATCGGCACCTGTGGCTTCGAGCGCACCGGCATGCAGATCGCCATCCAGGACGCGGACGGCCGTGAGCTCGCGCCCGGCGAGACCGGCGAGATCGCGGTGTGCGGGCCGGCGGTGTTCGCCGGCTACTACGACAACCCGCAAGCCAACGCCAAGGCCTTTCGCGACGGCTGGTTCCTCACCGGGGACCTGGGCCACGTGGACGAGGAAGGGTTCCTCTACATCACGGGACGCGCCTCGGACATGTACATCTCGGGCGGCTCCAACGTGTACCCGCGGGAGACCGAGGAGAAGGTGCTGGCGCACCCGGCGGTGGCCGAGGTGGCGATCCTGGGCGTGCCCGACGCCACCTGGGGCGAGGTAGGGGTGGCGGTGTGCGTGCTGCGTCCCGGCGAATCGCTCACCGAGCAGGCCCTGCTGTCGTGGCTGTCCGGCCGGGTCGCGCGCTACAAGCTGCCCCGTCGCGTGTTCTTCTGGGACGCGCTCCCGAAATCCGGCTACGGGAAGATCACCAAGAAGGCCGTCCGGTCCGAGCTCGAGGCGCGGGGATGCCTGCCGCTGGAGCGACCGGAGAAGGCCTCTGCGTGACGCCGCGCACCGCAGGCGGTGATCGGCGCGAGGCCGGCCACACCGCCGCGCTCTTCATGGCACCCGCACCGGGCCAGCGGGCACGCGGCTTGACGCCGGCTACAGCACGGCGCGCAGGGCCAGATGCGCGCCCAGCACCAGCAGGCCGGCGAACAGGCAGCGGCGGAACACCGTCGGGCTCACGCGTCCGCGCAGCCACTGGCCCGCCACCATGCCCAGGATCGCCGGCAGCAGCGCGAGTGCCGAGATGCCCCCCAGCGTGCCGGCGAGCACGCCGTCCGTGGCCAGCATGATCCCCAGTGCCAGGGTGGACACGGAGAACGACAGGCCGAAGGCCTGCACCAGCTCGTCGCGCTGCATCCCAAGGCACTGCAGGTAGGGCGCTGCCGGGATCACCAGCACGCCCGTGGCAGCGGTCACCAGCCCGGTGGCCACCCCCATCAGCGGTGACAGCGCCGGCTCCGCCCGACGCGGCACCCGGATCTCCATGCGTGCGAGGCCGGTGGCGGCGTAGAGCACCAGCACGACACCGAGCGCGGTGGTGGCGTGACCGGACTGCTCGGTGGCGAGGCTGCCCGCGCCCAGCCAGGTGCCCGCGAAGATGCCGGCCATCATCGACCACAGTCGCCGACAGATGGCGGCCAGCCGCCCGCCCACCACCGCCTGCCACACGTTGGTCACCAGCGACGGCACCACCAGCACCGCGGCGGCCTGGGCCGGCGGCATGATCAGGCTCAGCACCGCGATGGCCACGGTCGGAAGCCCGAGACCGATGACGCCCTTGACGAAGCCCGCGAGCAGAAAGGTGGCGCCCACCACGAGCGCCAGGGAAAAGGCGTCTGGCATCGTGCGAGCTTGACCGCCGGGCGGGGCGGGCACAACCCGCAGCGCGGAAGGACCGCCGCGCCGCCTGCGAGTGCTCGTGAACGATGCGGGCTAGACTGCCGACGCTTGCCGCCACGTCGTACAATTCAAGCCGGACGCAGTCGCTTAATAATTCAAGGGGGACGCAGTCACTTGATTACTTGATTACCGGTCCAGGCTGCCGGCGAATTCAAGTGACTGCGTCCCCCTTGAATTCCGCAGGCTGCCGGCGAATTCAAGTGACTGCGTCCCGCTTGATTTACGCGCCGGGACGACGCCCCGCCGGTGCACCGACCACACCCGAGGAACGCCCGGATGATCGACCTCTATACCTGGCCCACCCCGAACGGCCACAAGATCCACATCATGCTCGAGGAGACCGGACTCGAGTACACGGTGCACCCTGTCAACATCCAGCAGGGTGACCAGTTCAAGCCGGAGTTCCTGAAGATCAGCCCCAACAACAAGATGCCCGCCATCGTCGATCAGGACGGTCCCGGCGGCCGGCCCTTCGACCTGTTCGAGTCGGGCGCGATCCTCATGTACCTGGCGGAGAAGACGGGGAGGCTCATGCCAGCGGAGATCCGTGCGCGCTACGGGGTCATCAAGTGGCTCATGTTCCAGATGGGTGCCATCGGCCCCATGCTCGGGCAGGCACACCACTTCCTCGGCTACGCGCCGGAGAAGATCCCCTACGCCATGGACCGCTACCGCAACGAGGCGAACCGCCTCTACAACGTGCTGGATCACCGCCTGGGCGAGAGCGAATACCTGGCCGGCGACGACTACAGCATCGCCGACATCGCGGTCTGGCCGTGGACGCGGCGCCCGGAGCGCCAGGGTGTGGAACGGGACGACTACCCGAATTTCAAGCGCTGGTTCGACGCCATCGAGGCGCGCCCGGCGGTGCAGCGCGGCGTGCAGGTGCTGGCCGAGCACCAGCGCAGCGGCCCGCTCACCGAGGAGGCGCGGCGCAACATGTTCGGGGAGGCCCAGTACGCGCGGCGGTAGTGCCCCGGCGTCGCAACCTCCGCGCGGCGCGCTCGCGAGGCGTCAGTCTCGCTCGCGCCGCGCCAGCAGCGCGCGGGTCATCTCCGGGGCCTCGCCCAGGTAGTTCCCGGGGTCGGTGAGCGCCGTGATGGCGGCGCGATCGAAGGTCGCCGCGATCTCTCGCTCCGCCAGCAGGGCATCCACGAAGGGGATCCCCTCGGTGAGCGCCCGGCGGCAGCAGTCGTAGACGACGTCGTGGGCCCGCTGGCGTCCGAGGTGCGGCGCGAGCCCCATCATCACCGCCTCGGCGACGATGAGGCCGTGGGTGGCACCCAGCACGCGCGCCATCTCCGCGGGTCGCACCTCGAGCCCTTCCAGCGCGTCGCGCGCCGCGCGCAGCCCGCCGGAGGCGACGATGAAGGCGGTGGGCAGCGCGTGCCACTCCACGTGCCACTGGCCGGTAGCGCGCTCGTGGTCCTGCACCATGGCGTCCAGCATGGCGGAGTGCTGCTCGCGCACGATCTTCGCCGCCGCGAGCATCATCTCCGAGGCGATGGGATTGCGCTTCTGGGGCATCGTGGAGCTCGCGCCGCGGCCCGGCACGAACGGCTCCAGCACCTCGCCGATCTCGGTCTGCATCATCAACATCACGTCGTAGCCGATCTTGCCCACGGTGCCCGTGACCAGCGCGAGCAGCCCGGTGGTCTCGGCGAAGCCGTCGCGGATGGTGTGCCAGGTGATGTCGGGCACGCCGAGGCCCAGCTCGGCGGCGAGCTCGCGCTGCGTGGCCAGACCCTTGCCGCCCAGCGACGCGAGCGTCCCCGCGGCGCCCGAGAACTGCACCACCTCCACCCGCGGCCGCAGCTCGGCGAGGCGTGCCCGGTGCCGGTCGACGGCGGACAGCCAGGTGGCGCACTTGTAGCCGAAGCTCACCGGGAGGGCGTGCTGCAGGTGGGTGCGCCCGGCCATGGGGGTATCGCAGTGGGCATCGGCGAGCCCGGCCAGGGCGCGAGCGATGGCCTCCAGCTCCCGCTCCACCAGGGTGAGGCCGTCGCGGATCTGCAGCACGTCGGCGGTGTCCATGATGTCCTGGGTGGTGGCGCCCCAGTGGCAGTACTGGCCGAGCCCGTCCTCGGCCCAGCCGCTGAGCTGCTCCAGCAGCGGCAGGATCGGGTAGCCGACGATCTCGGTGCGCCGGGTGAGCTCGCCGAGATCGACCCGGTCCACGTGCGCCACGGCGGCGATGGCACGGGCCGCCGCCTGCGGCACGATGCCGAGGCGGGCCTGGGCGCGGGCCAGCGCCGCCTCCACGTCCAGGTAGCGCTGCACGAGCGCGCGATCCGAGAAGATCGCGCGCATCTCGCCGGTGCCGAACATCTCGCCGAAGATGCCGGGGCTGGTGACCACAGAGGGCATGGCAACTCCTTGCAAGGCGCCCGCGGTCCGGGAGACTCGGCATGCGCGGCGTCAGCTGCAATTGTCGCGCCACCAGCCCGGGAAGTCCGCAATGGAGTCCAGCACCGCGTCCGGGCGGACGCCGCGCTCCAGATCGCCGTCGCGGAACTTGCCGGTACGCACCAGCACGCCCCTGATGCCGGCGTCCTGCGCGCCGCCCACGTCACCCACGACGTCGTCGCCAATCATGACCGCGTCCTCGGCTGCGCAGCCCAGGCGCGCCAGCGCCGCGTGGAAGAACGCCTGCGCGGGCTTGCCCAGTACCACCGCCTCGCAGGACGCCGCGTGCTCCAGGGCCTTCACGAAGGCGGCCACGTCCAGGCGCAGGCCGTCGGCCGCCTTCCAGTAGCGGGTCATCCCGAGCGCCACCAGCACGGGTCGCGGCTCGGCCATGAGCAGCCGGAACGCGCGGTTGAGCGTCGCGAAGTCCCAGCGCCTCCCGAGATCGCCGATGACCACGCTGGCGGCACCCGCCTCGACCTCGTCCGGCAGCACGGGCAGGGCGCCGAACTCGGCCCGTGTCGCCGCCGGGACGAACAGGGCCGCGGGACCCGGTGCGTGCGCCTCCAGCCACCCGGCGGCCGCCACCGGAGGTGTGTGGATCCGCTGCACGTCCGTGTCGACGCCCAGGTTCGCGAGCTTGTCCACCAGCTCGCCGCGGGCGCGTGACGTGGTGTTGGTGACGAACAGGTGCGGGATGCCCTGCGCGGCGAACCAGGCGACCGCCTCGGCAGCGCCGCGCACGGCGCGGTCCCCTTCGTAGATCACCCCATCCAGATCGATGAGCGCGGCCTTCGTCATGGCATCTACCCTGAGGTGGCGGTACCGGTGCCCCGAGCCGCGAGCGCTCGGGCCCGGGTGGCGGCGTCCCTGCCGGGCGCGCAGCCGTGGCACCCTCGAGTCCTGCCGGCGACGTGGGCCGCCCGCACCTGCCCGCCCCCGCCGCAGGCGTTGATCCATCGGCCGGGCACCCGCAGTAGTGTAGTGCCCCGAACGGACTCGCCGGCCGCTACCCGCGCCGGTCCCGGAGACGACCCCATGAGCGACGCCGCCACCGCCGTGGCCGACCCCGCACTGGCGCTCGAGCACAGCTATGCCCGGCTGCCGGCTGCGTTCTACGCCCGCGTGGCGCCTACCCCGGTGAGCTCCCCCCGGCTGGTGCGCCTCAACCGCGCGCTGGCCGGCCAGCTCGGCCTGGACCCGGTCGCGCTCGCCTCGGAGGCGGGCGTGCAGCTCCTCGCGGGCAACCGTGTCCCGGTGGGTGCCGAGCCGCTGGCCATGGCCTATGCCGGGCACCAGTTCGGACAGTTCGTGCCGAGCCTGGGCGACGGGCGCGCCGTGCTGCTGGGGGAAGTGGTGGACCGCGACGGCGTGCGCCGCGACATCCATCTCAAGGGCGCCGGACGCACCCCGTTCTCGCGCATGGGCGATGGCCGCGCCGCGCTCGGCCCGGTGCTGCGGGAGTACGTGGTGAGCGAGGCCATGGCCGGCCTCGGCATCCCCACCACCCGCGCGCTCGCGATCATCGCCACCGGCGAGCGCGTCTACCGCGAGGGCCCGCTGCCCGGCGCGATCCTCGTGCGCGTCGCGGCCAGCCACGTGCGTGTCGGCACCTTCGAGTACTTCTACCGCCGTGGCGACCACGTGTCGGTGCGCCGGCTCGCCGACTACGTCATCGCGCGCCACTACCCACACTGCGCGCACGCCGACAACCCCTACCGCGCGCTGCTCGACGAGGTCGTCGCGCGCCAGGCAGACCTGATGGCGCGCTGGCTGCTGGTCGGCTTCATCCACGGCGTGATGAACACCGACAACACCTCGATCGTGGGCGAGACCATCGACTACGGTCCGTGCGCGTTCATGGACAGCTACCACCCGGACACCGTGTACAGCTCCATCGACCTCGCGGGCCGCTATGCCTACAGCCAGCAGCCGCACATCGGCCTGTGGAACCTGGTGCAGCTGGCCCAGTGCCTGGTGACGCTGCTCGCGGATGACGACGACGCCGCGGTGGACTCCGCCCGTGCCGCGCTCGACGGGTATGCGCCGGCCTTCGAGCGGACATACCACGCGGGTCTGCGCGCCAAGATCGGCCTCGCCGAGGCACGCGAGGGTGACCTGGAGCTGGTCTCCGACCTGCTCCGCTGCATGGCCGAGCAGCGGGCCGACTTCACCAACACCTTCCGCGGGCTGTGTGACGCCGCAGCTGCGGCAGGCGACGCTGGCGTGCGCGTGCTGTTCGACGATCCGCAGGCCTTCGACTCCTGGGCGGCACGCTGGCGCGAGCGGCTCGCTGCGGAGCCGCGCACCGGCACGCAGCGCCGGGCGGCCATGCAAGCGGTCAACCCGGCCTACATCCCGCGCAACCACCGGGTCCAGCAGGCCATCGACGCCGCGAGCCGTGTGCCCGAGGACCTCGGGCCCCTGGAAGAGCTGCTCACCGTCGTCACCACGCCCTTCGACGACCACCCGGAGCTGTCCGGGTACGCCCGGCCGCCGAGGCCCGAGGAGGTCGTGCAGCGTACGTTCTGCGGGACGTGAGCGGCGGGCCGGCTGCGCACCGTCACGGCGCGCGGCGGCGGGGTTCGCGACGGGACGCGCTGCGCGTGCTCGGGGCGCCCGGATCGGCCGGTACGCCGCCATGATGCTCAAGCGCAATGCGCCGCGCCACCGCATGCGGGCGAGGCGGCACGAGCCGTTGCCCCCGGGCAACGGCTCGTGCTTGTGTGGCCGCCGGCGGTGCGGCGCGGCGTCAGGGCGCCCGGCGGACGGCGCCGCTCAGTAGGTCACGACGCTGCGGATGGACTTGCCTGCGTGCATCAGGTCGAAGGCGTCGTTGATCTTGTCCAGCGGCATCACGTGCGTGATGAGATCGTCGATGTTGATCTTGCCTTCCATGTACCAGTCCACGATCCTGGGCACGTCGGTGCGCCCCTTGGCGCCGCCGAATGCGGTGCCGCGCCACACGCGTCCGGTCACCAGCTGGAAGGGGCGAGTCGCGATCTCCTGACCGGCGCCGGCCACCCCGATGATGATGCTCTCGCCCCAGCCCTTGTGGCAGCACTCCAGGGCCTGACGCATCACCTTCACGTTCCCGATGCACTCGAAGCTGAAGTCGGCACCGCCCTTGGTCAGGTTCACCAGGTACGGCACCAGATCACCTTCCACTTCGTCGGGATTGACGAAGTGGGTCATGCCGAACTTCTTCCCCAGCTCCTCGCGGGCCGGGTTGAGATCCACGCCGACGATCATGTCGGCCCCCACCATGCGCAGGCCCTGGATCACGTTGAGGCCGATCCCGCCGAGGCCGAACACCACGCAGTTGGTCCCGGGCTTCACCTTGGCGGTGTTGATGACCGCGCCGATGCCGGTCGTGACGCCGCAGCCGATGTAGCAGACCTTCTCGAAGGGGGCGTCCTCGCGGATCTTGGCCAGCGCGATCTCCGGCACCACCGTGAAGTTGGAGAAGGTGGAGGTACCCATGTAGTGGTACACCTTCTCGCCGCCGATGCTGAAGCGGCTGGTCCCGTCCGGCATCAGGCCCTGGCCCTGCGTCACCCGGATGGCCTGGCACAGGTTCGTCTTGCCGCTCGTGCAGTACTCGCACTGACGGCACTCGGGGGTGTAGAGCGGGATGACGTGATCGCCCACCTTCAAGGTGGTGACGCCGGGCCCCACCTCCTGCACCACGCCTGCCCCTTCGTGGCCCAGGATGGCCGGGAAGATCCCCTCCGGGTCGGCGCCGGAGCGCGTGAACTCGTCCGTATGGCAGATGCCGGTGGCCTTGATCTCCACCAGCACCTCGCCGGCCTTCGGGCCCTCCAGGTTCACGCTCTCGATGGTCAGTGGCTCGCCGGCCTTGTGTGCAACTGCAGCGCGCGTTTCCATGGGCACCTCCTCCCCTGGGTCTACTTGGCATGTTCTTCGGTGAAACGCACCGGGCCGCGTGGGCACCGGCGTGCGCGAGGTGACGGTAGCACACCTGCTGCCCGAACCGGAACGTGGCCGCGCTGCCCGTCGCGGCGATGGCGCCGCGGGGCCGATGTAACATGCGCGTGGCGGCGGTGGCACGCGCACGAAGACGGGCAGCGACATGAGCAGCAGTTCTGACCGGGCCTGGAACCGCGACGAGTTCGAGCGCGAGCTTCGCGCCCTCGGCCGCCGGTATCACATCCACCACCCCTTCAGCGTGCTGATGAACGAGGGCAAGCTGTCCCGGGACGCGGTGCAGGGGTGGGTCGCCAACCGCTTCTACTATCAGATCAACATCCCGCGCAAGGACGCCGCGGTGCTGGCCAATTGCCCGGATCGCGAGACCCGCCGGCGCTGGATCCAGCGCATCCTGGACCACGACGGACGCCAGGGCGACGAGGGGGGAATCGAGCTGTGGATCCGCCTGGGCGTCGCCTGCGGCCTGACCCGCGAGTCCATCGTGTCCCTGGAGCGCGTGCTGCCGGGCGTGCGATTCGCGGTGGACGCATACGTGAACTTCGCACGCCGCGCCGACTGGCACGATGCGGTGTGCTCCTCGCTCACCGAGCTGTTCGCCCCGACCATCCACCGCCAGCGCCTGGCCTCGTGGCCCGAGCGCTACCCCTGGATCGAGGCGCAGGGGCTCGCCTACTTCCAGAATCGGCTCGGTGAGGCCCACCGCGACGTGGAGCACGGGCTTGCCGTCACCCTGGACCACTACGTGACCCGCCCGGAGCAGGAGCGGGCGCTCCACATCCTCCGGTTCAAGCTGGACATCCTGTGGACCATGCTGGATGCCATGCAGCTCGCCTACATCGACGGCCGGCCGCCGTACTTCAACGTGCACGAGGAGTCCTGAGCGTGACCGACGCGACCCTGCCCCTGGACATCCCCCTGGCCCTGCGCACCGGGTTCCGGCTGCAGTACGAGCAGGCCCAGCAGGCCCACGTGCTGCTCTATCCCGAGGGCATGGTCACCCTGAGCGAGAGCGCGCACGAGATCATCAGGCGCTGCGACGGAACCCGCAGCGCCACCGCCATCGTCCAGGTCCTGGAGCAGCAGTTTCCGGGGCAGGAGCTGCGCGACGACGTGCTGGAGTTCCTCGGCGTGGCCTGGGACCGGGGCTGGCTCGCCGCGAAGCCCGCAGACCCGTGACTACCTGAAGTCGCACACTGCCCGCAGTGCCCGGGCCCACGCCGGGACGGGTGCGATTGCGCTGGGCTCGCGACGCGAGCCTTCCGTCCGCAACCACTCCGCGTGACGCCAGGCGGGCCTTCAGCCGCTTGACGGGTCCTGGAAGGCGAAGCGGGTGTCGCCTCACGCGACCGTCGGCGGCAGGGGCGCATCGACCCGTGCCTTCCGCCACCCGGCAATACGCCGGTGGCGAATCTGGAGAGCTCCATCCGGCACCGTGCCGCGCTCACAGCCACCGCCCGCGCGTCTCCATGCCGCGGGCGCGGGCGTCACGCAGCGCCCGCCCACCGGCCAGCACGACGGTGGTGGCGGGCGCGCCCTCCAGGTGGTCGCGGCAGGCGCGATCCAGATCCGCGGCGGTCACCGCCATCACGGCCTTGCGGAACCGGAGCAGGCGCTGGGGCTCGCGTCCCAGGACACCCTCGGTGAACGCCTGCCGGGCCGCGTGGGCCTGGGACCAGGACCCGTCCAGCACACGGACGACGGCGATCTTCGCGTGCTCCACGGCCTGCGGGCGGCCGAGGTTCGCCCGCAGCCAGCCCACCGCGGCGTCGAAGACGGCCAGGGTCTCCAGGGGTTGCGGGTCGCGGAAGGAGAACAGGGTGAACGTGCCGGTGTGCAGGCAGTACCCGGCGCCGGCACCGTAAGCCCCCCCGCGCTCGCGAATGCGCTCTTGCAGCAGGCCGGCGCCGAGCAGCGGTCCCAGCACGGCGAGGGCCGGCGCGTCGCGATGGTCCGGCGGCGGCGCCACGAAGGCGCGTGCCGCATGGCCCACGGGGCTCGCCACCTGCAGAGCCAGCGCGCTGCCCCGGGCGATGACCGGCCGCGCTTCCCAGGCCCGCGTGGCCGGCGTCTCACGCGCCCCGCGCCAGCAGCCGGCGGCGATGCCTGTGCACGCGGGGTATGCCACCACGTCGGCGGCCACGAGGCCGTCCCGGGGACAGTCCCGCAGCCGTGCCGCCAGGCGCTGGAGGCGCACGTGCGCGGCCTCCAGCGGGGACGGATCGCCATCGTCCAGCAGGCGATCCAGCTGCTCGAGAGCCGACACGCCGTGCCAGCGCTCCCGCAGCGCCGCGGCGCCACCGCTCGCCGATGCCGCCAGCCACTGGGCGATCTCGTGTCCCCGGGCCAGCGCGTCGCTGGCCAGGCCTGCCCGGGCCCGCAACAGCACCTCGCGCAGCCGCGCCGGGCACTCGGGCGAGAGCCGGTCCAGCGCCCCCATCAGGGACCGGGCCAGGCCCGCCTGGGCCGCCGGCAAGGCGGACCCGCCCAGCACCAGGGCGGCACGGGCGCGACCGGGATCACGCCAGTCGGCGCGCACGGGCAGCGTCGCCGGGAGCCTGTCCCCGGCATCGATGGGCTCACGGTCCCCGTCGCGATGCACGAGGCAGTGCATGAGCAGGGGCGCCGCGTCGGCCATGTCGGGGTCCAGCGCCGGCAGGGAGACCGCGAGCGTCTGGTGCACGACGCCGCCGCACCGGCACCGGGCGGCCTGCAGCCGCAGGCCCGGGTGCTGCTCCGTGTCCAGAGCCGGGGTGGGCGGCGACGGATCCAGCTGTGCCACCCGCAGCTCCGGCAGCGCGTCGTCGTCCAGGGCCGCGGGCGGGTGGGGCCCTGAGCCGGACGAGCCGGCAGCGTGCTCGCCCTGGCGCCGCCGGGGTGACGCCGCGCCCGGCTCCAGGGCGAGCCGTACCCGGTGCCGGTTGTCCAGCAGCAGCGCACGGATCCGCGACGCCACGTATTCCGGTGCCAGGGCATCGCGGCGCAGCGCCGCCAGATCCGGGGCCAGATCCAGATGCCGCGCCGCGTCGCCGCCGTGGAGCACCGGGACGAGCAGCCGGGCCAGCAGCTCCAGGCCGTGGGGATAGCGACGAGAGCCGACGGTACGCACGGCAAGCTCCACGCGGTCCAGGGCCGCCGCGACGTCTGCGCCGGCAATGCCCGCGGTAACCAGGCGCTCCAGCCCGGCGCAGACCGCCGACTCGAAGCGGGCGGCCTGGCGGGCGTCCGCCTCCGCCAGCGCCAGGCAGAAGCTCATGCGACGCCGGGACACGTCGAGCCCCGATGCCGGGGACACCCGGCCGGCGACATCGCCCGCCGCCAGCCGCGGTCGCAGGCTGGCGGGGCCCGGGCCGAGCAGCAGCGCCTCCAGCAGGCGGGCCTCGAGCACCGCCCGCGGATCGCGGCGCTCCCCCAGCAGCCAGGCCACCGCGATCTGCGAGCCCCCGGCGCCACCGTGCCGCGCCGGGTACGTCTCCGAGACCGCCACCGGCGCCGCCAGCGCGGTGGGCTCCGTCGCCGGCGGCGCGGTGCCGGCCGCGTCGCCCACGGGCCAGCCGGACAGGGCAATGGCCTCGATGGTGCGCTGGTGCTCGCTGGCCGGGATGTCGCCCTGGCTGAGGAACAACGCGTTGGAGGGGTGGTACGCGCGACGGTGGTACTCGCGCACCCGGGCGAGGGTGAGCGCCGGGAGGCACTCCGGATCGCCGCCGGTGTTGAACCGGTAGGCACTGCCGGGAAAGAGGTGGCGCGCGAGCGCGGTCTCGAGCTGGACGCGCGGATCGCTCATGGCGCCCTGCATCTCGCTCAGCACCACCCCGCGCAGCACGGGCGGGTTGCCGTCGCCTGCCGCCTGCTCGAGCCGGTGGCCCTCCGCCTCGAAGTCAGCGGCGTCCAGCCGCGGCTGGAAGATGCAGTCCAGGTACACCTGCAGCAGGTTGTGGAAGTCCTGGCGGTTGCGGGTGGCGAAGTGGTAGCCCGTGCAGTCGTCGCTGGCGGACGCGTTCATGGCCAGGCAGGCGGAGCGGGCGTGCATGGCGAAGAACGCGCGGCGTGCCGGGAAGCGGCGCCCACCGCACAGCACCATGTGCTCGAGCACGTGGGTGAGCCCGGTGTCGTCGAGCGCCGGAGTCGGCAGCCCCACCATGAACACGTTCACCGGATCGGCACACGCCAGGTGCAGGTGACGCGAGCCCAGGGTGCCGTGGCGATAGGTCTCGAGCGTCAGATCCGGCCCCGGCAGGACGCGCACGTCCTCCAGGGTGAAGCCGCCTGCGGCCTCAGGTGAAGGACTTGGGGTCGATGCCATGCTTCTGCAGCCGGTAGCGCAGCGCCATGCGCGTGATGCCGAGCATCCGGGCGGCCCGGGACACGTTGCCGGCGCTGCTGCGGAGCGCATCGGTGATGATGCGTCGTTCCGCCTGCCCCAGGGTGAGGTTGCCGGTGGCGGGGGTGTGCTCGGCGCCGGACGGCGACGCGCTCTCCAGCCCGAGCGCCGTCGAGGTGATCTGCGGCGCGTCGCTCAGCAACACCGCCCGCTCCACCACGTTGATCAGCTCGCGCACGTTGCCGGGCCAGTGATAGCGCTCGAGCGCCGCGCGCGCGCCGGCGTCGAGCCCGGGAACCGGCAGTCCGAAGCGGCGCGCGGTGCGTGCGATGTAGTGCTCCGCGAGCAGCGGCACGTCCTCGCGGCGACTGGCGAGCGGTGGCAGCTCGATGGTCAGCACGTTGAGGCGGAAGTAGAGGTCGGAGCGGAAGCGGCCCTCGTCCACCATCTGCTGCAGGTTCCGGTTGGTGGCGGCGATGAACCATGCCGCCACGGGCCGCTCGCGCGTCTCCCCGATGCGGCGCAGCTTGCGGCGCTCCAGCACCGCCAACAGCCTGGACTGCACGTCCAGCGGCAGCTCGCCGATCTCGTTGAGGAACAGGGTACCGCTCTCGGCCGCCTCGATGAGCCCCGAGCGTGCCGCGTGAGCGCCGGTGAAGGCGCCCTTCTCGTGGCCGAAGAGCTCGGCCTCGATCAGGTCCTTGGGCAGCGAGGCGCAGTCCAGGTGCACGAAGGGTGCGTGCGCGCGCGCGCTGCCCAGGTGCATGCTGCGGGCGCACAGGTCCTTGCCGGTGCCCGTCTCTCCCAGGATCAGGACCGTGGGTGGCACCGCGCCGTCGCTGCGCACGAGGCTCTGGAGCCGGTGCATCTGGGCACGCAGCGCGGCCATCGCGGCGCTCGTGCCCAGCATGTCGCCGGTGTCGACGGCGTGCGACTCGCGTTCCCTGGAGTACTCGAGGCGGCGTTCGAGCAGGCTCTGCTCCAGCGCACGTTCCACCTTCACCACCAGCGCTTCCAGGTCGATGGGCTTGGTGAGGTAGTCGACGGCGCGCTGCTTCATCGCCGCCACGGCGTCGTGCAGATCGCCGAAGGCGGTGAGGATCATGACCGGGATGCGCGCGCTGTCCCCGGCCCGCAATCGCGCCAGGAAGTCGAGGCCGGACCCGTCCGGCAGGCGCATGTCCAGCAGCATCAGGTCCGGTGGGTTGCGTGCCAGGGCGGCGGCGGCGTCGCCCAGCGTGCCCGCCACCTCGCATTCCAGACCTGCGCGCCGTAGCCGCTTGCTGACGGCGCGCGCGAACACCGCCTCGTCGTCGACGATCAGCACCCGGGCCGGCGCGGGGTCGTCACGCGGCGGGCTCGGCGTGGACACCATCCCGCTCACGTGGCGGCGGGCGCCGCCGCGTGGACGTCGCTGCCGCTGGCGGCGGGCAGGGTGACGCTGACGCGGGTCCCTCCGGCCTCGCCCCGCTGGAAGCTCAGGTCGCCGCCGTGTGCCTGGACGACCTTGAAGGCGAACGGAATCCCGAGGCCCGTGCCGTAAGGCTTGGTGGTGGGACCGGGACCGAGGTCGGTGGGTCGCGGCTCGAAGCTCATCCCCGGACCCCGGTCCTCGATGAACACCACGGCGGCGTCGCCGCCCGGTGCGCCGTCCAGTCCCAGCGTGATCACGGCGCCCTCGGGAGAGGCTTCCACGGCGTTGTTGAGCAGGCCGTACAGGGCCTGCTCCAGCAGGTCCGGGTCCACCGGGCACTCCCGGTCCCGGTCCCGGCCCGCGCGCTCGAGCCGCAGCCCGCGCTGCTGCAGCCGCGGGTGGATCAACGCGCAGGCCCCGTCCAGCACCCGACCCAGCCGCATCGTCTGGCGCCGGGGCTGGAGCGGGTGGAGGTAGCTGAGCAGCGTGCGTACCCACCGCTCGAGCTGGTCCACGCTGTCGATGATGGCCTGGCGGGTCTCCAGCAGCTCCTCTGCGCTCTCCCGGGCATCCAGGAGCTGGGCCGTCGCGCGAATGCTGGCCAGGGGGTTGCGGATGTTGTGCGCCACCACCGGCACCAGCGCGCCGAGCGCCGCCTGTCGTTCCGCTGCAATCTGGGCGTCGCGGCTTGCCGCCAGATCCCGCGCCATGTCGTTGAAGGCGCGCGCCAGCCCGCGCACCTCCTGCACCCCCGCCTCGGCCAGCCGGCGCTCCAGATCGCCCCGGCTCAGATGCTGCACGTTGCGCGTCAGGGCCTCCATCGGTCGCAGCACGTGCCGGTGCAGGCGGCGCACCGAGAGTACGACCACCAGCAGCGCCAGGGCGAGGGGCAGCGGGTACAGCACGCTGGCCACCCGGGTCCAGCGGCCCAGTGCGTCTTCCAGCTCCTGCTGCCGGCGTGCGAGGATCTCGCCGAACACGGTGAGCGCGCTCTCGAAATCGGCCAGCATCCATTCCTCGTGGGCCCTGTCGAGGAGCTTCATGCGCGCCGCGTCGGTCACGTCGTAGGGGTCCGTGAACACCTTGTTCATGTCCGCCAGCACCACCTGGTAGCTGTCACGCAGGTAGCGCAGCGCGCGGCGCTCGTCCTCGTCGCGGGTGAGTCGCTGCAGCTGCTGGAACCGGCGATCGATGCGTTCCCCGAACGGCGTGTAGCGATCCAGCACCGACGGGTCCTCGGTCAGGCGGGCGCGGATCACCTCTTCCACCTGGCCGTACATGTCGCCGCGGATGCGCTCGGCGCCCTGCAGCAGGGCGTTGATGCGCACCGCCTCCCGGAACGACTGGTGCCAGTGCCACGCGGACAGCACGCCCACGGCAGCGGTGACCAGCAGCAGCACGACGAAGGCGCCCTCGTTGAGCAGCAGCAGCCCCTTGAGGGACTCGGGGAGGTATCGGCGCATGGACGGCGGACCCGGTCGTGACTGTACGATTTCAGCCAGAAAACTGGTCGATAGTAACCAGTCTAGCCTGGAGCAGGAGGCGCGGGTCGCAGCCGTACCGCAGCACCCGCATCCAACTCGTTGAAACATCTGCGCTTGTCCAGCGCCGGACCGCACCACGATTACTGGCATGGAACTTGCTATCAGGTTCTACGGGCAGGGGACCACGTTTCCCGGGCCGGACCACAACACACCAAGACACCCATGATTCGAGGAGCAACCAGGATGTGGACCAAGCCTGAATTCTCAGAGCTGCGCTTCGGCTTCGAAGTCACGATGTACATCGCGAACCGCTGAAGACCTCGCTCCATTCGCTCTAACGGGGGATCTGCGCGAGCCCATCGCGGGGGCGCGGTGCGCTGCACGGCGCCGTGACCTGTCCAGGCACGTCCCCTCTTCTCTTCACCGGCTCCGGCGCACCGGGCGCCGCCCGGCAGAGCGCCGGGCGCGGTGACAGCCCATGCCGCCACCCGAGGCAGACCCGCCGTGACTGATGCGCCCGGCGACACCGCCGCGTCCTCGCCGCCCCTGTGGCTCCTGGCCGAGCTGACCTACGTCTGCCCGCTGCAGTGCCCGTACTGCTCCAATCCGTTGGACTTCGCGCGTTTCCGGCGCCAGGAGCTGTCCACCGAGGAATGGGTCCGGGTGCTCCGTGAGGCCCGTGCCCTGGGCGCGATCCAGCTCGGCTTCTCCGGCGGTGAGCCGCTGGTGCGCAGGGATCTCGAGGAGCTGATCGCCGAGGCCCACCGGCTCGGCTACTACACCAACCTCATCACTTCCACCGTCGGCATGGACGCCGCGCGGGCCCGGGCCCTGAAGGACGCCGGGCTCGACCACATCCAGGTCAGCTTCCAGGCCAGCGACGCGGAGCTGAACGACTGGATCTCCGGCAGCGACAGCTTCGAGCACAAGCTGGCGATGGCGCGCACGGTCAAGGCCCTCGGGTACCCCATGGTCCTCAACGTGGTGATCCACCGCCACAACATCGGGCGGATGGCTCACATCCTCGACATGGCGGCGGGCCTCGGCGCCGACTACGTGGAGCTCGCGAACACGCAGTACTACGGCTGGGCGCTGCACAATCGCACCGCCCTGATGCCCACGCGGGAGCAGCTCGAGGAGGCGGAGGCCGTGGCCGAAGCCTACAAGCGACGCTTCGCAGGGCAGATGAAGATCCTCTACGTGGTGCCGGACTACTACGCGGATCGGCCCAAGCCGTGCATGAACGGCTGGGGCAAGGTCTTCCTCACCCTCGCGCCGGACGGGACGGCGCTGCCGTGCCACGCGGCGCGCGACCTGCCGGGGCTCGAGTTTCCCAACGTCCGTGACCACGACCTGGCCTGGATCTGGAGCGCGTCGCCGGGCTTCAACCGGTTCCGCGGCTTCGAGTGGATGAAGGAACCGTGCCGGTCATGCCCGGAACGTACGCGCGACTTCGGTGGCTGCCGTTGTCAGGCCTACGCGCTCACCGGCGACGCCGCGGCTGCCGACCCGGTCTGCAGGTTGTCGCCGCACCGCCACGTGGTCGACGCGGCCATCGCGGCGGCGTCATCCACCGTCACCGTGGATCCCCCCGCGATCACGTTCCGCAACGTGCGCACGTCCGCGGCGTTGACCGGATGACCGGACGACCCCCTCGGGTCCGGCTGCGGTGCGCCGTTTGTGCCGTCGCCGGCACGCTGGCATTCGTGCCGTGCGCGGCCCGCGCCGGCGAGCTGATCGTGGGCGAGGCGAAGGGCGCCGGCGGCTCGTCCCTCGAGTTCCGGATCAGCGGCAACAGCCCGAGCGACGTGGTGGGCGGCGACATGGTGCTGGGCGAGGCCCGATTCATCATCCAGCGGGTGAGCAGTCGCGGCCTCATCGGCGGCACACGGATCCAGCAGGCCGGTGACGCGAGCTTTGCCGAGTACGCCGTGTTCTCCTCGTCGTTCAGCGCGCAGACCGCGGTGGGCCAGCCCTACGTGGCCGCGCGCCGCTATCACCACTGCGACCAGCCCTACAACTCGTTCCTCGCCGTCTACCGGGTCAACGGCCAGGAGGCGGTGAAGGCACTGGGGCCGGCACCGTATTCCGAGCTCATCGAGGACACTGAGCGCTCGGACGACGCCACGGTGTACTGCTTCATGTCCACCCGCGGGCAGGACCGCTAGTCGCGGCTCCGAGCCGCACATCACCAGCCAGGGCGGAGGAAGGAACGGGTCGATGTGCCCCGCCGTACGTCCACGCCGGGTGGGGATCGCAGGTCACCGTATCGACCCCTGGTCTGCGGCTCGGGGCGGAGGAAGGAATGCGCCCATGCGCCCCGCCGTGAACCCGTCCATGGGGGCTCGAAGGCGGCGTCCCTGCCGCCTACGGGCGCATAGGCGCGTTCCTTCCTCCGCGCCACGGCACTGCCGTAGTTCGATTGCGGCCGCGAGCTAGATCGCGAGATCCATCCCGTCGTAGGCCACCTCCCAGCCGGCGGCGGTGACGGCGGCGCGCTCCTCGCTGTCGTCCAGCAGGATCGGGTTGGTGGTGTTGATGTGGATGAAGATCTTGCGCTGCACCGCGAGCGGCGCGAACGCCGCCAGGGTGCCGTCCTCTCCCGACACGCTCATGTGGCCCATGCGACGCCCGGTCTTCACGCCGACCCGGGACCGGATCATCTCGTCGTCGCGCCACAGGGTGCCGTCGAACAGCACCAGGGGCGCGCCGCCGAGCCGCTGCGCCAGGGCCTGCGTCATCCGCGCGCAGGCGGGCACGTAGAAGAAGCAGGTGCGGCCTGCATCGTCGCGCACCTCCAGGGCGATGGTGTCCTCGTCCACCGTGCCGAAGTCGGCGCCGCGATCCGGGTCCTCCAGCCACAGGGCCACCTTGCCGGGAACGGCGAAGGGCACGATGGTCACGCCCGAGGGCACCCCGTCCGGGCACAGGACCGTCGTGGGCCGATCCAGCGTCAGGGGCCGGCGCGCGACGAAGTCGGGATTCAGCACGTTGAACACGGGATTCGCTGCCAGCACGCCCAGCACCCGCTGCGTGCCGTACAGCTCGAGGGGCTGCGATTCCCGCAGGTTCAGCAGGCCTGCGACGTGATCCACATCGGCGTTGGTGAGCACCACGGCCTGGATGGGGCTGCTTCGAAGCTCCGCTCTGGGCTGCAACACGTCGTTGTCGTTGATCTGCTGGCGCAGATCCGGCGACGCGTTGAAGATGACCCAGCGCTCGCCGTCAGCGCTGACCGCGATGGAGGACTGGGTGCGCGGCCTCGCCGCCGGGTCGCCGGAACGCGCCCGGCGGCTGTTCGGATGGTTGCAGTTCCATTGCGGATAGCCGCCGCCGGCGGCGGCACCCAGGACGCGCACTCTCACGGTCGGTCTGCCTCCAGGGGCCCGGTCAGGCGCGCATGATAGACCGCTGCGGCGCGAGACGTCCGTGGGCATTCGTGATCGCACAACGGCATGCCCAGGGGCGGCCGGCCCGGTACGGGCCGCGGGGGACACGCTGTGGATACGTCCCTGTACGCTCGACGGCCGCATCCGAGGCGGCCGACGGTCCCCGCGACCCGCACCGGCCCAGCCTTGTTCGACCACGGCTGCGTCCGTGGGCGCCTGCGCCGGGCGTCCGGTTCCGCGACGTGTCGCGCTCCGCTGCCGCGCGTCGCGGGCGGCGGTCCGCAACCGACGCCGTCCGGCGAGGCGTGCGGGTCGCGATCAGGGCGCGTGTCCCGCCGCGCCGGCCACCACGTCGCGGATCACCGCCACGACCACCTCCGGCGCGTCCAGGTGCACGTGGTGGCCGCTGTTGCGGGCCAGGTGCAGCGACGCGCCAGGCAGGCGCGACGCAAGGTCGCGCTGGGCATCGTGCCAGCGCTGCTCCGCCGCCGATGGGACCGAGTCCACGGGCTGCCCGGTGCGGGCGACGACATGGATGGGCACGCGCGGCAGCCCCGACTGCCGCTGCACCTGCACTGCGCTGCGGCGGATGTCGGCGAGCTCCGCGTACAGCGCGCGCACCGCGCGGGGCCGCAGCGCCAGGGCCCGGGCCAGCAGCTTGAGGTGGTCCGGCAGGCTCTCGGCCACCGCCCAGTGGTTGCTGATGACGAAGGAACGTCCCCGCGGGGCCAGGCTGGCGCCGGCGTTGAAGCGCTGGAACTGCAGCTCGTGCGTCGTATCCACCAGCACCAGCCCCGCCACCTTGTCCGGGTTGCGGTGGGCGTAAAGGCGCACCGGAAACCCGCCGAAGGAATGGGCCACGAGCACGTACGGCGGCGGCAGGCTGGCGTAGACCAGCAGCGAGGCGAGCTCCTCGGAGAGCCGCTGGGCGTCCCGTGGCAAGGGGCCGGATTCGCTCCATCCGTAGCCGGCCCGGTCGTAGGTGCACGAGCGGCTGAAGCGCGCGACCGTGGGATGCACGCGGGTCCAGTCCAGCGACGTCCCGCCGAGACCCGCTTCGAAGATCACCGTCGGTCCGCCCGCTGACCCTTCTCCCATGCAGTGCACGTGCAGGGTGTGGCTGCCCACGCCCACGTACATCCCGGGCGGCGTCCCGAGGGTGCCCTGCGCCAAAACGAGGCCGGGGGCTAGCAGCGTGGCCGCGGCGGCGACGAGCCACGTGCACGCTTTGCGGGCGCAGGCAAAGTCGCTATGTTTACGCGCGGCAGGCCGCCCACCGCGTTCATCCCGGCCGCGCCGTGCGGCGCGGCGCGGAGTGCATGCGGTCCCGGGTCGGCCCGGAGCGACCCCGTTCATGGCGATCCCTGACCTCTGCCAGCGGCACACACTGGACGGCTGGCGCGAGCGCGCGCTGCGCCTCGAGGCCGACGTGAACGCGGTGGTCATCGGACAGGAAAGCTCCGTACGTCAGCTGATCATCTGCACGTTCGCCAGGGGCCATGCGCTGCTAGAAGGCGACGTGGGAGTCGGCAAGACCACCTTGCTACGGGCACTGGCGCGCGGTATCGGCGGGGCGTTCGAACGCGTCGAGGGCACCATCGACCTCATGCCTGCAGAGCTCGTCTACTATACCTACCTCACCACCGACGGGCAGCCCAGGGTTGATGCCGGCCCGCTGCTCAGGCACGGCGCGGACCTTTCCGTGTTCTTCTTCAACGAGATCAACCGCGCACGGCCACAGGTGCATTCGTTGCTGCTGCGCGCGATGGCGGAGCGCAGCGTGAGCGCCTTCAACCAGGAGCACCGCTTCCCCCACCTGCAGGTGTTCGCCGACCGCAACCGGGTCGAACGTGACGAGACCTTCGAGATCCCCGCCGCGGCGCGGGATCGCTTCCTGATGGAGATCAACGTCGAGGTCCCCACCGATCTGACGCTGCAGCGCGCGCTCATGACGGACACGCGCTATCACGACGTCGATGCCCTCATCGAGCACGTGCAGCCGTCCACGCTGCCGTACCGCGAGCTGAACGACGTTGCGCGGCTGATCCAGTCACGAGTGGGCGAGACGGACGCGCTGACGCGCTATGCCCTGGACCTGTGCTACGCGACGCGAGATCCGCAACGCTACGGGATCGAGATCGACGACGCGGACGTGACGCAGCTCGTGCAGTCCGGGATCAGCCCCCGGGGGATGAGCATGCTGCTGCGCGCGGCGCGGGTCGCCGCCTGGCTGGAGGGCCGGGATCACGTCACGCCCGCGGATCTGCACGCCGTGTTCCCGGCCGTCGCCACCCACCGCATCTTCTTCACCCCGGTCTACGAGATGCGGCGAACGGAGCTGGCCGCCGCCTTCGTGCGGAGCATCATGCAGCGCGTGGAGGCGCCTTGAGCCGGGACGAGTTCCACTACCGGCTCGCGCGCCGGGCCCGGGGGCTGCGCCCGGGCCTGCACCGCGGCAGGCAGCTGGGCGACGGCCTGGAGACCTACACCCACGTGGAGCTGCTGGGCGGCGGCGATCCGCGGCGCCTGGACCTGCTCGCCAGCGTGCGCGACCCGTGGCGACGCCTGCTGCTGCGGCGCGCGCGCCCGCCGGTCTCGGTGCCCGTGTACCTGCTGGCGGATCTTTCCGCCTCGATGGGGGCGGGCCGGGCGGTCAAGCTTCAGATGCTCGCGGACTTCACCGCCGCGCTGGCGCAGTCGGTCCACCGCAGCGGCGATTCCTTCGCCTTCCTCGGTGGCGATTCGCGCCTGCGCCGGGACTTCGTGCACCCCCCCGGGCGCAGCCGCGGCACGGGCATGGACCTGGCTCGCCGGCTGCGCCGGCTCGAGCCCGGTGGCCACAGCGCCGACGGGCTGCTCGAGGCCGCCTCCCTGATCGCCCGCAAGGAGGCCCTGGTGTTCCTGGTCTCGGACTTCCACATGGATCCGCGCTCGGTGCACGCGTTGCTGGATGCCCTGTCCCGCCACCAGGTGGTGCCGGTGGTGCTGTGCGACAGCGCGGAGACCGCGGCCGTCACTGCCCGCGGCATCGCGCGGCTGCGGGACGTGGAGAGCGGGCACGAGCGCACCGTGGTGCTCACCCGCGCGATGGGCGAGCGGGTGCGTCGTGAGGGCGACGCCCATCGCGAGCGCCTGGCGGCGGTGTTCCGGCGGCATGGCACGGCGGCGCTGTGGTTGACCGATCGCTTCGATGCAGACCGGGTCACCGAGCACTTCCATGCCTGACCGGGGCCACCGGCAGCGGTCGCCGATGGCCCCGTGGCGGTGGTGCCTGGTGGCCTGGGGGCTGCTCGCGATCCCGGTGTGCACCGTGGCCGCGGCAGGGCCCGTGCGCAACCAGCAGGTCACGACGCCCCGCGAGTTCGGCTACGCCATCGGTGACCAGGTCGTGGTGCGCGTCGATTTCGAGCTCGCACGCGACTGGCGCCTGGATCGCGACGCACTGCCGAAGCCCGGGCGTATCACCCGCTGGCTGGCGCTCAACCGCGTGGGGGTATCGCGCGGCCTGGGCTGGTCCTGGGTGCCGCACACGGTGAGCCTGGTGTACCAGGTGGTGAACACGCCCGACGGCGTGCTGGGCGTCGGCACACCGCCCTGGTCACTGCGAGTGCTCGGCGCCCACGACGACCTGCCCGTGATCGTTCCGGCCTGGGGCTTCACCATCGCCCCGATCACCGCGTCCAGCGAGCGCCCCGAGGGTGCCTTGCCCCCGCTGCGCCCGCCGTTGCCGCCACCGGCGCTGGACACGCGCGCGTCGCTGGCACGCGTTGCGCTGGCCGCGGCAGGGGCCCTGGCGGTGGCGCTGTGGCTCGCGTACCTGCACCTCATGCTGCCGTTCGTGTCGCGCACCCGCGGGCCCTTTGCCCGCGCCTGCCGGGAAATCGCACGGATCAGGCGCCGCGAGAACGAGGCCGTCGCATACCAGGCGGCCCTGGCAGCCGTGCACCGGGCCTTCAATGCCACCGCGGGACGGGTCGTCTTCGAGCACGAGCTGGACGGGTTCTTTCGCGAGCATCCCCGATTCGAGACGCTGCGCAAGCCGGTCGCGCACGTGTTCGAGTGTTCCACCGCCGAGTTCTTCGGCGACGGCGGCGGAACCGGGGCGGCACGGGAACGGCTGGAGGAGCTGCTGGAGCTGTGCAGGGCGTGCCGCGACCGGGAGCGCAGCGTCGCGTGAGCGTCCACGTGCTGCATCCCTGGGTGCTGCTGCTGCTGCCGTTGTGCCTGTTGCCCCTGTGGCATCACCCGCACCGGGCAATCGGCCACGCCTGGCTCGCGCTGGTGCCGGAGGACCGGCTGTCGCGCTGGCTCGATCGGTTCCTGCGCCTGGCGGGCGCGCTGGCCGTGGCCGCGCTGCTGCTCGGGGTGAGCGGCCTGCACCGCCCCGAGTACGAGGTGGAGCGCATCGGACGCGGTGCCCACGTGGTGCTGCTCGTGGATCGCTCCCGCAGCATGGACCAGCCGTTCGGTGAGGGCTACGTGCGCGGCGTGTCGCGCTCGGACTCGCCGTCCAAGGGACGCATCGCCCGGGATCTGCTGGCGAACTTCGTCGCCGGCCGACGCACGGACCTGTTCGGGCTGGTGGCGTTCAGCACGTTCCCCATACCCATCCTGGAGCTCACCAGCAACCACGACATCGTGCAGGCCTCCATCGAGGCGGGAAACATCGGCCGCGGGCTGTCGGAGACGAACATCGGGGCCGGGCTCGAGCGGGCGCTGTCGTTCTTCGAGCACGTGCCCTACAGCGGGTCGCGAATCGTCGTGCTGGTGTCCGACGGCGCGGCCGAGCTCAGCCAGTCCACGCGCCTCCGAATCATCAACATGATGAACCGGCTGCGGGTTTCGCTGTACTGGATCTACATCCGCTCCGCCCACGGTCCGCGCATCTTCGACGAACCCGAGCCTGGCGAGGAGCTGGCGCCCGAGCGGCTGCTGCACGCCTTCTTCTCCGACATGGGGGCCCCCTACAAGGCGTACTCGGCATCGAGCCCGCAGGCACTGGAGCAGGCCATCCGGGACGTGGCACGGCTGCAGAACCTGCCCCTGCGGTACTGGGAGCGGCGACCACGAGAAGACCTCTCGGGCGGGTGCTTCGCCGCGGCGCTCGCGCTGCTGGGACTGCTCGTCGCGGCAAGGCTGCTGGCCGTGCGCCGGTGGTGAGCGACGTGCGCGCAGCCGTCCGCGGGAGCCGCCGTGGGGCCCGACGCCGCACGCGGGCGGCGTGGACCGTGCTCGCGTCGCTGATGGCGTGGCTGGCCGTGGAGCTGCACGGGCTCAGCGGCGCTCGCGCCGTCAATGCCGCCATCGACCGCGACCGGCTGGACTGGCTCGCGCGGATGGACTCGCCCCGGGGCCGGCTCGCTGCGGCCTACCTCGCGCAGCGCGACGGGCGCCTGGAAGAGGCGTTGACCGTCTACGGTGAGGTGGACGCGCAGTCGGACCCGCGCCTGCGGGACGTGCTGCGCTTCAACCTGGGCAACCTGTACCTGGCGCGTGCCGCGCAGCTCGAGGCGGCCGGCGAGAAGGCGCTCAGCATCTCGCTCATCGAGCAGGCGAAGGAGAACTACCGGGAGGTGCTGCGCGCTGATCCCGGTTCGTGGGATGCACGCTACAACCTCTCGCGGGCGCTGGAGATGCTGCCGGACCTGGAGGACGTGCAGTATGGCGAGGAGGTCAACCCCGAACGCAGCCCCCAGGCGCCTCGCGCCGACAGCGTGTACGAGCGGCTGCCATGACGCGCGCGCGGCATGCACCTCGTGGTGCCGCGCTGGACAGCGCACTGGTCGCGCTGCTGGTGGCCTGCGCGGCACTGGTGGTCGGTCTCGCCAACCCGTCGATGGAGGTCGGCCGAACCCTGCACCGCCAGCTCCTGGTGTTCGACATCACGCAGAGCATGAACGTGGTGGACGACCCCCGGGGCGCCGATCCGCCGACGCGGCTGGACCGGGCCCGCCGCGCCGCGCTGGGGGCCATGGCGAAGCTGCCCTGCGGCTCGCAGATCGGGCTCGGCCTGTTCACCGGCCACCGCACGCTGGTCCTGTTCGCGCCTGTCGAAGTGTGCGCCCACTACGGCGACATGGCGGCGACCATCGAGGCCATCGACTGGCGCATGGCCTGGGAGGCGCGCAGCGAGGTGGCCAAGGGGCTGCACTCGGCGCTGCTCGCCGCCAGACACCTGGGTGCCGGCACCACGGTGGTGTTCGTGACCGACGGACACGAGGCGCCGCCCATCAACCCGGAGCTGCGTCCCCGCTACCGCGGCGAGGTGGGGGAGGTGCGCGGCGCCGTCGCCGGCATCGGTGGTGACGAGCTGGTGCCCATCCCGAAGCTGGATTCCGAGGGCCGGCGTCGCGGGTTCTGGAAGCCCGAGGACGTGCTGCAGGTGGACACGGCGAGCCTCGGACGGGTGGGGGCCAGCGACCCGCGCGGCCCGGCCCACGCCCCGGACCGGATCGCCCTCGAGCGCCGCATCGCCGCCGGCCGGGAGCACCTCTCGTCGCTCAAGGAGAGCTACCTGCGTGCGCTGAGCGCGGAGCTGCGCCTCGAGTACGCCCGGGTGCGAGACAGTGACGACATGCGGCGCCTGCTCGAGCACCCGGCGCTGGGCCTGCGCCGGGGGGCGGCGCTGGAGCTTCGCCGGCCGCTGGGGGCGCTGGCCCTGGTGCTGGTGGTGTCGGTGTACGCGAGCGGCGTGTGGCGGTGGCGCCTGGCGTCGGCGAGAGGGACGCCGTAGTCACTCGAATCATGCCGCTCGCAACCACCGGAGGGGAGAGCGTAGCGATGCCGAGGCAATATGGAAAAAGGGCGGCATCGAGCTCGAGTGCCGGGCCGGGACGTATCGCCTGACCACCCATCTCGACCCGTCGGAGTCCCGGGCGCTCGCCGCACGCATCATCGCTTTCCTCGCGTGACGCCCGAAATGACCGGCGGCGATGCTGGAGCTTCAGCGCAGTCGTCCCGGAATCGACGCATTCAACGTCGCGCCGACAGGAACTCCCGCAACAGCGCGTTCGCACGCTCCGGTGCTTCCCAGCTCGGAAAACCGCCCGTCCCGGGGATGCGCTCCCGGCGCACGTCGGGCAGGCGCCGTTCGAGCTCGTCGGCCGCGGCGAGGAAATCCGGCACGTCGCCGTCACCGTTGAGGAGCAGGGTCGGGATCCGGATCCCGGGCAGGTGCTCCAGGTGTGACGCAACCGCGCGCGGTGGCGCCGGATCGAGCCACGGCGCGCCCGGGAACTGGGACAAGATCCGCCAGTGCGCCTCGGCGCGGCACCGCTCGGGATGCTCGCGCATGACCCGGTACCAGTCGCCCTCCTCGTACCACCGGCGGCGCGCGGCCTCGACTCCCTGCTCGCGCGCGATGGCGCGGGCGCGGGCGATGGCGTCGCTCACCGCCGGCATGTCCACGCCGGGGATTGGCGGTCCCTCGAGCACGAGGGAGCGGAACCGCTCCGGCGCACGCACCGCAAGGATGAGCGCCACGGCGGACCCGGTGTGCGTGCCGACGTAGTGGGTGGACTCGACACCGGCGTCGTCGAGCGCGGCCAGCACGCTGTCCGCGTACTCGGCAAAGCCGTAGGGGCCGGAGCGATCGGCGGACTTCCCGTGGCCGGGCAGATCCACGAGCAGCAGGCGGAACCTGTCTCTGAACGCGTCGACCTGTGGTCCCCACACCCGCCGGTCCTGCACGGCCGCGTGCACGAAGGTGAGCCAAGGGGCGGCAGGCAACGCCGGCGGCGCGATGATCTCGTAGTCGGGTATCGCTGCACCCATCGGTCGTCCTCCGTCGGCGATCGGAATTGTTCAACAGCCTGCTAACGCACGCCGTAGCGTTCCGCCAGCGTCTGCAGCTTGCCCCAGGTCGCATCCTCGACGGGAATGCCGTCGCGCCGCCGCTCCTGCTCGCGGCGATGCTCCACCTCGCCCGGGTAGAGCACCTCGTCGAAGCCGTCGGCGGTGGGGGTGTCCTTGAGGTATGCGGCGAACTCGGCCACCTCGCGCCGGAAGCTCGCCAGATCGCGGAACGCCTCCACCTTGAAGCAGGCCATGAAGCAGCCGTCGTTGTGCGGGCCCGCGGGGTCCACGCCGAAGCCGAGGCCCGTGAGGAGCCCGGAGAAGATCTCCACGATGGCGGACAGGCCGTAGCCCTTGTAACCCTCGCTGCCGCCGAGCGGCAGCAGCACGCCGCCCTCGCCGTACGCGTTCGGATCCGTGGTCGGCCGGCCGTCGCGGTCGAGGATCCAGCCGGGCGGGATCGCTTCGGCGCGGGCCTGGGCAAGCTTGATCTTGCCCGCCGCGACGCCCGAGGTGGCCATGTCGATGACGAACGGGCCGGCAAGCTCCGAGGGCATCGCCACCGCGATGGGGTTCGTCCCGAGGCGTGCCTCGCGCCCGCCGAAGGGCACCACGTGCTTCGCGGTGCGCCCCGAGTCGGCGGTCATCAGCGCGATCATGCCCGCCTCGGCCGCCATCATCGGGTAGGCGGACAGCCGACCCACGTGGCTCTGCCGGCGGACCGTGGCGGCGGCCACGTTGGCCTTCGCGGCCTTCTCGACGGTGATCCGCATGGCCCGCTCGGAGACCACGTAGCCGAAGCCCCAGTGGCCGTCGATCACCGTCGTCGTGTCGCTCTCCTGCGTGATCTCGAAGGGCGCGCCCGGAACGATGTGGCCCTGCTCGATGCGGTCGATGTAGACGGGGATCTGGATCACGCCGTGGGAGTCATGGCCGGCGAGATTTGCCGCGACGCTCAGGCGCGCGACGGTGGCGGCCTCCTCGGCGGAGGCGCCGGCTCCCTGGAGAAGCCCTTCCACGAGCGTTTGCAGGCGTTCAGCGGTCAACCTGGGCATCGGCGTCGTCCTCGGTTCGCGGTCGAGAAGATTGCGTCCCCCGCCACGGCATGTGCCACGACGGCCCCGGGATGGTAACGGCCCGGGCATGCTCGCGGGACGACCGAGGAACGACCGGCGCGCAACGGATTCCCGGGAAGACGCCCCGGGAACCCGGTCCATCGCACCTGGACATCCTGCCTCGCTTCGTGGGGGAACTCCGTGGCCCTGAATAGCTGTTCCGAATCGTGCTACAGGACTGTCGCGATGCGGATGTGGACGGTGATCTGCACTTCGGAGCCGCTATTCAGCGCGCCGGCAACCGGCGTTTCGTGAATGATACCCTTCGGTATCCCCGGGATTTCGTGACGACGCGCCAGACCGGATCTCGGCGGGACACCGGAGGGAAGCATGAACGGGAGTGAGCCAGCGATGATCTACGAACTGCGCACCTACACCTGCCAGCCCGGCACCCAGGCCATCGTGGCCAGGAACTCGGGCACCGTGGCCAAGGACATCCGCGGCGACAGCTACGGCAAGCTGGAAGGCTACTGGCTCACGGAGATAGGCACCCTCAACCAGGTCATGCACCTGTGGTCCTACGAGAGCTTCGACGAGCGTGCCCGGCTGCGCGCGGAGCTGTCGCGCAACGAGCGCTGGGTCGACGAGTACCTGCCCCTGATCCGCCCGCACCTGGTGCGCCAGCACGTGCGACTGATGCTGCCGCTGCTGCCCTACAAGAAACCGGCCGGAGACGGCCACGTCTACGAGTATCGCGCCTACCGCGCCAAGGCGACCAGGGCCCGCGAGTGGGCGAAGCTCTTCGTGGACATCATGCCCGTGCGCGAGCAGTACTCGAGCCCCGTTTGCGCCTGGATCACGGATGCAGGCGAGCCCAACGAGGTCTCCCACCTGTGGGCTTACCGCAGCCTGGACGAACGACTCGCCATCCGGGCGAAGGTGATGCAGGACCCCAGGTGGCAGGGCTTCCTGAAGGAGGCGGGGCCGCTGCTGGAGGAGATGACGTCCACCATCGCACTGCCGGCGGCGCACTCGCCGTTGCAGTAGCAAGACCAGGTAGACGCAGCGAGGACGTGTGGCGTGACGGGGACGGACCCGGCGTCCAGTGCCGCGACCTGCCCCCTGCCCTTACGGCACGCCCACCGCTCCGAGCTGCGTCTCGGGGTCGTCCGTCGCCGGCGGCGGCAGCTCGTGGTCCCGCATCGCGGCCTCTATCTCCGGATGGGGTGTCATCCTGAAGCCCTCGAAGCCGTTCGCGATGATCTCGTTACACCGCCGGTAGTAGGTGTGCACGCCGCCGACATAAGGCATGAAGATGCGTGGCTTGCCCGGGATGTTGGCGCCCATGTACCACGAGTTCGCTTTCGGATACAGGGTGGCGTTCGCAATCTCGTTGTTGTGCCTCACCCAGGCGTCTTCGGCCTCGGGTTCCGGCTCGATGAGCGTGTGACCCGCCTTTCGCAGCTGCACGAGACAGCGCGCGATGAAGTCGACGTGCTGTTCGATGGACAGGATCATCTGGCTCTTCACTCCCGGGCTCTGCGGCCCCGTGACCATGAAGAGATTGGGAAAGCCGGCCATCATGATGCCGAGGTAGGTGCGCGGTCCGTCGGCCCACTTGCGCTTGATGTCCGCGCCGGCGTCGGTGCGGATGTCGATCTCCTTCATCGCGCCGGTCATCGCATCGAAGCCGGTGGCAAAGACGATGGCGTCGAGCTCGTATTCTGCCTCGCTGGTGCGCAGCCCGGTCTCGGTGATGCACTCGATGGGTGCGCTACGCGCGTCGACCAGGCTCACGTTGTCGCGATTGAAGGTCTCGAAGTAGCCGGTGTCGAGAACGAGGCGCTTGGTGCCGATGGGGTGACTGTCAGGGCATAGCAGCTCGGCGGTGTGCGGATCCTCCACGATCTCGCGAATGCGCGCGCGCACGAACTCCGCGGCGGTGTCGTTGGCCGCCTGGTCGAGCAGCAGATCCGTGTAGGCGTAGAGAAAGCTGATGGTCCCGCCCTGGGCCCATTTCCTGGCATAGGTGGCTTCGCGCTCCTGCGGGCTGACCTCGAGCGCGCTCTTCGTCGGCGGCGGGTAGCCGGCGATACCGAAGGGAGTGTCGTAGGCGGCCATCCGGCGCTCGCGATAGCTGGCCTTGTGGGCATGCTCCACCTCGGGATCCATCGGCCGGTTGTGGGCGGGCAGGATGAAGTTCGCCGTGCGCTGAAAGACGTGCAGATGCCGCGCCTGGGCCGCGATGAGCGGAATGCTCTGCACGCCCGACGAGCCGGTGCCGATGACGCCGACCCGCTGGCCGGTGAAATCCACGCCCTCGTGCGGCCACATCCCGGTGTGGTACCAGCGCCCCCTGAATCGCTCGAGGCCTTTGCAGTCCGGGACCCGCGGGGTGGAGAGGTTGCCGGTCGCCATCACGATATAGGGGGCGCTCACCGACTCGCCGTGCTCGGTGGTGATGGTCCAGAGGTTTCGCGCCGAGTCGAAGCGTGCAGCCAGCACCCGGGTGTCGAGCTGCACGTCCTTGCGGAGATCGAAACGGTCCGCCACGTGCTCCAGGTACTCGAGTATCTGCGGCTGCGTGGCGTATCGTTCCGGCCAGTGCCAGTCCTGCTCGAGCTCGGGCGAGAAGGAGTAGGAATACTCGAGGCTCTCCACGTCACAGCGACAGCCCGGGTAGCGGTTCCAGTACCACGTGCCCCCGATCCCGCTGCCCGCCTCGAAGGCGCGCGCCGAGAGGCCGAGGCCGCGCATCCGGTACAGGGTGTACAGGCCGCCGAGACCGCCACCGACGACGATGACGTCGAGATCGGCGTGCGGATGTTGTGGGCGTGAGGTCGTGTTGGTCATGGCTGTCACTGACGATGAGCGGCGCCCCCGGGGCCAGGACATGGTACACGGGGCTCGCGAGATCTCCTGGACCTCGCGCGTTGGCGGCGCGCCGGTCGTCACCCTGACCTGCTCGATACGAGGCGCCGTACCGAAACCGGCCTGCGGCATTGCGCCTCAGGGCGCGATCAACTCGCCCCTGGCGTCCACCAGTGGCACGCCGTAATCCCTCAGGATCGCGTCGATGGCGGGCTTGTTCTCGTCCAGCAGGCGCTGCAGCTCGTCCCGGGCCTCCTTCTGGCCGAAGCGCACGCCGGCGGAGATGCCGAAGTGCATGCGCGCGGCCGGTGTGGAGGCGATGGGCAGCACCGCGATGGGCGTGGTGCCCTGGTTCTCCCGTGCGAAGTAGCCGGCGATGGGCCCCCACATCACGGTCGCGTCGATGTTGCCCGCCAGGAGATCCCGCTGCTCGGGTGCCCCGGGATGTTCCCCGGGATCGCCCGACTGGGACGCGTAGGCCTTGGTGATCAGGTCCAGCAGCCCGTGCTGCGCCAGCCACACGGTGCCGGGATTGCGCTCGGCGAGACCGAAGCGCACCTTCGACAGGCGTTCCGGCGGGAGGGCCGGCAGGTCGGCGGCCGATTTCACGTCGTCCAGACCCCGGCCCTTGACGAAGACCAGCGCGTAGATGGAGTGGTAGTAGGGACGGGTGGTGATGGCCAGCTCGTAGCCCGTCGGCAGGCCCATCACCACGTCGCACTTGTACTCGCCCGCGTCGTTGCGCGCGCGCAGCGTGTTGCGGATGAAACCCATGCGCTGGGGGAACCACGTGTATTCCACCGGCAGGTCGAGCTGCCGGGCCAGCAACGCGCCGATCCTGTTCTCGTACCCTTCCTGCGCCTTGTTCGACCAGGGCAGGTAGTTGGGGTCGGCACAGATCCGGAACGCGCTGCGCGACTGCGCGTCGGCGGGAGGCGCCGCTGCCGCGAGCGCCAGCGCGCACGCCAGCACCGCCGCACCGAGCGCGCGTGCGTGTGTCCTCATCCCGTCACCTCGCTGGGCCGCCAGTCCGCGGGTCAGCGATCGTAACGTGTCGGCCGTCCGCCCGGGAGGGTGCCGTCGGAGCGCGCCTTGAGGTAGGCGTAGAGCTGCTCCATGTAGTCCATGACGTTCGGGTTCTCCTTCCAGCCCGGCATCACCCCGATCTGCCCCTGGTAGCCGTTGGTGACGACCTCGACGAAGCGCGCCTTGTCGATCTCCTTGAGCTTGTCCAGCAGGCTCGGGGCGATGGTGCTGCCCTGGCCCTCCAGGCCATGGCAGACCTGGCATTGGCTGAACGCGCGGAAGCCGCGGATCATCCACAGGTCCACCTTGCAGTCCCCGCCCTCGCATCGGATATGGCCTTCGTAGGGGGGCGCGCCTGCGGCGCCCGCGGCAGCGGCCATGGTCGTGCCGGTTGCAGCGGTTGCGGCGGTGGCGGTGCCGCCGGTCGCGGCGCGAGCCGCTTCCAGGGCCCGGGTCGACGCGTCGGCGGCTGCCTGGGCCGCCTGCGCGGCGCGCAGCGCCTGGTCCACGGCAGCCGCGGCGAGACCCTCGCCGGCGGCGGCATTGGCCGCCGCCAGCGCGGCGTCGGCGGCCTCGCTGGCGGCGTCGGCGGCACGGGACGCCTCATCGATGCGGGCGGACAGATCCTGGGCCGGCAGGGGCGAGGACAGCAGCATGGCCGCGAGCAGGAGCAGCAGGCCGCAGAGAGGTCTGCGGGCAATATCGGCAATCGTCGTCACGGGATGTCAAGCCTCCGCGTCGAGGAGCACCTCCGGACCCGGCGGCAGGGGACGGACACGTCGCCAAGCCGGTGCAGATCAGAGGCGGGAAATCGTTCGTGCGGCAAGCGCCCGCGACCGGGGTCGCGGGCGCTGACGTCTCGGAATACCGGCCGCACCCTGCGGGGTGCGGCCGGTTGTTGCTGCTGTGGCAATCAGCTCCTGGGCAGCGCGAACACCGTCAGGACGCCGCCGAGCTGGGTGTGCTTGGACAGGCCCTTGTAGGCGCCCACCGCACCCAGACCGTCGGTGCTTTCGGTCAGGCCTGCGGCGAGACCCTCGCCGGCGGCGGCATTGGCCGCCGCCAGCGCGGCGTCGGCGGCCTC